>NZ_KI911783.1:2364649-2679213 GCF_000515415.1 Bradyrhizobium sp. WSM1417
CAAGTGTGTCGTCCCGATCGTCATCGGTAGACAAACGTATTCTGCCGATGGTGGTTGGTCGTGGGTCGAAAGCGGGAGAGGTTCACACGAACTCCGTTAGTCCGACGCGGGCTGGACATGAGGGCGGACCATTCGCCGCATCGTTGATTGCGTGCGGTCAGAGTGATCTTCAGCGCAAGCGTAATCATCGGCGCGTGGCCCGCCCCCTCGACCCCGTGCTGCCGCCCGCTCAAGGATGGGCGCGCATGCAACTGGCCAAGACATGCACGCTTGGATGTTCCTCTTGCCCGTCAATCTGGCTGCCCAATCGAGCCGGAAACCTAAGCGCACGATTCCCCTGTTCTACGGACGCGCTCTTTAGGGGGTAGTCCCTGTGAAGTGAGGCTGAGTGGGCCCCCAGAGCAAAAGAGGCCCGTTCAGCGCCAGGTGCCAACTCGAACAGCAGCTTCACAGAATACAGGCCTCATCTGCCCGGTTCGGCTCGATTTTTGACATTCTCGCGTATATGAGCTTTTCGGGCGCGGATCGCGACGACATACCTGCCCAGGAGAACGGTTTTGCTTGATGCAGCAAGCGCGGCCTCCCGGAATGTCATAAGACCGTGTATGGCTCCTGTACAGCAGACTAACAGGTCAAAAAACCCCGGCCCATGGGCCGGGGCTTTCAATCCGCCGTTTGAACGACAGATCAATATTTGAGAAGAATCGGACCGCCGAACTTATAGTTGAGCCGTGCCGTTATAAGATCGAACTCCTGGCGGATGCGATCGGTCCCACCAGCGGGCGCGGCGAAGTTCACCGTGGCGCGCCGCATGAATAGGTGGTCGTACTCGAGGCCAACCGACCAGTTCGGCGCAAAACCGTACTCGATCCCAGCTTCCAATGCGCCGCCCCAAACTATGTGGTCGCTTTTCCCAAGCTGCGCGCCCGTCAGGGTCGAGCTCATTTGATAGGTGTTGCTCGTCACTGCGGCGCCACCTTTGGCGTAAAACAATACGTTGTCCAAGGCATAACCGATCTGCCCCGTCATAGTACCGAACGCATCAATCTTGCTCTGGTTGACATCCGAAAACGCGACGCTGACATTCGAGCCGGTCAAATCAGCCCAGTTCCCCTGGCCTTCAACACCAAGCACGGTCTGGCCCATCTGCCATCGATAGCCGATCTGGCCACCAACGATCACGCCGGTCGCATCATGACAGCCCTCGGGCGTGCCGCCATTGAAATCCCAGCAATTCGAGCTTGAGCCCAAACCGCCATTCATACCGATATAGTAGGCGCTCCAGTCGTAGATTGCAGCCGCGACAGGCTGTGGAACTTTGGTGTAGAGAGGTTGGACGGGCTGCGCAGCCAGATCTGCACCGAATGCGGGCGCCACTGCGCCAAACGCCACCATGCCCACAGTCGCAAGCAACAGGTTCTTCATTTCTACTCTCATCTCTTGAGTGCCCCGTGCCCCGTGCGTCTTAACAACGTCCGCGCGAATTGCTGTAACTGCATCGCGACATTCGTGCCAAAGGAATGTTCGAACCGAACGCTGCGTCAGGTTGCGGCATTGCAGATCATCTCCAACCGCGTCGCAATGCTCGGTCGCGTGCGAACAAAGGTAGCTAAAGGTAGCTTGTTGACGAAAAGCGGGCTGCTGATCTCAGCGGATTAAGCGCACCGCAAGCCAGATGATGCCCAGCCACACCGCTACCGAAAAGAGCAAAGCGCTTTGCAACGTCCTTGCTCTTATCCTGTGACGCCATCGAAGGAGCTGCGATGAGCAACCGGTGAAGCGCCGACCCCGTACAACAGCTATCACTTCATCGTAATCTGTGAACCGGAAGTGAGAGCGATGCTTACGAATATACTCCAGCCGCTCAGTGGGTGAGAGGCACTGTGCCCACAGCTCCCATGCCTCATCATCAAAACACGCGCGATTCTCAAGGACTTCGGCGAGGCGCTCGTCAGGCTTCATGATGCATCCGCTGTACTGACTATCGCGGATCGAGTTCTACGAAGGAAGCCTCACCTTCGAAACCTCTCAGTTTAGGTAGGCTAGTTCAGCGAATCGAACTCGGCCAGGAAGCATTGGTCACGGTCAACGCGGCGTTGATCCTGTTGCGAGATGAAATTCGAAGTCGTGAGGCCTCTGGATCTCTCTTCTCGTCCCGAAGCACTGTAGATGCCGGAAGGAGAGTCTTGTCGACGCTGCCGCAATCGTGCTCGCCGTTGCACTCAGTTTCAACCGCTCGCTCGCGTCTCAGACATATCTCCTCCGCGCTTCCCACCAGCGCTGATTGGAATTCGGTCCGGCAATCGCTTCCGCACATGCCAAGATCACACAGCGGTACGTTGTCAGGCCGGGGCCGGTTGCGAATCCACCGCCCCGACCCGATGATTCGTGAACGGCCGACTCGCAGTCTTGACCGCTCAGTGTCTCGGGTCAGATCGGCGATCAGTCACACGTTACGCCGTGCTGTTGGGGCCGACTCAACGCGACCACGCGTGGCCTCAACTCCGCCTTGCGAATCTGTGCTCGACGATGGCGGTGAAGGGCGTTCGCCATCGCGTGGCGGATCGGCAATTTCCTTCTTTGAACAGGGCCGAATGCAGCGTTAGGAACCACGGCGTGCGGGGCCTCGGAGCGGCGGCGGAGCAGAAGTGCCGGAATGAAAGAGAGCACCATAGAGCCGGGCGCGCTCACGTCGCTTCCGGGAACGCCAGCTGCGCACACCGTAGCCCAATCCAAAGCCGCCGAAGAAGATCATAGTGAAAAAAAGGAGTGCTGTCGTCATCTCGATGTCTAATCCAGAGGGATTGCTTTGATGTGTTACGTCGCACTCCCGCCATCGGTGGTTAACTAGACGACCGATTCCATGAACTTGGCAGTCATGGAACGGGACGCTTGTTTGTGGATTCTTCGTTTGGGATTGACTGAACGAGGAGTTTCATCATGGCAGGATGGCGGCAAGCGGTCGAGTTGGCGATGACCAATGAGGAGATCGAAACGTTGACGGCTCTTTCGCGGTCGAGGACCGAACCGGCGCGCCGGGTGTCGCGGGCCGCGATGCTGCTTGCCTACCGCGAGACCCCGTCGTTCTTTGCGGTGGGACAAAGACTTGGTGCCCATCATCAGACGGTCCAGCGCTGCGTCGAGCGGGCGGTGGCTGACGGTGCATTGACTGCGCTCGACGAGCGCCCGCGACCGGGCAGGGAGCCGGTGATCACGCCGGAGGCCAAGGCGTGGCTGGTCTCTCTGGCGTGCGACAAGGCCAAGGAGCACGGCTATCCGCACGAATTGTGGACGACGCGGCTGCTGGCCCGCCATGCGCGCGAGCACGGACCGGGGGCCGGACATGAATGTCTCGCCCATCTGGTTCAGGGCACGGTGTGCAAGCTTCTCGGCCAGGAGGAAATCAAGCCGCACAAGGTGCGCTACTACCTTGAAAACCGCGACGCCGAGTTCGAGCAGAAAATGGCGGAGGTTCTGTATGTCTATCGCGAGGTCCAGGTCCTGAAAAAAGCCCGCCGCCAAGTCGAAGAAATCGGACAAACCGGTAGCGATCGTCTCCTACGACGAGAAGCCTGGAATCCAGGCCATCGCGACGACAGCGCCAGATCTGCCGCCCGTGCCGGGCGTGCATGCGACCTTCGCGCGCGATCATGAGTACAAACGTCACGGCACGCTCAGCCTGTTGGCGGGGATTGACCTGCTCACCGGGAAGGTCCACGCGCTCGTCAAAGACCGCCACCGCAGCCGAGAGTTCATCGAATTCCTCAAGCTCCTTGATGCCGCTTATCCGGCCAGGACCGCGATCAAGTTGATCCTCGACAACCATTCCGCGCACATCTCGAGAGAAACCAGAGCCTGGCTCGATACACGACCGGCAGGCCGCTTCCAGTTTACCTTCACGCCCAAGCACGGCTCCTGGCTCAACCTCATCGAGGGCTTCTTCTCCAAGTTCGCCCGCTCCGTCCTGCGTCACATCCGGGTGACATCAAAGTATGAACTCAAAGAGCGCATCATGGCCGGAATCGACGACGTCAATCGCCATCCGGTCGTCCACAACTGGTCCTACAAACTCGCCGACGCCGCCTGATATGATTCGAACCAAGAAAACGCTGAACTAGTTGGTCGGCGCGAGGCGGCGGATGCCTGCTTCCTACAACGTGACGCCACGTACGATTCAAGTGCCTTCGGCTACTCCCAGCCAAAATGTATTCTAACTCGAGGTGGCCAGCAGCAGCAATGTGCGTGGAACCAGGCATAGTCTGCAGATCCGCGGAGCGGCCCACGCCGTGATCGTTGCACGAAACGACATTCCTTATGGCTGATACCCGTGGTTTGGTCAGAGTGGCGCGTTTCTCTCGGCGGCATTGCCCCAGCAGCCCGGGGAGCACCAGAGAAGACTTTCGGTCGCAGCCGAAACGTGGACGAGATCAGCCATCCCACTGCGCAGTCGGCGTGCTGTTAGGACGACCGGACTATTTGCGCGTCGGGGCGGCCGGCAGGCGGTCGCACTGCAGTGAAGGGGTACCGCACTCATCCTCTGAGCCCGAGGGTCTGAATTGCAGGATTCTTGCCTTGAGGATGCCGAAGAAGTGGTCCTACCACCTCTCCCGCGGCCTGCCTGCTGACGAGACGAATCTGTTAGGAAAAGGGGGCTGCCTGTATACACACGCTTGGCGATCTCGAAAGAACCTCCGGGTTCTCAAAAGTAAGGCGATGTCTTATTACGGTTCGAGTTTATTACCGTTCGAGTGCCTTGACGTATGTCCTTAAGCAGAATTCCGCCAGGTGCTAGCTGGAACCTCGATTTGATTAGAAGAGGAAGCGTTGAACGTGTGATCAATCAAATCGCCAAGAACGCAGGCGCCATGATTTGGGTCGGATTTGAGTTCACTTGTCGTTCCCCTAGCTAGCATTACAGTTGCTTTTGTTACGGGCTTCTGAATCCATGGGCAACCATGATTCGAATGTCGTGGGCGAGGGCCGCGTTGGTTGAGGAGACGCTTGCGTTGTGGGCGGCGTCGCTTCGAGAGATCAAGCAACGGATACGTCCGTTGTTCACGCAAGAGCGTGTTGCGACGAATGCAGGTCTATTCCTGGAAGGTCTGCTCGGAGATGAGCAACGCAAGACCGGTTGGATGCGCGCGGAGGCGGCTGGCGATCCCGGCCCATGGCGGCAGCAGGCGATTCTGGGTCGTGGAGACTGGGACGCTGATGCCCTGCGCGATATCGTGCACGACTATGTCATCGAGCATTTGGCGGATGACGATGCGGTGCTGGTGATCGATGAGACCGGTTTTCTCAAACAGGGCAAAGCGTCATGCGGAGTGGCGCGGCAATACACTGGTTCGGCAGGCAAGATTACGAACTGCCAGATCGGAGTCTTCGCTACCTACGTTTCGCGTCATGGTCATGCGTTCATCGACCGCGCGCTGTATCTTCCGAAGGAATGGACCGACGATCCGGATCGTCTGGAAGCCGCATATGTGCCTGCCGATGTCGGCTTTGCGACCAAACCAAAGCTTGCGACGAGAATGATCGCACGCGCGATAGCCGCGTCTGTACCATTCAGGTGGGTTGCCGGCGATACAGTCTACGGCGTTGGCGACATCGAACAGCAACTACGTCGGGCAGGCAAAGGCTACGTGCTTGGGGTCAGCAGCGCTCATGTGTTTCGATCCTGGGGCAAGCGACCGCCGGTCGCCGGTACGGCTGCAGACCTCGCCCGGACGCGGCACCAATCCGACTGGAAGCGCCTGTCGGCGGGAGCCGGAACCAAAGGACCGCGGCTGCACGATTGGTGTTATCTCGAATTGGCCGATCTCGAGGCCGAGCAGTTCAACAGTGCAAATGACGGTTTGTGGACACGCGGTCTACTGATCCGTCGTCGCATCGCCGATGATGACCTCGCCTTCTTCACCACCTGGTGCCCAGCGGGAACAGCCATTGAAACGCTGGTCGCGGTCGAAGGCCATCGATGGGCGATCGAGGACAGCTTTGAAACCGCGAAAAACGAGTTCGGGCTCGATCACAACGAGAGCAGATCCTGGCATGGCTGGCACCGTCACGTGTCCCTGGTGATGCTCGCCTTCGCCATGATGGCTGCGATCCGACATCGCGCTAACCCGCCACCGCCCAAAAAAACAAAACGGCGCCCCCCGGCAAAAGCCAAAACACAGCCACGGCGCCACTGATCCGTTGGTCAATCCAGGAAATCCGCCGCATTGCCATCAGACTCGCTCGAAACCGTATTCAACCCGCACACATCATCGCATGGTCTTGCTGGCGCAGAGCTCACCAAGCTAACGCCCAACGCGCTCACTTCAAATCAAAAATGCAACTGTAATGCTAGGGTCTGTTTGGATTCGGGATTCTCATCTTGGCTTGGTTATGATTCAAGCTTGGGATGGACCGATTCGTTTTGACTGACGCCCAATGGGCGAAGATGGAGCCGCTTTGTCTTGGCAAGCCGGGTGATCCCGGCCGGAGCGGCAATAACAACCGGCTGTTTGTCGAAGCCGTGCTGTGGATTGCCCGCACAGGCAGTCCGTGGCGCGATCTGCCGCGCGCCTTCGGCAACTGGATAACCGTGTACACGCGCTTTCGCTACTGGGCGAAGGCGGGCGTCTGGAAGCGCATGTTTGATGCGGTCTCAGACGAGCCGGACATGGAGTACGCCATGGTCGATGCCACCATCGTCAAGGTCCACCGCCAAGGACAGGGCGCAATAGGGGGACGCAAAACCAGGCCATCGGCCGCTCGAAAGGCGGAATGACCACCAAAATCCTGGCACTGACCGACGCGCTCGGCAATCTCGTGCGTTTCGTGCTGCTGCCAGGACAGCGCTTTGACACGGTCGGCGTCCCGCCACTGATCGAAGGACTGACCTTCGATGCGCTGATTGCAGACAAGGCCTTCGACAGCAACGCCATCATCGCCGACCTCGACGCACGCGGCGCCAAGATCGTCATCTCTCAGCACCCGCGGCGCGCAAAACCTCTCGCCATCGACGCCGAAATCGACAAATGGCGACATCTGATCGAAAACTTCTTCTGCAAGCTGGAATTCAAGCGGATCGCCATGCGAGCCGACAAAACTGACATCAGCTTCGAAGCAATGATCAATCTCACCGCCGCCGTGATAAATTCAAGATGAATCCAAACAGACCCTAGCATTACAGTTGCATTTTTGATTTGAAGTGAGCGCGTTGGGCGTTAGCTTGGTGAGCTCTGCGCCAGCAAGACCATGCGATGATGTGTGCGGGTTGAATACGGTTTCGAGCGAGTCTGATGGCAATGCGGCGGATTTCCTGGATTGACCAACGGATCAGTGGCGCCGTGGCTGTGTTTTGGCTTTTGCCGGGGGGCGCCGTTTTGTTTTTTTGGGCGGTGGCGGGTTAGCGCGATGTCGGATCGCAGCCATCATGGCGAAGGCGAGCATCACCAGGGACACGTGACGGTGCCAGCCATGCCAGGATCTGCTCTCGTTGTGATCGAGCCCGAACTCGTTTTTCGCGGTTTCAAAGCTGTCCTCGATCGCCCATCGATGGCCTTCGACCGCGACCAGCGTTTCAATGGCTGTTCCCGCTGGGCACCAGGTGGTGAAGAAGGCGAGGTCATCATCGGCGATGCGACGACGGATCAGTAGACCGCGTGTCCACAAACCGTCATTTGCACTGTTGAACTGCTCGGCCTCGAGATCGGCCAATTCGAGATAACACCAATCGTGCAGCCGCGGTCCTTTGGTTCCGGCTCCCGCCGACAGGCGCTTCCAGTCGGATTGGTGCCGCGTCCGGGCGAGGTCTGCAGCCGTACCGGCGACCGGCGGTCGCTTGCCCCAGGATCGAAACACATGAGCGCTGCTGACCCCAAGCACGTAGCCTTTGCCTGCCCGACGTAGTTGCTGTTCGATGTCGCCAACGCCGTAGACTGTATCGCCGGCAACCCACCTGAATGGTACAGACGCGGCTATCGCGCGTGCGATCATTCTCGTCGCAAGCTTTGGTTTGGTCGCAAAGCCGACATCGGCAGGCACATATGCGGCTTCCAGACGATCCGGATCGTCGGTCCATTCCTTCGGAAGATACAGCGCGCGGTCGATGAACGCATGACCATGACGCGAAACGTAGGTAGCGAAGACTCCGATCTGGCAGTTCGTAATCTTGCCTGCCGAACCAGTGTATTGCCGCGCCACTCCGCATGACGCTTTGCCCTGTTTGAGAAAACCGGTCTCATCGATCACCAGCACCGCATCGTCATCCGCCAAATGCTCGATGACATAGTCGTGCACGATATCGCGCAGGGCATCAGCGTCCCAGTCTCCACGACCCAGAATCGCCTGCTGCCGCCATGGGCCGGGATCGCCAGCCGCCTCCGCGCGCATCCAACCGGTCTTGCGTTGCTCATCTCCGAGCAGACCTTCCAGGAATAGACCTGCATTCGTCGCAACACGCTCTTGCGTGAACAACGGACGTATCCGTTGCTTGATCTCTCGAAGCGACGCCGCCCACAACGCAAGCGTCTCCTCAACCAACGCGGCCCTCGCCCACGACATTCGAATCATGGTTGCCCATGGATTCAGAAGCCCGTAACAAAAGCAACTGTAATGCTAGAACAAGTTTTGCGATTTGCGTACGATTGGCGATAGTACGGCAATCTGGCGGTAAAGCCGCGACTGCCTCGTCGAAAAGTTTAGCTAGGATGCGGAGGTCTTCTGGATAGAAGAGGCCACCGTATTTTTCCGCTGGGACTGTTCGCCTGCTGGCGCTCGCCTCGCCTATTGCGCCAAGTTCCAGTTTTGCCGCGACCAGTTCGCTTGTGAGTTCGTCGAGCAGCTTGACCGCTCCGAGCGCGAATTTGTCCTGGCAGATCAGTTGAGCCACGACCTCCAATTGTAGAGCAATGCGGTGCTCAATGTGCTGAATGCGCGACATGCAAACAATCTCCTTCGGTTTATCGGTTCTGGGGGCCGGGTACAAAAACTTGAAATGCCTTCCATTTTCGTCGGACAAATCTGGCGGTCTACGCGAGAGCCAGTCGCTGTTGCTCAAGGTACAGAGCGCATAGATTTCATCGGGAGCAGGAGGAAAATGTTGATCGGGGTGTGCAGCGAGAAGCCGAGAAATCGGAGCTCGCCGGCACGAAGGGCCGCCAGGCTGCATCGAATCATGGTCATCGCGACGATGGTCATACCGGTCCACCAGGGCACGCTGCCCGTGAGCGCGAGCTGAGCGAGCGCGGCAATCGACGAGATGGCGAGCAGCAGCGGCCCGAGGTTTTGTCCGAGCACATCGAGCGTGAGGTACCGATCGAGGCCGGGCAACAGGTGCAAACCGAGCAGCGTGTCGCGGTAGGTGCTCCGCGCCCAGCGGAGCTGTTGCCGCAGATACGGCACGAGCTTGTCCGGGACCACCGTGGCGGCGATGGCGTCCGGAACGTACTCGGTTCGAAACCCTGCCTTGAGCATGAGGATCGTGAGATGACGGTCCTCACCGAAGTCGCTCGGCTTTCCCCGGAAGAACTGCGTCTCGTACTGGTCGAGCAGCAACATGAGCGCGGAACGGCGGTACATGGCACAGGGCCCGCAGCAGCACATGACGGCACCAAAGCGCGTTTGCGCCGCGCGCTCCTCGTTGCAAGCCAGCCAGTACTCCATGTCGATCAATCCGGTCAGCCAGCTGTGGTTCCGGTTGCTGGCCGTCAATTGACCCATCGCCGCGCCGACGGCCGGATCCTGCATCTTGCGTACGAGCTTGCTGACGACGTCGGGCGCGATTTCCGTGTCGGAATCGACGTTGAGCACGAGATCGCCGAATGACCGGCGTATCGCGGCGATCTGTGCCTTGCGCTTTCCAACGTTACTTGGCAGCAGAATGACACTGACCCTCGGGTCATACGCGTAGCTCGCGTGGACCGGGGCCACTGCACCGACATTTGCAGAGCCGTCATCGACCACATAGACCTGCAATCGCCCTGGGTAGTCCTGGCTTGCGATCGACTTCAGGCAGGCCGCCAGCGTGCGCGGGTCCTCGTTGAAGCAGGGCACGATGACATCCACGCTAGGCAGAGCACCGGTGTCGACCGCGTCGTATCTCGGCAGTGAGGCGTCGGTTCGCAGCGCATAAAGCGCCTGCGCGCTCTTATGGACGCTGGAGAGCAACGCGTAGGAGGCAACAGCAGCGGTGCTGATGGTGGCAAGCAGGCTCATGGGAATTGATCTATTTCAGTGAGATTGAGGAAGCGACCGGATTGCAAAGCCACGGTCATGGAGTGCTGGAATGAGCTCGGCGAGCGCCGTCACAGTCTGGTCGCGCCGACCAGCATGAGGGCAGCGTCCCAACTCGTCGGGAGGGCATCCGTCGTAGGAGCACGATTGCCCCCGGCCGGATCGAGGTCAGCACCGCGGCAACAATCGCCTCGGCGCCAGGACGAGACCAGTCTTGCGGGTCGACTGACCAGTGCAGGGCTGCCAGTTCGGCCTTCGCCGACGCGGCAAGGGCCTCCTTGGTCCATATCCCATACGGCGCACGCATGTGCCGTGGCCGCGAGCCCGCATCAAAGACACTCCAGTTCCTTGTTGACTCGCAAAGCACTCACGATCGACACGGCGCCGGACCGGTGCGCGTTAGCGCAGCCATCCGGGATCAGGCTGCCAGAGCGCTGCACCAAACGGCGCTAGACCGCCCTTGTCGCTATTGGCTTGCGCTGCGCTGCGCTGCTCCTGCTAACGTTGGCTAGAGATCTGAAGGCGAGCTGCCCACGCTGTCTCAAGGCTGGTGTTGGAGCCAGATGAATGCATGCAAGCAGCTCGCTCGTGCCACCATAGCGAGATCAAGACTTGCCTCTATCTGAACGCAAGGGGTGGTCATGTGCTGACGCTTGCTCGTCATCCGTACATTGCATTGAAAATCGCGAATACATCGTCACACGCCTTATCCTGAATCATCCTTGCTATAGGCGGCGACAGCATTTCGGCAGGTTCCAACCAAGCGTGCCGGCCCCAGGAGACATTAGATTCATCAACTAGCGAGGTCGCTGTCGCTCGATTCCACCAGCTTCAAAGCTCCTCAGGAGCTCAATCGAAGCGCCTCGGCTAACATCAACAGTGCACAGCCAAGTGTTGCGGCGGGCGATGGGTGAGCGGGCATGGATCAATGCATCTTGGGATTAGCGCTGCAGATACCGACTCGACTAAGCGGATCCTGAATGCGGCGCGGTTCGCTGGTCATAAACATTTTCATCGCAAAATCGAGCGACCTGAATGCTCGGTCGCGGACTGCCTGCGACAAATCGGGAGTTGCGTCGATCGCAGCGCGCGCGTCGGTCACAATCTTAACTTTTGCGGAAAGAAGCTTTGCGTCCAATATTACGTGAAGCGTATCTCGCATGTCAGGTGCGATCGAGCTGTCGCCATCGATCAATTCTCGAAATTTCCAAAACATACGCTCGACTGCTACCATCGACCCGAGGACTGACATCAGTCTTGGTGACATCATTGGCCATCTCCTTCTCCAGCCAGATTCTGGCGACCATCCCAGCGAAATCAGATCTGTCCCTGTTTGACACCGGCGCGCGAGGCGACCGTGTACAGGCGAATGACTGGGCTAATTTCCTCTGCTACGCCCCAGGGGGGGTGAGCCGGACGTTCAAGATATGCCTCAGGGGAACTCGCAAAGAGTGCGATTGCGAGCAAAGCATCTATCTCTCCTGTGCTCGAGACCGTAAGCTGGGCGCGTGCGGTGGCTCACCTTCAAAACCGACATGAAGGGTGTGCGCCGTTTTCTGTTGCCACAATATTGCCAGCGAATCGGACTTGGACCTCTACTGCCACGCGACCGCGCTCTTCCGGTTGTTCACTCTGATCGCTCTGTTAGCCAGTCGGTATCGACTGAGTGATCCCGGTCACCCAAAGGTGGTCATTCGATATCCCGGTGCTCGGGGCCGGCGCGTTTTGTGATTGCATGGGTGCATCGAGATCGAGCCTCCCGATCTGTCGACGGTGTGTTGGTCGTGCGCTACGTTGGCCTCGATCGATCTCTTGAGTCTTCATCGGGCCGTCCGGTCGAGCCCAGGAGAGATACCAACTTAAACGCACAGATCATTTCCATGTGCCGGATTCCGTATCTCGGATTGATTCATCCCGTCTCTCTTACTGTTCTCGTCACTGCACGGCTATGCTGTGCAAACCGTGCATTTCACCAACCAGCGGCCACCGCGTTTCTCCGCGCGCAACTTGCCGCGGCGGATCCGAGAGAGCACGGCTTCGGGGCTTATGTGGTTCATCACTGCGAACCGCTGAACAGTGAGGTAGTCCTCCCCGAGAGGTCGCGGGGTGCTAATGCCGTGCGCGGCCAGCAGAATGCGCAGCGAAGCCAACTCCGCCAGGACGATCTCGAGCTTACGCGCGATCTCCTCCGTCTTGGCGGAGCGCTGCCGGGACCGCGTCACGACAGGGCCGCTCGGGCGATAAGCCACACCTTGGATTCGTGTGGAATGAGATCGAGGAACTGGCGCGCCAAAGCGGGATGAGCGTGAGCCAACTCACCTGTCCAAGCAAACCCCTGCTCCGGCAATGTCAACGCACGCAAAATGAGGGCCAGGCCATTTATTGCCGTCAAGCCTCCTGTTTGGTGATGTAGTCGAAAAGGTCGCATGCGCGTAAAAGCCATTTGAACCATGAGAGCGGCCTGATCGATGCATTCGGCGGCGGTACTCATTGGCCTCGGTGTTGCCATTTGTTTGCCGGGTCAAGGGCGAACGTTTTGGAATCGCTGTTGGGTCACCGTCAGCGCTCTGCCGCTATGAGTTCGGAGTGAATCGCAGTTGCGGTGTTGATGCAGGCATCCAGTGACAGGGATCCGAAGGCGAGCTGGCAAAGGAGATAGTTGGCCCCTGCCTCTTCCAAGTGATCGAGAAGAGTTTGGCGCACCGAAGCGCGGGTTCCGACAACGCACAGTTCACTTTCAATTGCGGCATCCAAGGTCAGGGGCAGGTTGGATGGAGGAGGGATGTCGTTGAGCTCGTACAGGAACTTAAAGCTCTTGAGCCATGTTTCGTAGGCTGGCGCCGCGAGGGAGTGGGCCGCTGCTTCAGAGCTGGCAATTACGACCATGCGGAGCAATGCGAGAAACGGTGCTGAACCGCCCACGTCACGCTCCGTGTTTCGATGAGCGCGATAGACATCGGTTATCTTGCGAACGGCAGAAGAGGGGCCCATGCACGCGAGATTGGCGCCATTTGCCGCAGCCCAGCGGGCTGAGTCTGGCCGATTTGTTGCAATCCATGTCGGGGGACAAGGATGCTGGTGAGGAGAAAGCGTGAGAGGAACGTCGGTCAGCGCAAAATGTTGCCCTTGGTATGAGAGCGGGCCGCCATTCATCGCGCCAATAAAGATTTGGGAAGCTTCCTCGTAACGGCTTGAGGCAACATCGGCTCCAACTCCAAAATAGCTCAGTTCGATCGGTAGGGAGCCGCGACCAAGGCCGACCTCAACCCTGCCGCTGCTCAGGTGATCCAACATGCAAATCTCCTCGAATGCACGCAGCGGATGATAGAGGTTGAGCAGCATGACCAAGGGACCAACGCGAAGTCGCCGTGTGCGTTGTATGACGCTCGACAGAAACAAGTTCGGCGATGGGCCCCGTCCATGGGGAGTGCAATGATGCTCCGCCAGATGATAGGCATAGAAACCGAGCCGGTCGTAGGCCTCCGCGAGGGTGAGGCGGTCCGCGTATTGCCGTGCGATATCGCGGCCGTCCTCGTCAAGATGATCAAAGATGCCGCAGGTCAGGTTTGAGGGAAGAACGTTTCTCACTCAGCTATCTCCTATAGAGAGAGGACCGGAGTCCGCCGCGTTTCGGGGGTGCAAGAGGTGCTCGCCGGCAATGCGCTGCATATGCTGCGAAGCCGTTCTCAATAGCTCGTAATGCGCTGACTGGATGAAAACTGACTCCGGCTGCGTCGCGAAAGCTGCATCAGGTGTTCGATCCAGATCGATCACGAACGGGGATGCGTGACATGAGTGGAAGGGGCCACTAGCCACGGGATCCCACTTTCTTAAGAATGCTGCCGACAGCCGCAAGAAAAGCATCCATCTGGCGCTTTGTACCGATGCTAACCCGAATACACTCTTCCAGGCCGGCGTCCGGAAAGAAGGCAACAAGGACTTTCTGGTCTTCCAACGCCGCCTGCCACCATCTGCCACTCTGGCCTGCGGGCACACGGGCGAGGAGGAAATTCGCGTGAGAAGGCGTTACAGAGAACCCAAAGTCTGAAAGGGCGGCCGCTACGCGCTGCCGCTCAAGCGTGACGTGGCGATGGTTCTCCTCGTAGGCGTCGCGATGCGCAAGGACGCTCATGCCCACTGCATGAGCGACCACATTCATGTTGAAAACATTCTGGATGTTGCGAAGCCGCCCAATCAGCTCTGGATGGCCGAAACCGAAGCCGACGCGAATGCCAGCGGCGGAATAACTCTTGGAAAACGTGCGCAGGACCAGCAGATTCGAATGGCGCTCAACAAGGCGCAGGCCGTCCTCGGGTGCGAAATCGACATAAGCTTCGTCCAATACAATCAATCGGTCAGATCGTATAACGAGGCGTTCGATCTCGGCGAGCGGAACAAATGTTCCGGTCGGATTGTTCGGATTGGCCAGCAGAATGAATTTGGCATCTTTCGCCGCACCGAAAAGCAGCTCGTCCATCGGCAAGCAATCAGGTTCAGACCAGGGAATTTCAATGAAGCGAGCCCCTTGCAACATGGCAAGCTTGCGATTGAATGAGAAGCCGGGCGACATCATTGCGACGCCGTCGCCGGGGGCAAGAAGGGCTCTGTAGATCAGGCTGAGGAGTTCAGACGATCCATTGCCAGCCATCACGCGATCAGTTGCAATGCCATAGGCAGCTGCGGCCGCTTGTCTCAAGCTGACATTGTCGTCTTCTGGATAGAGGTATTGCAACTCAAGAGCTGCAATTGCGCTTCGCATCACGATGCCTGGCAAAGGAAATGGGTTCTCATTCGTGTTCAGTTTCACGCAACCATTGTCGGGGGTAGGCCGCCCGGACGGCAGGGCATCCAATTCGCGTGCGACCGGCGAGAGCGAGGAAAGCATAGCTTGCAGTTTGGTATCCAATTTGGTGTTCTCCCTTTTGTCGACGCGAGCAGTTGACGGCGTTCATCGAGCCTACGTGGCGCGTGCTATATTCGGAGCCGGGAAGCGCAAGGCGTTCATGAATGAATGTTGGGGGTTCAATAGCCGGGCTTAGATCTAAGCGCCGCACCGGATCAGAGCCCGTCTCAAATTGTTAACGATCAGCACGGATCAGGCGCCGCACGGCGTTATCCAAACGGATATTTATTTCCGCGAAGAGAAGGCACGCCACGTCCACTCCGCCGAACAGCGCTCTAACGCTTGGCTCGAATTCGCGCAAATCGTAGAGCGACTGTGCGCGACTGACATCTTGCCCATAAGGTACGTTCCTTCTGAAGAGGCCATGACAGTTTCCAATCAGTTTGAAGAGCGGGAAGAAGGTGCCGATGTTCGTCGGCCTTGCGAATCTGGAAGTGGTGCTCACTGCAGTGGCACCAGGCGAATGGGAACGTACTCTTCGGGCGGCCGTTCGGGCGCGCACGACAGCTGTGATAGCACTGCTGTGAGGGCGAGAAATGCTGCGACTGCTGCGACTGCTGCGACTGCGAGGCACGTGGGCAGCGCGTAATCGCTATGTCGAGGATGGTTCATCATTCGAACGCTCCGTGCGGTGTTGAGTCGGGCGATCAGTTCTGCTCGACCGCTTCGACGGTATTGTCGCGCCAGCCGTAAACGATGAAGCCAGGAGCGGCATTGTCTCCCTTGGAGTCGAATCGAACTGTGCCAATGGCCGTTTCGATTAAACCCGAGCGTAGGGCCGCAGCGACCGGGGTGGCATCGAAGCTCCCGGCCCGTTTGACGGAGTCTGCCCATGCTTGAACCGCGGAATAAGCGTAGAGCGTGTAACCCGCGGCCGATAGGCTCGAATCCTTGAGCCTAGCGACAGCGGCTGCCCCTGCAGCATTATTCGTACGGTCCGGCATAAAGGTGATGAGCGTGCCCTTTGCGGCCTCGCCGGCAATGGCCAAAAGGCCGCTTGACATCAGCGGATCGTCGGCGATCACGGTCAGGCGTGCGCTCGCCTCAGCAGCTTGACGCAAGATGATGTCGATCTCGTTGTAATAGCCGATATAGACGATCTGGAGTCCCTCTCTCTTCAGTTTCGAAACTCGAGTGGTGTACTCCTTCTCGCCGGCAACATCGCTTTGTCGAACAGTGTGCTCGCCAGCTGCTCGAAGCCGCGGTTCAACGATATCGGCGATGCCTTCTGCTGTACCCTTATCGTCGAGGACCGCGAGCTTGGCGCCTTGGTGGTGCCGCACGATGTAGTCGGCCGCACCCCTGCCTTGTTGGTCATCGCGGCGGCAAATCCGAAACAGCGTGGTTAGGCCACGCTCTGTCAGGCGGGGATTCGTCGAGCCAGGTGAAATCTGAATCACCTCCGCTTCGGTGTATATATCTGAAGCCGGGGTCGACGAATTTGAACGGAAGGGCCCAACGACAAGCTCGATCCCGTCAGCGGTCAAGCGATTGGCAACAGCGACGGCCCGCTTGGGATCGCTTGCGTCGTCGGCAATCCTCAATACGGGCTTTGTGTCAGGCAGTAGACCCGATGCATTTATCGAATCCATGGCCGCGGTCGCTCCGTCGCGTATCTGCGCGCCCAGCGCCGCAGTACTTCCCGTCATTGGGCCCGCTACCGGAATGTAAACATCGTTTGCCCAGGCGCTCGAACTCAGGGTCAAGGAAAGGAGCGCAGCAATTGCAAGCCTATGAACGCGAAGAATCGGCATGTGGGGCTCCCGACTATCGCGCCACGTCTTAGTCTGCTTCGCCGTTGGTATGACGCGGCGACCAGCAGCCCGGCGCAATGATGTTTGAATCGAACTCAGATTGGTACGAACAGGCTCAAGTTGTTGCCAAGTTCATCCATAAGCATCGGGCGGGCACGGACGGATTGGGGAGTGGTCAGGAGAGCGTCCTCCAGGCGTTGATAGGACCCATATCGAACATCCTGCCGGCATCCGGTACACTCGCCAAATCTCCTGTGCTCGGCAGATGTGTGCCGACGAGGCGCTTGAAGGGCCCGGACGATCATCCACCGACGTGTTCGCGCCGAGGCCTCTCACCGGGAAAGTCCGAAAGTGATGCCGATCATTGGAGTCTCCCTCGGTTTAGCCGACGGTCTGTCCGCCCCGTCGCTGTGACGACGCGTTAGACGGTACAATATGACGCTACGTGCGAATCAAGTGCTTCGAAGCTTGCACGTCGAGGTTGCTTGCCAAACCTCACAGAGCGAAGGACTCAATGAGTGCCGACAATGCAGAGTCGGAGAGGAACTGCTACAGGCCAACGACCTCGTCAGAATTGATCGGTCACCATCAACTCGTTGGTTACAGACATTCCGACAAGCAGTGCGCAACCGCGTCAATTCTGTCCCAGTTGGTCCTCCAGCGCGGCGAGGGCGAGATCGAGGTATCGCATGAGGCTCGCATCCCAGCCGGCGAGATTATGTGGTTCGGTCAATCGCGTCAGCACCTTGAGTATCATTGAGACGGTCGAATCAACTCCTGCGATCTCAGTCAGCAGCGAACGGGCCTGACGCGCGACCGCAATTGCCCGCTCACTGCATGGAGGCTCGCCCTGATCCATGCAGCTTCGTAGCTCGTCGCGAATCGTGCGCCACCGATCTTCGCGGCTAGCATTAGAGGCGCATGTGCAGATCGCCGAGCGGGTACGCTTCTCAATCCGCGACATTGCGTCCAACGTGGCCGGCAGTTCGTCGACACTGACTTGTGTCTCACCTTGCGTCGTCATATTGCGCAATCGGTCCCTTAATAATGTCGCCCGCGCGACTTGAAGTTCAATCCGTTCCAGATGGTTGCGCAATAGGTCCGTGAGAGACGTCCGCCCCTCGATTGCTTTGCGGATCTCAGGAAGCGAGAAGCCGAGCTCACGCAGCGCGCGAATCTGAGAGACGCGTTGTAGGCTTTCACGATCGTACATGCGGTGACCGCCATCGGTACGTTCCGAGACCGCCAACAGCCCGATTTGTTCGTAGTGATGCAGAGTGCGTACCGTTACGCCGGTCGCCTCTGCAAGTTCTCCAATGCGCCATCGGCGCCGTCGTGGTGTGGCGTTTGTCATGGTCCTCAATTTTCAAGCCTACAACCTGACGTCACGTGAGAATCAAGTTATTTCAATGATCTAGATGATGCGTCTCTTGCTGCGAACCGCAGAAGGACTGAGAGCTGCTGTTGATCAAGCGGCCGAGACAAGTGCAAGCATCAAGTTCGCCAGCGACCCCAATTCATCCCTCGCTGCGCGTTGCAGAACGAGTCTCGCGATCGCCGCTCGGTTCTCGCTGTTTCGCATGCATGTCGGTAAACATGTGATTGCTTGATCAAAAAGGTGTCCCAACATCGCGAGATCCTCCGGATCGTAGACTCCACTCGATTCATTCAAGAGTAGGCTCCTTTCATTGTCGCACTCGCGCCGCACGTGACGAAGCCGTTTGGCCGTGGTGGGGCAAAAACGAGACGGACTGGCGACGTGCGCGAAGGAATGCGACAGGGAGGAGTCGCGTGATGCCATTGTGCAACACGGCGTGTGCTTACTTTTGTCCACGATCGCGCTAACCGGAAACTGTGCAATTTCTCCTGGATGCTGCCGCCGCCGTAGCCATCAGCTGTCTGATCGGCACGAAAAGCGAGCGCATGTGCATGCACCTCCGCTTGATCTTAAGATAGTGCGTCACGAAACGGCGGACCCAGACACAGTTCTGATCCGGTGGGCCTCTTTCGATCGCAATCCTCGCTGTGGTGTCTATCGTTGAGCCGGGCGTTGATTGGTCAATCATGGCAGATCAGCTCTACCACCAGGTCGTGGCGCGGCCGCCGGCTCAGCGCCTAAGAGCGTTTTCAACACTCTGCTAGTCCTGTTGGGATGGCATTGTGGGCGCGAAGGCGTTGCTCGCGCATGGCTACATCTGTTTTTGGAATGCCACAAGATGAGGGCTGCTCATTAATGGCGCAACTCCGCGGCCGCGAAGCGTCGGGAGGATGAGCGAAAGCGGGCCTCAAAACCATTTCCGGCATGGATCTCAACGCAAGCGCATCTCGCGCGGCTGGCGAGACGTTGCTCACGATTGAGGAACGAGTCTCGAAGGAGCACTCCGGCATCCGTGGACGTGGAGGCGCTCGAAACGGGTCCATGGGTTCCGGCGGCGCAGCGCGGCCACGCACGGCGAAACGACAACGTGCCATGGCTCCTAAAGCAATGACTCGCATATCCAGACCTGTGCCGGATCAGTGCCGCGGACCGCGGTACATCGGACGGCCTCGCCAGATGCAATCCACTACAAGTGCAGGGATCATAGCGGCATTGTGTTTGCAGAAAACTTGACGAGCCTTGCTGACAGCCGCGCTATGCGCATCCGCAATAGCAAAGGATGATGATGCTATAGCTTGCACGAGGATCTTAATGCGCGCTCAAGCCAACGCCACCCCTCCAATCTGGGGGGCCCGTGTCTGGCGAATTCGCCGCAAGTATCCTATCGAACATAAGGATCGAAGTTCCCCCTTCGCGGTATTGACTTGCTCGTCCGGCAGCTCACTCACTCAATTTCATCGTCGAGCAGTATCGCTTTGACGTGTGCGCGCTGGACATAAATGCTTCGGGTAAGATAGGCAAATCATGTTACTGCGCCGATGGCCCATCGGGCTCAGCGGTGAGGGGCAGCAACTCGAGATCGGCGGCGGTGGCGTCGCGCGTCACGCCACGACATTTCCGAAAGGACATGACTGTCGCGAGAACCGAAGGAAGGGCCCCGCACGCATGATCCGATCTGGCTTGGGTGAACATGTCGGCCAAATAATCAAGAGCTGGAGGTGGAGCAGGGCTCGGCGAATTGGAACGGCGAGCCTTTCTGTTCCGTGCGCGGACATTGGCACAGCTGCCGTCCTCTCATCAGAAACACTCATCACAAACACCTGGTCAACGCGCCAATGCCGCGAGTTCATGGTTGGCGGATCCAGGTTGATCCTACGGGCCGCGACTTTGCGGTTGCGCTCGATCATGCCGGATCGAGTACAACAGAGTAAGATAGGCATCATTGAGATGACGTGTCCCAACCTGCATTTCTAGCGTTACGCAATACCTCTGACTTGCAGGTCCCGCTCTCCCGAGTTTACGTCAGCTCGCGTTGGGCTTTGCGCGCCCGAGGGCCGACGGCGTTGGCGTTCGGCAGAACAAGTTGGTTCGACGCGAACGAGCGGACATCGCCCTTTTAGGTCGCCCGTCACATAGACGTCTAGCTACTGGCGTCCTTCGGCATTACTTCGATCGTCGGACAGTTGACGGTAAGAAGAATGTCCAGCGTCAGGCGAAGAGCGGTGCGGGTGCGCTACGAACGTCCAGTTTGCAGCCTCGATCGCAGGTGCTGGTCTACAACCTGACGCGGCGTGCGATTCAAGGGAATTGTGGTGCTGAAGCCGGATATTGTTCACCCGACTCGCCGGATCATTTCGTGAGCTCTGACCTCGGCTCACATTGAGCGGTGCGATGCAGCCGGTCTGGATCAGCGAAAATCGTTGGGGAGAGCGCCGCCGAACGAGCTGTATGACGCACAAGATCATCATGCCAGCGCGAGATCAACAGCGCCTGCGGCTCGATCAAACTGCGCTCGAGCGTGGCAATTTCGACCATGCTCAACGTCAGTCAGAGGACACCGGAGCTTCGAGCCTGGCGTAGATCTGGTTAGGTCGCAGCCGGCCCGAACAATCCTACAACGAGCTGTGTCATTGGCTGCTCTCGGACGGGGGGAGCATCATGGATGCTTCTTGCAAGAATATGTTGCGCATCCAAATGCTTGCAGGATCAGTGTTATGAATCGCCGGCCATTGGACGGCCTCAGTGAATGTGAGAAGTCGCAGCGGAGGTTCGATGACCCGCAGGGGCATCGTCTTTGCGAAATGGCTGACGAGCCTTGATGGCATGCTCGCGATACGGTTGGTGCCCAATAACATAGGCGGAATCATACCAAAACCCTGGACGGCGACCTCGGTGCGTATCTTGAAACCATACTCGAGCAAGAGCCATTCATGGAAGGAGGGCCTCAAGAAACGCCCAAACCGAGCTTCGACGTGCCCGATTGACATGTATTTCTCGAAAGTGAGTCGCGGTGCTAGCTGCTTATTCATGGGGCAGCCCACGCAGACGAAGGTGTCCTCGAACAGTGTCGCCTTGGGATGCTCACTCGACATGAACATCTCCGGATACATGAGAAAATCAACTTCACCGCGCCGGAGAAGCTCGTCGGGTTCCTCTGCGGGTGGCAGCAACTCGAAATTGATTGTTGGAGCTTCCCGCGCGACGCGGTCCACGATTCTTCGAAAAAACACGACAGTCATGAAGTCGGACAGGATGATCTTGAATCGCCGAGTCGATTGAGACGGATTGAAGTCGTCCGGAGAGATGATGGACAGCTGAATGTGAGCGAGAGCCTCGCGAATTGGGGCTGCGAGTGCTTCAGCCCGCGGCGTCGGCACAAGTTTTCGGCCCCTCATCGTGAATAGCTCATCGCGAAAGTAAGAGCGAAGCCGCGCGACGGCGGCACTCATGGCAGGTTGACTGAGGTTGATGCTTCTTGCCGCCGCAGTGAGGTTGCCTTGCGTCACCAGGGCGTCGAACGCGACGAGAAGATTCAGATCGAGGCCCTTGAAGCGCATAATGCTGAGTGATCCACGGTGTGAATATGTTCTATCGATACAATCGATTTTACCATTTGTACCGAATGAGGATAGCAAACGATAGTTTAGCGAGAAGTCAGATCTATCAGAATGGTTATGAAGCGTTGCGCCGGGTTCGAGATGGCCTCTCAGCTCAGGGCCAAGGATCAATCAACGCGTCTGGACCGTGCGCTCGCAGTTTCGCGCGTGTTGCGCAAGCCATATCTCGATCTAGGACGGTGGGCATCCGCAAACTTGCGTTGGCATATACGACGGGCAAACCTTCGTTTGGCTTTGCCAACCCATTCTATATTCGCCGTGTACCGCCGTAGAATTGAGCGAACGCTCAACTTGGCCGTAGATTTCCGTCCAGTCAGACCCTCCCGGTTGCGGGTGCCGAATGTGTTGTGGTCGCAGTCGATTGGATTGCGTCCTTGCTGGGGTGAAATCGTGCGGAACATGCAAACGAAGATGTCCTTGGCGAATCTGATGCGAGTTGCGCACACGCTCGATGTGGTCTCGATTGTGAATGCAGATCGGTCAGTGCGTGAAACTCTCACGGATGTGGTGTTTTCCGCGGGTTACGTGCCCGAACCGTTTGAGAGCGCAGACGGGTTCTTGAAATCGGGCCGCCGTTCGATCACGTCCTGCCTGATCGCGGAGATGCAGTCGAGCGCGATGAGTGGACTCGATCTTGTCCATCATCTGGTTGCCTCCGGAGGCGCGATTCCTACGATTCTGCTCACCGACCATTTTGAAGACGACGTGACGCGAGTGATGCAAGCTGGACTCCAGTTCTTGAGAAAACCTTTCGAACGTAGCCAACTGCTGGCCTGCATCAGGAGCCAGATAATGAATAGGAATTACTCTCTATGAACATGATCGCGCCCGAATCCACACGAGGTGCTTCGGCGCGCCCTCCAGTTCGTTGGAGGCTGTGCTGGGAGAACGAGCTTCAACTCGCTGACCATATTGAATTGTCCGACTTCTTCCGCAAGACCTATGGTCCGACCGGGGCATTCAACGCAAAGCCCTTTGAAGGTCATCGAAGCTGGGCCGGCGCAAGGCCTGAGATTCGGGCAATCGGCTACGATGATCGAGGCGTCGCGATTCACATTGGCGCACTGCGCCGCTTCATCAAAGTTGGTGAGGTCGATCTGCTAGTGGCTGAACTCGGACTGTACGGGGTACGCCCGGACCTCGAGGGGCTCGGAATCAGCCACTCCATCCGCGTGATGTATCCCGTGTTGCGAGATCTTGGCGTACCGTTCGGCTTCGGCACGGTCCGATCTGCCCTGCAGAAACATATTACGAGACTGCTCGGTCGACAGGGATTGGCGACCGTTCTGCCAGGGCTTCGTGTCCGGTCCGCTCGGCCGGATATCTATCTCACTGTGCCTCCGACGCGCGTGGAGGAGGTGGTCGGCCTCGTTCTGCCGATTGCTAGGCCAATGAGCGAATGGCCGGCCGGTGAGATGATTGAACGGAACGGGCCAGAACTGTGACGTCGACAAACAAAGTGACTGAAGCGCGGAGCGACTACGCCGAGGCCGGCGGAGAGAACTGCGTCTATCTGACCTTCGATGACGGTCCTAACCCACATTGCACGCCGGCTATCCTGGACGTTCTGGCGCAGCATCGGGCCCCCGCGACCTTCTGCGTGATCGGCGCATATGCCGCGGGCCAGCCACAGCTGATTCAGCGGATCGTTGCAGAAGGACACGAAATCGCAAACCACACAATGACGCACCCGGAATTGTCCAAATGCATGCCGGATGAGGTGGACTACGAGATCCTCACGACGAACAAGGTCATCGGAATGGCCTGCCCGCAATACTCTGTGCGGCACGTGCGTGCGCCGTATGGGATATGGACCAAGGAGGCCCTTGCCGCGTCGGCGAAGGCCGAACTGGCAGCCCTGCACTGGTCAGTCGACCCGCAAGACTGGTCTCGTCCTGGCGCCGAGGCGATTGTTGCCGCGGTGCTGACCTCGATCCGGCCCGGGGCAATCGTCCTCCTACACGACGGATGCCCACCCAACGAGTTGGGACGCTGCCCTCATGCTGGTCGGCGCGACCAGACTGTGACGGCGCTCGCCGAGCTCATTCCAGCACTCCATGACCGTGGCTTTGCAATCCGGTCGCTTCCTCAATCTCACTGAAATAGATCAATTCCCATGAGCCTGCTTGCCACCATCAGCACCGCTGCTGTTGCCTCCTACGCGTTGCTCTCCAGCGTCCATAAGAGCGCGCAGGCGCTTTATGCGCTGCGAACCGACGCCTCACTGCCGAGATACGACGCGGTCGACACCGGTGCTCTGCCTAGCGTGGATGTCATCGTGCCCTGCTTCAACGAGGACCCGCGCACGCTGGCGGCCTGCCTGAAGTCGATCGCAAGCCAGGACTACCCAGGGCGATTGCAGGTCTATGTGGTCGATGACGGCTCTGCAAATGTCGGTGCAGTGGCCCCGGTCCACGCGAGCTACGCGTATGACCCGAGGGTCAACGTCATTCTGCTGCCAAGCAACGTTGGAAAGCGCAAGGCGCAGATCGCCGCGATACGCCGGTCATTCGGCGATCTCGTGCTCAACGTCGATTCCGACACGGAAATCGCGCCCGACGTGGTCAGCAAGCTCGTACGCAAGATGCAGGATCCAGCCGTCGGCGCGGCCATGGGTCAATTGACGGCCAGCAACCGCAACGACAGCTGGCTGACCGGATTGATCGACATGGAGTACTGGTTGGCTTGCAACGAGGAGCGCGCGGCGCAAACGCGCTTTGGTGCGGTCATGTGCTGCTGCGGGCCCTGTGCCATGTACCGCCGTTCCGCGCTCATGTTGCTGCTGGACCAGTACGAGACCCAGTTTTTCCGGGGAAAGCCGAGCGACTTCGGTGAGGACCGCCATCTCACCATACTCATGCTCAAGGCGGGGTTTCGAACCGAGTACGTTCCGGACGCCATCGCCGCCACGGTGGTTCCGGACAAGCTCTTGCCATATCTGCGCCAACAGCTCCGCTGGGCGCGGAGCACTTACCGCGACACGCTGCTCGGTCTGCACCTGCTGCCCGGCCTCGATCGGTATCTCACGCTCGATGTGCTCGGACAGAACCTCGGGCCGCTGCTGCTCGCCATCTCATCGATCGCCGCGCTCGCTCAGCTCGCGCTCACGGACAGCGTGCCCTGGTGGACCGGTCTGACCATCGTCGCGATGACCATGGTTCGATGCAGCGTGGCGGCGCTTCGCGCCGGCGAGCTTCGATTTCTCGGATTCGCGCTGCACACCCCGATCAACATCTTCCTCCTGCTTCCGATGAAAGCCTACGCGCTCTGCACCTTGAGCAATAGCGACTGGCTTTCGCGCAAAGTAGCGAAATCACCAGACGTTGATGAATCGAAGGCCTCGATCGAAGACGCGACAACTGGACCAAGTCTTAACCGGGCATCGGAAAGGCCTGGCTCAATTCGCAGGGCAGGCCTTTCGTGCTCTTCCTCGCAGCTGATCGCGCCGGATGGCATTGCGGCAGAGACTGACTGAGCAGTTTTGTAGGGGTATTAACTCGTGAGCGTAGACAACACATATCAGTCGTTGGAACGGGAGCTGGCTAACGACGATCCGTGGCGGCTTGACGACAATCCGTTTGAACGTGAGCGTCACACCCAATTGCTGCGGCTATCGCTGTCGAGCGGTGCCGTCTCAACCGGCCTCGAGATCGGGTGCGCGGCCGGTGCATTCACGGAGAAGCTTGCTCCTCACTGCAACCGGCTCACGGTCATCGATGTTATGCCGCGAGCGATCGGTCGAGCGGTCCAGCGCACCAAGAGGTGGTCGCATATCAGCTGGGCGGCGACCGATATTCTGCAGTTCTCGACCGAAGAGCTGTTCGATCTGATCGTGGTCGCCGAAGTTCTCTACTATCTCGAAGACGTGACGCAGATGCGTACCGCAATCGACAAGATGGTGAAGATGCTTGCTCCAGGTGGGCATCTGATCTTCGGATCTGCGCGTGATGCCACCTGTAGGCGATGGGGGCATGTCGCCGGCGCCGAAACAGTCATCGCGATTTTGACTGAAGCGCTCATTGAGGTCGAACGCGTGCAGTGCCAAGGGCAGTCGGCTGACGAAGACTGCTTGTTGGTCCGCTTTCGCAATCCGGAGCAATCTTCGGTCCGTCCCAACGGCCGAGCTTGAAAGGAGCCACTATGCGTATCTGCGGTATCAAGTTGACGCATGACGGGGCAGTCGCTCTGATCGAGGACGGCCGGCTGGTGTTTTGTGTCGAACAGGAGAAGCTGAACAACAATCCGCGTTATCAAACCATTGACAACCTGGATGCCGTTGTTAGCTCCTTGGCGGAGCACGGGCTGGATCCAACCGATGTTGATCAGTTCGTCATTGATGGCTGGGATGGAGAGTCCGAATCCCAGTTTGAAGTCCTTAGTGGGACGACGACCATCAAGCTCAAGGGCGCGCCGTATGTCGAACGGCAAGGCGATAGCCCCCTAGCTTCCCGCGATCGCATTGGCCTCATGCTCGATGGCAAGCTGTATCCCTATCGAAGCTATCCGCACGTCACCGGGCATGTAACATCCGCATACTGCGCCAGCTCATTCGCCAAAACCGCACAACCTGCTTTCTGCTTGGTGTGGGACGGCTGCATGTTTCCACGCCTTTATTATGTAGAGCCCCACGGCATCCGGTTCATCGAGTGCCTGTTTCCAATGATCGGCCACGCCTATGCGGCGGCAGGACATCACTTTGGACCTTACAGCCGGGCGGACCGGACTGGCTGGGACCTCGGTATTGCCGGAAAGCTGATGGCCTATATCGCGCTGGGATCTGCCGATGCGGACATCGTTCGAACGTTTCAGGAACTCTATCAGGCGCACTTTGCCAGCAGTGCCGAGGGAGCTTGTCCTGACCTTGCAGACATCAATAGCGCACAAACGCCACTTGAAGCCCTGCATGACTTCTTCGATGCCTGCGCAACGCGATTGAAGGCCGAGCGAGCCGAAGACGTGCTTGCGTCGTTTCACGTCTTTCTGGAGCAGCTGCTGGTTCGCAAAATTTCTGATGTTGTGCAGCGGCACTCCGATCTTGCGGGGGCGCGTAACCTCTGCATTGCGGGCGGCTGTGGTCTGAACATTAAGTGGAATAGTGCGTTTCGAGCGACCGGGCTGTTTGATGCCGTGTGGGTACCGCCCTTTCCAAACGACAGCGGCTCAGCGATCGGTGCTGCTTGCGCCGCACTTGCGGCACAACAAGGCTTTAAAGCCCTGGACTGGTCGGTCTACAGTGGGCCGTCCGTTCGTCCGACCGAAGTCCCGCCCGAGTGGGAGGGCGCGCCCTGCACTATGGGCGAACTTGCGGCAATCCTCGCGAGCGACAAGCCCGTGGTCTTCCTTGCCGGGCGTGCCGAGCTCGGACCACGAGCCTTAGGTGGGAGAAGTATTCTTGCAGCTCCCAGCTGGGAGGGAATGAAGAATCACCTCAACGACATCAAACTCCGTGAGCATTTCAGGCCGGTAGCGCCGATATGCTTGGAGGATCGTGCCCTGGAGATTTTTACCCCAGGAACACCCGATCCATACATGCTGTTCGATCACCAGACGAGACCGGAATGGCGGGACAAAATTCCCGCTGTCGTACATCTCGATGGATCTGCTCGGCTGCAGACGGTTTCCAGAGCCTCTGAGCACAAAGTGGCCGAGCTTCTCATCGAATTCGAGAAGCTCACAGCCATTCCGCTGCTCTGCAATACCAGCGCCAATCTACATGGACGCGGCTTTTTCCCAGATGCTGCAGCGGCGTGCCATTGGGGACGCGTCGATCACGTCTGGTGTGACGGCCTGCTTTGGACAAAAAAGCGCGCGGACGAGGAATCGGCGCGAGCAACATCCGTCGCGATGGCCTAAGCAAATGTCTACCGCGGCAATCGATCTTTTCGAGGTGAGCAAGTCCTACAACGGCAAGATCGTCGTTGACGACCTTTCGTTTACGGTCTCGCCCGGAGAGTGCTTCGGTCTACTGGGGCCGAACGGCGCGGGCAAGAGCACGCTTGCGCGTTTAATCCTGGGTGTCGCATCGCCGGACGCAGGTAAGATCTGCGTGCTCGGCGAGCCGGTGCCTGCACGTGCGCGCTTAGCGCGCCGGGGCATCGGGGTCGTCCCACAGTTCGATAACCTTGATCTTCAGCTCACGGTTCGCGAAAACTTGCTCGTTTTCGGGCGCTACTTCGCCATGAGCGCGACAGAGGTCAAAGCGGTCACGCCGGCACTGCTCGAATTCGCCCGGCTGGAAAACAAGGCGGATGCTCGCGTCGGCGAACTGTCCGGGGGCATGAAGCGGCGGTTGACGCTGGCTCGGGCCCTGATTAACGACCCGCAGCTTTTGGTGCTTGACGAGCCGACGACCGGCCTCGATCCGCACGGCCGGCACCTGATTTGGGAACGCTTGCGCTCGCTATTGGGACTCGGAAAAACGATTCTTCTCACGACCCACTTCATGGAAGAGGCCGAGCGACTGTGTGACCGCCTGTGCGTGCTTGAGCACGGCCGTAAGATCGCCGAAGGCCAGCCTCACGCGCTCATCCAGGAGCAGATCGGCTGCCAGGTGATCGAGATTTACGGTGGCGATCCGCATGAACTGCTGCCGCTGGTCAGCCCGCAAGTGCAGCGCGCTGAGGTGAGCGGGGAGACTCTGTTTTGCTATGTCACCAATCCAGAGCAGGTGCGCCTCCGGCTCGCCAACCGCACCGATCTCCGCCTTCTGCAGCGTCCCCCAAATCTGGAGGATGTTTTCTTGCGGTTAACCGGGCGAGAGATGAAGGACTGAACGATGCGGCAACGTTTTGCGCCTGCACTCCCTGCCAATCCATGGAACTGGATCGCCATATGGCGCAGAAATTTTCTGGTTTGGCGGAAAGTAGCCTTGGCGTCGATTCTTGGCAATCTGGCCGAGCCGATGAGCTCTCTGTTCGGTCTTGGTTTTGGCCTTGGAATGATCATAGGTGGCGTCGATGGGACCTCATACATCTCATTCCTTGCGGCTGGCATGATCGCCATAAGCGCAATGGTCGCCGCAACCTTTGAAACGATCTATGCAGCTTACGCTCGCATGCAGACGAACTGCATGTGGGAGGCAGTGCTCTGTACACCGCTTACGCTCGGCGACATTGTTCTCGGTGAACTGGCATGGGCAGCGAGCAAGGCCTTGCTGGCCGGGACGGCGATCACGATTGTTGCCGTAACACTCGGTTATGCGGAGTGGTCATCCATTCCCTATGCATTACCAGCCATCGCACTGACTGGTCTCACTTTCGCGAGCCTCGCAATGGTCGTTGCAGCACTTGCACCGAGCCATGACTATTTCATCTTCTACCAATCACTCATTCTCACGCCCATGATGTATTTGAGCGGAACGATCTTCCCAGTGAGCCAGTTGCCAGGTTCATTTCAACGCATAGCGGCCTTCCTGCCGCTGACGCATGCGGTCGATCTCATTCGTCCAGCAATGCTCGGTCGGTCGGTCGACAGCGTCGGCATGCATATGGGCGCACTGTGTCTTTACGCGGCAGTTCCATTTGTCGTCGCGGCCGTGCTGCTTCAGCGGCGCCTGATGCGGTGATGGGCACGACGAGACCAAAAGCGAAGCACCGCGTGCGCGACAGCAGATGTCGGACGCAACGAAAGGTTTCGGTTGCGTGCCACGCGTTTCCTGCGCGTCGTTGCGCTGGTGATGCGCAAATCTATCCGCGGCGAGGTCCGGCCTACTCGCAAAGCAAGCGACAAGTAATAGGCCGGAAGGCCTCTCAGGATGTATGGAGAACAAGATGTTGTGTCTAGGACTGAGTGGTGGGCTCGACAGGGTCTATGAAAACCCGCTTGAGCTACCGAACACGTTTCTGCACGACGGCGCTGCGGTACTTGTCAAAGACGGGCGCGTGATCGCCGCCGTCGAAGAGGAGCGCCTCAATCGGATCAAACACTCAAACAAGCTCCCGAGCAGTGCGATCGAATACTGTCTTGCAGCCGCGGGCGTGGAGCTTCGCGACGTCGATCGTATTGCGTTCTACGCCAGTGAAGCCTATTGCAACGCGATGCTTGAACGGCTCTTGATATCACAGCCGGAAAGTTCAGTTCCCACCGATGCCAATCTGCTGTTGCGGCACCTTTTAGCGGCGGAATTCGGTACCGAAATTGATCCCTCGCGGGTGTCATTCGTGGGCCACCATCAGGCCCATGCCGTGAGCGCTCTGGCGATGTCGGGTTTTGAAGAAAGCCTGGTTCTCGCGGTCGACGGTTGTGGCGACTTTCTGTCGGGGCTCTTGGCGGTCGGGTCGGGCACCGAAATGACCGAGCTTGCGACGTTTCCAGAGAATAACTCTCTCGGACTGTTCTATCTGGAGACGATCCGATACCTCGGTTACGGCCTGTTCGACGAGTATAAGGTCATGGGACTGGCTCCCTACGGAGATCCCGCTCGCTATCGCGAGCTGTTTGCCAAATTCTATGAGCTCTCCGCAAACGGTGGCTACCGCGTTCACCTCGACCGTATCGGCCCGGCATTGCTGCGCAATATCGAGGTCCGGCGAAAAGGAATGCCGTTCACGCAACAGCATCGAGATGTGAGCGCATCGTTGCAGGAGGCGCTTGAGCGGATCGTGTTTCACATTCTTCGGCATTATCGTGAGTCGACCGGAATGAAACGGTTGTGCCTGGCTGGCGGAGTGGCCCACAACTGCACTCTGAACGGAAAACTTTTGTATTCAGGTCTGTTCGAGGACATCTTCGTGCAGCCCGCCGCGCATGATGCCGGATGCGCATTGGGCGCAGCACTGATGGTATCTAACGAAGCCGGCAAGCCGGCGCCCCGCGAGCGACTGCAAGCGGTATATTGGGGGCCGGATGTCGGCAGCGACGATAGCATTGAACAGGAACTGAAGGGATGGGCCGGACACCTGGAGATTGAACGGGCCGCTGACGTTTCAGCCAGAGCGGCCGAGTGGATTGCGGATGGCGCCGTGATCGGGTGGGTACAGGGCCGGTCCGAGTTCGGCCCGCGCGCGCTCGGCAATCGCAGCATTCTGGCGGACCCCAGGCCCGCCGCAAACAAGGAGCGGATCAACGCGATGGTCAAGAAGCGCGAAAGCTATCGTCCATTTGCGCCGTCAGTTCTGGAGGAGGATGCGGGCGCCTTCTTCGAGTTGCCGGATGGTCGCGCAGAGTACCCCTTCATGAACTTCGTCGTTCGCGTGCGAGAACCCAAGCGTCCTTTGCTGGGCGCGATCACGCATATCGATGGTACGGCTCGGCTGCAGACGGTTTCCCGCACGACCAATGCCGCTTATTGGGACCTCATCAATGCGTTCAAGAGCCGGACCGGCGTCCCAATTCTGCTTAATACGTCCTTTAACAACAATGCCGAACCGATCATCGATTCCGTTGCCGATGCGATTACGGCGTTTTTGTCGACCGAGCTGGATGGCCTTGTCGTCGGGTCATTTCTCGTCAAGAAGCGGGCAACAACGCTCGAAAACTGGACTGCGCTCACTGTGTCACTGCCGCCCCATGTATCTCTTTACCGCGTTCGCGCTCATGCGGGTCGAGAACGCCAGGAAACAGTCTGTGAGGTTCGCATAGATCACTCCAACCGTGATGGCGTGCGCGTTTCGCATGATCTGTTCGAAATGCTGATGCAAATTGAGAAGGAAGCTGTTGTTGGCGATCTTCTCGACAGCGTCACCTCTGATGGGGCCAAGAGGGAGGCTCTCGTGATGGAGCTGCGCGGGCTCTGGGATCAGCGCCGCATTCGGCTGCATCCATCACGGAATGCGCGTTTGTAAAAAGGTCAGCATACGGAGGGCTCAGTGAGCGCGTCTTGCATGATCTGCCAATCGCTTGCCAGCGAGGGTCGGCGTGCGAGTTGATCGCCTTGCGTCTGGCTGACCAGCCTCCATTGGCGTCGATCGGAATCCCAGATGAGTAGATGCTGCACATAAAGTGATGTTGCGCAACGAGAAGGGTGTCACAACTTGACGAACGAACGCTTTGTTATTTCTCGGAGGCGTACTGGTTTTGGTGATTGCCTCTGGTCGTTGGCGTCAGCCTGGTCGTATGCGCAGCGGACCGGGCGAACGCTCGTCATCGATTGGCGCGGTTCGTGCTATGTCGATCAGCCGTTCAGCAACGCCTTTCCGGTGTTCTTCGAGCCGGTTGAGGAGATCGCTGGCGTGCCGGTGATTTGCGATGATCGGATCAACCAGCTCTCGTTCCCCGGACCGTTCTACCCGAGTTGGTGGAATAGGCCGTCAATCGACTGCATCAATCGTCCGGACGAGCAGATTTTCCGAGAACGTGACGAACTGACCGAGCTGTTCCAGGCACGAGAGGATAACCAAGCCAACACCATTGTCTGTGACGCTTGCCTGATGTGGCGTTGTGCCGAGGAAGCCGAACGACTGATTTTTCGGAACATCAAACTCAGGTCCGAGATTAAAACGCGGATCGAGGCTTTGTATGAGGACCACTTCAGCGGCCACAGCGTCATCGGCGTTCATGTTCGGCACGGCAATGGCGAAGATGTCATGGGGCATGCGCCGTACTGGGCCGATTCAGAGCTCGCGCTTCGTCAGGTGTGCATGGCCATCCATAAAGCCAAGGCGTTGCCATATCCAAAGCCGGTAAAGGTTTTCCTGTGCACGGATAGTGCACAGGTGCTCGATCACGTATCGGGTCTGTTTCCCGATGTCTTCGCCGTACCAAAACGGTTCCAGGCCGATCGGGCAGGGCCGTTGCATAGTGCGGAAATGGGAATTGAAGGTGGAGCTTCCGCTCTCGTCGACATGTATCTTCTTGCGCGATGCGCTACCGTGATCCGCTTTCCCCCAACCAGCGCCTTCACGCGCTATGCCCGTCTGCTCGTGCCACGCATTATTGAGTTTGATCTGAGCAATCCGGAGCATTTGACGATGATCGATAACCCATACGAGCATTTCGCCGCTTCATGACGTGCCATAAATCGTCTCGAGCCTGAGCAATGGTCAGCCAGATCATCAGCCGCATGCTGATGGTCTCGGACAATATCGAGTTTCGCGCTCACAGAAGCGGCGGACAGGACTTCCCTCCGCAGGCGACGGTACCGACGTGGCGATGGAGAGTGCCGGCGTCGGCCTGCTCAAGGGGTACTTTATCGGCATCGACCTGTCGCCGGGCTCGATTTTAAGCGCCGGAAGGATGGCGAGCAGCAGGTCGGCAATAAGTCACGAATCGAGTTTATGGGGTGACCGGCGCACTATCACGGTTCTGGTGCGAGTGGCCGGGCGGACGCCTGCGAAACTTAGGCCAATGCCGGCGAGCGCCGGCGGCTTTGCCTCGCAATGCTTCGGGCCGTCATGTGTCAGTCGGGCCGCGCGGAAAGGTTATGGTCGTGTCATGATCTGGCCTAAATCGCCATAGCTGGCCGGACGGTGAAGAGCAGGGCCCTGGAGGGTCCGGGCCGCCAAGGAAATCTGACGGAGCCGACAGTCGTGTCAGAATGTCTGAGCAGCAAGGAGGCGCGTCCGGTAAAATGGTTCGCCTTTCCTGGGCAATCCTTTTGCGGTCACCTCGGTTGCTTGATGACCGCGTTATTCATGAGCCGCTCGCAGAGTTCTATCGGACCGAGGCGTAATGAACAGCACGGCCTGTGGCCGGTCGGTACCGCCCGTGGCGTGAGGCGCAGCCATGTCGCCTGCGAGCGCAAGTCTCTGGGCTCCCGAGACGTAGCGCACGCATTGGGCGGCGCGTCCGGCAACTGGACGCCACGACTTGCTGCGGCGCTGCTGCTGTCGAAAAGCAAACACCAGCTGTTCGGAACCGACCATTTGGGTCGTAACGTCCGCCGTTGTGCCCCCCATCGCTCTGGCCCGGATCCTGCACCAGGTGCACAGCCGAGGGGAGGGGGAGCGAGCCGCGCGTGAGTCTAGATCCACCAGCTGACAAAGCGATCCCAGCTCAATCGTCGGAAACGGACCCTGGCCGTCCAGTTCACGCCGATCGAGCGGGCCGTTCGCTGCGTGAGCGGAAGACGCTGGTATTGACGGGGGCATCGCGCGGTATAGGTCGCGCCACCGGAAAATTGCTTTCGGAGGCCGGTTGGCGCGTCATTTCTTGCGCGCGCCAACTATTCGATGCGGTGCGCTGCCCATGGGACACAGACGGCGACAGCTATATCAACGTCGACCTGAACGAGCATCGCAGCCTGCCGCGGGTGCTTGCCGTTCAAGGAGCGCCTTGCAGGGGCACGGTTGCACGGACTGATCAACAACGCCGGAAACTCACCAAAGACGCCGAACGATACCCGGCTGACGTCGCTGGCGACCTCAGTCGATACCTGGATGAGGGTGTTCACCTGAATCTGGTGGCGCCGATCCTGCTCGCTCAAGGTCTATTCGACGAACTAAAAGCAGCTTCAGGGGCGATCGTCAATGTGAACTCAATCGCTTTGCAGGCACGGCATATGCAATTTCGAAAGCCGCACTCGCTTGTCTCACGCGCGAAATGGCGCACGATTATACTTCACATGGCATCGCGCCCGGCGAAATCAAGAGGGACACATTGTCGCCTGACACCGAAGCGCATCTTGTGCCAAAGATCCCACTTCTGGCGCCGAAGTACCGATCAATGGCGGACAACGCTTGTGACCAAGGCCGCTCCTGCCGAGTCGGTCTGGACCTAAGCAATGAAGCCATTTAGCGGGGGCGAATCGGTGCGGCGAGCTGGAAAGAGAGCAGCAAATCGAATCTCTGTAAGAGCTGCCGGCGGTGCCAAGAGCGTGACCTCTCGGCCCGACCGGAGGACTGGATGTCGGATCGAGGATTGGCATGCAACGCAATTGCAACAAATCCGATCGCGCTGATGGGGAGGATCAAGAAAGGAACGGAGAAGTCGTTATGCTGGATGGCGTTTCCCCACGCGAAAATCCAAACTCAACCCCCGAGGCGGACCCTTCCGACTATATTGTGCCGTCGCAACAGAAATCGCTAAACACGATCTTTGAAATAGCGCACACCCTCACCGCCCTCTGCCGGCTAGAAGCCAAGATGGCGAGCGTCATCGAGTGTCTGCGGTCGCTTTTGCCGATGCGGCGCGGCATCGTATGTCTCCTCGATCACGACGGAACGCCGGAGATCTTCGTAGGCGGCGACGGGAGCGAGGCGCACGATGAGCGCAGTGGGCTACGCTTGCCGCGAGGAGCAATTGATCAGATCTTGACGACGCGGCGGCCGCTTATCGTGGAGGATGTAGCGCTGCATTCGGCCTTCACTCCTTCGGACCTCCGCATGCTAGATGCGGCCGGCACGACCCGTGTCGCCTTCATCGGCGTTCCCATCGACATTGGCGACAAAGTTGTTGGCACGCTGAGCGTCGACCGAATCGCGGATGATAGGTCGCGTGCGCAGCTTCAGGATGACCTCGGCCTGCTGACCATGGTCGCTAGCTTGCTGGGCCAGACGGCAAAGCTGCATCGTGTGTCAGCGCGCGATCGCGAGCGGCTTATGGACGAGGAGTTTCGGCAGCAGAAGCAGCTGTCGGAGCTCAAGCCTCATGGGCGGGAGCGTAAGAAGGTTGAAGTTGACGGAATCATAGGCGACAGCCCTGCGCTATGCGCCTTACTTGAGAAGGTCGAGGTGATCGCAAAATCAAACAGCACGGTTCTGCTGCGTGGCGAATCGGGTACCGGCAAAGAGCTGGTCGCGAAGGCTATTCACGAGCGTTCGGCGCGCGTCAAGCGCCCGTTTATCAAGCTCAATTGCGCAGCTCTCACCGAGACGGTGCTGGAATCCGAATTGTTCGGTCATGAGAAGGGGGCGTTTACAAGCGCATTCAACGCGCGCAAGGGCCGCTTCGAGCTCGCCGACAAGGGAACGTTGTTTTTGGACGAAATTGGAGAGATTTCGGCCTCGTTCCAGGCGAAACTGTTGCGCGTGTTGCAGGAGCAGGAATTCGAGCGCGTGGGCGGCAATCAGACGATCAAAGTGGACGTCCGCGTGATTGCAGCCACGAACAAGAATCTTGAAGAGGCGGTGGCAAGAAACGAGTTTCGCGCCGATCTATATTATCGCATCAACGTGGTTCCTCTGCTGCTGCCGCCCCTGCGCGAAAGACGTACTGATATTCCGCTTCTCGCCGCTCGATTCTTGGAGAACTTTAACAAAGAGAACGGCCGTGCTCTGACCTTGGATCCAGGTGCGATTGACGTGCTTGTGAATTGCGCATTTCCCGGTAATGTCCGCGAGCTCGAGAACTGCATGCGGCGGACCGCGACCCTAGCGCAAGGATCGTCGATCGTAAGAGACGATTTTGCGTGCTGCCAAGGGGAATGCCTGTCGGTCAAGCTATGGAAGTGCGGACCAGAGGAATTGGGGCGACAGCCGAGCCCGACAATCTCACTGCCCGCGAGCCTGAGCATGCCGCCAACACAAGCTGTGCCACATGTTCAGCCGGTCAGTGGCGAACTGACCCCGCTTGAGCCCCCCGGCCGACCTGTAATAGGCGCGGCGAAGGTCATCGATCGCGAGCGCCTTATCGCTGCGATGGAAAGGTCCGGGTGGGTACAGGCCAAGGCGGCACGCCTGCTTGGACTGACGCCGCGCCAGATTGGGTATGCATTGAGAAGGCTGGGCATCGAGATCAAGCGCTTCTGAATAGGAATCGGGCTGGCTTCTCTCTCTGCTCTCCTCTCTCTCTCTCTCTCTCTCTCTCTCTCGCGCGGCTGCGGTGAGAAGAATGTCTGCAAGAGGCGGCTACTTACTTTGGTGCAAGACCCGGACGTGAAACTTGTGGGCTTTGCTTGGGGCGCGTGTCGGAAAGCGTAACGCCTCTTCGCGTCGGCCGATCTCGTCATCGCCTGCTTGCAATGAATTCGCCCTATGAGAGATGGCCACGTTTCGAGTCAATGCAGGGTCGCGGCGGCAACGTTTCTGCCGTGACGCAGATTACCGGGAGAAGTCCGCTTTGCGTAACCGGTCGCGGTCGCCCGAACCGTTTCATCCTCGGTCGTCCGTCATTGCATTCGTTCCTCATCGGCTAACTACCTGGGATGGTATGACACTTGCTGGTCATGGGCAGCCTGCTCAACATCTTAGGAGAAGCATATGCACAGCATCGTCTGCATCAAACAGGTCCCCGACTCCGCACAAATCCGCGTGCATCCTGTCACGAATACGATCATGCGTCAGGGCGTGCCGACAATCATCAACCCATACGATCTCTTCGCACTGGAAGCTGCGCTCGAGCTACGAGATAAATTCGGCGGCGAAATCACTGTCCTCACAATGGGGCCGCCGTCGGCCGAAGAATCTCTTCGAAAGGCACTGACATTTGGAGCCGATCGTGCTGTCCTGCTCACTGACCGTAGTTTCGCAGGCTCCGATACGCTGGCGACGAGTTACGCGCTGGCCTCCGCGATTCGCAGTATAGGGAGGGAATATGGCCCACCGGACGTTATATTTACTGGCAAGCAGACGATTGACGGCGACACGGCACAGGTGGGCCCCGGCATTGCAAAGAGGCTGGGGGTCCAGCAGCTAACTTATGTTTCTACAATCAAAGCGTTGGACTTCAAACTACGCACGATCGAGGCGGAACGGCGCTGCGAAGGAGGAGTCCAGGTGCTGCGTTCTAAGCTGCCGTGTCTCGTCAGCATGTTAGAGGCAACCAATCAAATTCGCCGTGGCGCAATGATTGATGCCTTGCGTGCCGCCCGTGCCTCCATCATAAAATGGAGCGCCCAAAATGCCGGTGTGGATGACATGGCCAAATGCGGTCTGAGGGGGTCGCCAACCGTCGTCAAGCGTGTTTTCGCGCCCTCGGCGCGAGCGGAGAAGGCGACGTGGGTGGAGGCGGCCGAGCAGCCGGCGCAAGCGTTGATCAACGCCCTGTTCGAGCGCAACCCTGCGCTCGAGGCGGAGCTCGTACAGCTCGCGCGCGGTACGGCATCCGCGCAAGCTAGCAGCGGGTGAAGTCGCGGTTGATCGAGCAGAGCCACTGATGGACTGGGCCTTGGTCATGCATCGCCCGTCGCCGGCTTGCACGAGGCACCATCGACCTTATCGGTTGATCACTACGAAATATGGTAAGGAAGGGGAGCCTTCAACTTGCGTACCTGAGCACCGAGAGGCTCGTATCAAGTCAAGGTAACAGACCTCTCGTTAGGCTGACTTGTGATAGACGAGTTCGCTGGCGAGTTCCTGACGTCAGAAGGCGTTTAGTTTGTTTGGCAGCGGCGATCCAGGAGCCCGCGCGAGCTCTGCCGTTTTCGCGTGACTGCAAGGTGCGAAGATGACCCTCCCGCCGTTCGACCACGGGAGGGTGTGGAGCGTCGCGACAATGCTCGGCCATCAACATCGGCGCCGGCCCTCCCTGATACTGCTCAAAATCGCAGAGGACAGTGATCCGCAGAGCGGCACGCGGACCACCGTGAGATCACCGCAAAGACAGTCACGCGCCAGGCTCAGTTCAGGTTGCGCCGTGAACGTCCCCGTGCGAGCGCCGCTAATACGTGCTTAATTGCGCCTTTACGGCCCGGTTGGTTCGCTCTGCCCGCGATGCATTCGCAACTCTCTTGGCGTTTCCTGGATAGATCGTGAGTGCGGCGATGATGCCGAGAAAAGCTGCAAACATCAGCCAGAAACCGGGCGAGGCCTTGTCATCGGTCCGGTCGATCAGCCAGGTCGACGCGAGCGGCGTAAATGTGCCAAATAGAGCCGCGGCAAGTGCGAAGGCCAAAGAAAAGCAGGTTGTGCGAACATGCTTCGGCACGATCTCGACCAGAGCGCCCAACATGGCGCCGCTATAGGTGCCAAAGTAGAACGACAACATCATCTCCACTGCCAGCATCTTGCCAAAGCTTGGGTTTGTTACAAGCCAAGACAGTGCCGGATAGACGGTCACCAAGGCGAGGCCGGCAATGGTCAGCAAGACAGGCTTCCGGCCAATTCTGTCAGAGATTGCGCCGCCGATTGGGTTCCAGATGAAGTTCGTCACGGCGACCAAGAGCGTCACCAAGAGCGTGTTCTGGGAGGAGAGCTGCAAGACGTGCTTGCCGAAAGTAGGCGTGTACACGGTGGCGAAATAGAAGGTCGTGGTCGTCAGCATCGCGATCATCATGCCGAGAATGACGATGCGCCAGTTCGCAACTGTCGAGGCAAGCACCTCGCGGGCCGTTGGGTGCTTCTTCATGACGAGAAACTCCGGAGTTTCCTCCAGGGTGCGGCGCAGGAAGAAGATAAGCGGAACGATTAAGCAGCCAAGGAAGAACGGGATCCGCCAGCCCCAGGCGGCAACCATTTCGGCCGGTAGAGCTTCGCTTAAGAAATATCCGATAAGAGCCGCGACAAAGATGGCGACCTGCTGGCTCGATGACTGAAACGACGTGTAAAAACCGCGATTGCCCGCAGTGGCAATTTCGGAGAGGTAGACGGAAACGCCGCCAACTTCAACGCCGGCAGAAAAGCCCTGCAAAAGCCGCCCGAACAGCACAATGACGGGTGCGGCGATGCCGATCGTTGCATAACCGGGACAGAACGCGATGATGACTGTGCCAATAGCCATGATCGAAAGCGTGATGATCAGACCTTGCCGACGGCCAATCTGGTCGATATAGGCTCCCAACACGATCGCGCCGACAGGTCGCATCAGTGCCCCCAGCCAGAACACACCGAAGGTGTTGAGCAGAGAAGCGGTTTCGCTTCCCGATGGAAAGAATGCGTTTCCGATGGCGCTGGCGTAGAACCCGAACAAAAAGAAGTCGAACTGTTCGAGGAAATTACCGCTCGTGGCACGAAAGATGGCGCCAATGCGCGATTTGGCATTTGACGCGTGCGCAATGGACGCTGGTGACATCGCGAGTTTCCTTTCAGGTTTGGATGGGCCGGCTACGGAGAAAATCTCACGCCAGCCGAGCGCAGTGTTATGGCCGCGAATCTGCCATCACGGCACTGTCGACCGACCCGTAAGCGCCTGACGTTTCCGGCATATTTTCGGCAATTGCAGCAAGGTCGTACAGATTTTCGGACGTTATTTCGCTCGCAGCAGGAGTGACTCCCAACCTACTGAAGCCCCGGGCAATTCTCGGTGATCAGTTGTTGCGGCGCGGCGGAATTTCATCGAGCGCACCGACATGCAACGACACGACGCCTGGCCTTACGCGCCGGCGGGCAAACATGTCACCCGACGTCCAGCGATTTGGCCTGGATATTGCCCCCGAGTTGTCTCGACGTTTGACGAGAGGATTGGTGAGTGTTCCTGGCTTTAAGCCCGTCCGCAGCGGGATCGCCGTGCTCGGCAAGCACCACGTCGCCGTTCGAAGCGCGGCGTGCCTTGGACATCGAGGGCGCTACGGTCCAAATGCGGTCGAATCCCGCAAGTGAGGGGACAAACGTGCCGCCCATCGACGACAGCATTCGTTGTCAGTCGAACAGGTTCATCTGGCCGCACTATCCGCCCTCTCAAAAAAACTTGGAGTCCTCACGAACTATGAGCACGTCCCAGCAATCGGAATGCCGCGATCGGTCAGCTCCTTGCACGGCGGAGGCAAGGCTACGTCAGTGTCCCCACCTGATTGGCCTTAGAGTTTTCGCACCGTCCCAGCTTCCGTAGACAAAGACCATGAACCGGCACAACCAGGACGCCATGCGATCCGTCGGGCCCGGAACCGGGAGGCAGATCGTGATGACATCGGACCGGGGTTTTGTGCGTCTTCGGTTTCTGAGCCACTACAATCCCAAGTGCCGTCGCCTTGGCTCATTCGACGGTAACTGATTTCGCGAGATTTCGAGGTTGGTCGACGTCCGTGCCCATCAGGGTGGCCGTGTGGTAGGCTAGGAGCTGCACCGGAATGGCATAGACAATGGGCGTAAATGTCGACCCCATTTCCGGCAGCACGATCGTCGCGAGTGAATCTGTGGACGCCTCCGCGGCTCCCCTCGCGTCCGTGATCAAGATAATCTTGCCGCCGCGTGCGGCGACCTCCTGCATGTTCGACATGGACTTCTCGAACAACCGGTCCCAAGGAGCAATGACGATTACCGGAACGCTCTCGTCGACCAAGGCAATGGGCCCGTGCTTGAGCTCTCCGGCCGCATAGCCGGCTGCGTGAATGTAGGAGATCTCCTTCAGCTTCAATGCCCCTTCCAGCGCTAGCGGAAACGACGTGCCGCGACCAAGATATAGCACGTCACGCGATTTGGCGATGTCGCGTGCAACCTTCTCGATCTGCGGCTCGCAGGCAAGCGCCGATGCAACTAGCCGGGGGATTTCGATCAGCGCTCTTACGAGCTCGACCTGGTCCCTCTCGCACAATTCACCGCGCGCCTTGCCCGCAGCGATCGCAAGTGCCGCCAGAACGACCAGCTGACATGTGAATGCCTTTGTCGAGGCAACGCCTATTTCGGGTCCCGCGAATGTCCGCAATACTGTCTCGCTTTCGCGCGCAATGGTCGAACCCATTACGTTCACGATCGAGAGGGTATGCAGGCCTTGCGATTTAGCGTAGCGGAGCGCGGCCAGCGTATCGGCCGTCTCGCCTGATTGCGAAATGAAGATACCAAGATCTCCCTTGCGCATCGGTGCCTCACGATAGCGAAACTCGGAGGCAACATCGAGCTCGACCGGAATACGAGCCAGCCGCTCGAACCAGTATTTGGCGATATGGCCGGCATAGCCTGCCGTACCGCAAGCCGTGATCGAGATATGCCCGACCTCATTGAAATCGAACGGAACCTGCTGCGGCAGTGCAACGCTCGCGGTGGCGACCTCAACGTAATGCGCCAGTGTCTCCCTGATTACATCTGGCTGTTCGTGGATTTCCTTCGCCATGAAGTGGCGGTAGTTTCCTTTGTCAGCGAGAAGTGACGACGCGCCGGATGTCACCACCTCGCGGTCAGCGACGGTGCCTTGTGCGTCGTAGACCACGCTGAAGTTGCGGTTGAGTACAGCCAGATCGCCGTCCTCGAGATAGGTGATCAAATCGGTAAGCGGGGCGAGCGCGATAGCATCCGATCCGAGATACATTTCGCCTTCACCATAGCCGATCGCAAGCGGTGAGCCCTTGCGCGCGCCGATCATGAGGTCGTGTCGGCCCTTGAATACGATTGCAAGCGAAAAAGCGCCCGCTAGCCGCGGCAGCGACGCTTTTACTGCGTCCTCCGGGGAGCAGCCATTTTTCAGATAAAAGTCGAGGAGATGCGCCACCACCTCGGTATCTGTTTCAGAGGTGAAACGGGCGCCACCCTGTTTCAGCTCTGCACGCAGCTCGCGGAAATTCTCGATGATGCCGTTATGGACGACTGCAACGTTGTCCGTTGCATGCGGATGAGCATTGTGCTCGGTCGGCTTGCCATGAGTAGCCCAGCGCGTGTGCCCAATCCCGATATCGCCAGCGAGCGGATAGCAGCGAAGGCGTGTCTCAAGGTTCTTCAGCTTGCCTTCCGCGCGCCGAAGCTCGATATGATTTCCTTTGAGCGTTCCGATACCTGCTGAGTCATAGCCCCGATATTCCAGTCGCTTAAGTGAATCGATGAGGCGATCCGCGACCGGACCGCGCCCTAAGATACCGACAATTCCGCACATGCTAATTGGTTTACCTGAAGTTCAAAACAGACCATCTTAGGACCGCAAGGCGCGCCCGACTGAATTCGCTACCTAAAGTTATTCGCCATTCTAGCGGCTTGCTCTCTTCTGGGGCACGGGTCGAGCTCCAACTACAAGTAAAGCTCCGTCGAGTCGCGCGAAACAGCGTCGATCTTGAACAACTTTCGGGAAACCGAACAAGTAGGCGTCGTCAGCTCGCCGATTGTCTCCTCTTGCCCGATGTAGCTGATTCCGCCAAGAAGGCCCGGTAACTGAGCCGCATTCCAGCTGCAAATGACGTCGTGGCACGCCAGCCGAGCCTTGCCAGGCGGCTGACGTCGAGCAGCTTGCGCGGCGTGCCGTCGGGACGCGAGGGATCGTACGTAATATCGCCGCTGTAACCGACGACCCCGGCAACGATGCGGGCCAATTCGGCGATGGTGATGTCCTCGCCGGTGCCGATGTTGATCAGGTCCGCCCCGGAATAGGTCTTCATCAGATGCACGCAGGCATCCGCCATATCATCGACATAGAGGAACTCGCGCCGCGGCGTTCCTGTACCCCAGACAACCACATTCTTCGCGCCCGCCAGTTTCGCCTCGTGAAAGCGGCGGATCAGCGCGGCAACGACGTGGCTTAGCTCGGGGTGATAGTTGTCGCCCGGGCCGTAGAGATTGGTCGGCATCACGCTGATGAAGTCGCTGCCATACTGGCTGCGATAGGCTTCGGCCATCTTGATGCCGGCGATTTTGGCAATGGCGTAAGGCTCGTTGGTCGGCTCCAGCGGGCCGGTCAGCACGGTATCCTCGTGCAAGGGCTGCGGCGCTAGTTTGGGATAGATGCAGGACGAGCCGAGAAACATCAGCTTCTCGGCGCGGTTCACATGCGCGGCGTGGATCACGTTCGCGGCGATCGCGAGGTTGTCGTAGATGAATTCAGCGCGTAGCGTGTTGTTGGCGACGATGCCGCCGACCTTGGCAGCGGCAAGGAACACAACTTGCGGCCGCGCCTTCGCAAACCAGCCGAACACGGCGGCCTGGTCGCAGAGATCGACCTCGCGCCGGTCCACCGTGATGAGCTTAACGTCCTCCCGCGCCAGCCGGCGCACAAGCGCACTGCCGACCATGCCGCGATGGCCGGCGACGTAGACGCTTTTGCCCTTGAGCTCAAACGGTGCGTTTGCCATCGACCGCTTCGCGTTTTGCTTCGGCCAGATCGCTCGCCATCATCTCTGCGACGAGTTCCGCAAACGTCCGCTTCGGCTTCCAGCCGAGCACTTCGCTCGCCTTGCTGGCGTCGCCGATCAGGAGATCGACCTCGGTCGGGCGGAAATAGGTCGGATCGATCTTCACCAGCGTCTTGCCACTCTTGGCATCGACGCCGGTCTCGTCGACGCCCTTGCCGCGCCATGCGATGCGGCAGCCAACTTGCGCGAACGACAATTCGACCAGCTCGCGCACCGAGTGCATCTCTCCGGTCGCGAGCACGAAATCATCCGGCTTGTCCGCTTGCAGGATCTTGTGCATGCCTTCGACGTAGTCCCTGGCATGGCCCCAGTCGCGCTTGGCTTCGAGGTTGCCGAGATAGAGCGTCTCTTCCAGCCCGACCTCGATGCGAGCGACGCCGCGGGTGATCTTGCGGGTGACGAAGGTCTCGCCGCGGATCGGGCTCTCGTGGTTGAAGAGGATGCCGTTGGCCGCGAACATGCCATAGGCTTCGCGGTAGTTCACCGTGATCCAGTAGCCGTAGAGCTTTGCGACGCCGTAAGGCGAGCGGGGATAGAACGGCGTGGTCTCCTTCTGCGGGATCTCCTGCACGAGGCCGTAGAGCTCGGAAGTGGACGCCTGGTAGAACCGCGTCGCCTTCTCCATGCCGAGGATGCGGACCGCTTCCAGGAGCCGCAGCACGCCGAGGGCATCGGCATTGGCGGTGTATTCGGGGCTCTCGAAGCTGACGGCGACGTGGCTCTGGGCGGCGAGATTGTAGATCTCGGTCGGCCGGATCTGCTGCACCAGGCGAATCAGATTTGTCGAATCCGTCATGTCGCCGTAATGCATCAGGAACGGCACGTCGCCGAGATGCGGGTCCTGGTAGAGATGGTCGACACGCGCGGTGTTGAACGAGGACGAGCGCCGCTTGATGCCGTGCACGACATAGCCGAGCGACAGCAGGTATTCAGCGAGATAGGCGCCGTCCTGGCCGGTCACGCCGGTGATGAGAGCGACCCGCCCTCTTCTCTCTTGGTTTGACAAAGTGGTTCTCTGGGCAGGCGGAATGTCTTTCCGCGATCGATGACCTTCAATCGCGTCTGGCCTGTTCGAATGCGGAAGGCTCTCGCTTTCGAAGCACCGAAGTATCGATCGTGTACAGGCATTGCATCGAACGCACAACTGTACGCAGCTAAACCTTCACATCGAAAGGGTTTTGAAGAAGTATACGAACGTTTGTAATGCGGCGGAATTGTTGGGATTAGCTATGCTATCTTGCGAGCGGCCAGCATCTCGAAGCGCCGGTCATGGGCGCGTCTCCCAGTCATCTTGAGCTGCGGGCGATTGTTAGGCCGGCATTCTCGAGCCTATCCAAAATCCTATCAACAACCGCCCGCGGATCGCGCTGATCCTCTAGGCTCACGCAGGCCAAAGTAGCAGAGATGATCGCGTGTGCAGTTCTGCGCTGGAGGCGATCGTACTCGGCATACTCACCGCAAGAGTTGCAGGTGATCACCGGTCGGCCAGTCCAAGGATCGTGCAGTACAACCTCGTACCAATTGTCTGCGTGACATTTTGGACAGAGCATCAATGGTGACTCCCCTCAGAGTTCCCGCGGTACGTTGTCTGTAGCGCACCTGCACCTGAACATGGTGGGGCGGCTCAATTTATCGTTCGACATGGAGCCGGCCGCCCAGAGTACCGGAGCCCTCAGTCTACCTGATGGCAATGGCATCCTGCAGAGGATCGAGATCGCACGCGATCCGTATGGTCGCACGCCGCCGGGCTGCCGAAGATCTCACGAGCACGGGCGCTCCGCACGAAACTGTCGCAGATCATTCTCCTGCGCCGCTGCAGGTGCCACCCCAAATCCGTTTCGCTGAACGACGTTGCGAGCCGCTGCGCACTACGATCGCCCGGGTTGCAAGGTAGTTTGTTGCGGCGCTTGCTCGAGTGATCCAGCCTTGCATTGTGGTCCTTTGGAGGGGGCGCCCAAGGCCCTGTTGTTGTTGTAAGACGCTGGGCGAAGACATGTGACCTGCTCCAACAACCGATCGTTGGCGCAGAAGTGCTTGCAGTCGGGCTCCTCGAGGTTTCGATTCGCACATCGAGAAGGCGCTGGTAATTGTCCTGGGCCCTCGACCTTCCTGGATTGCTCAAAAAGCTGTCGGGCAGCTCGTGATCGAGTAGCTTTCGTACGATGGCCAATCGTTCCAAGCCGAAAACCTCTGGATGGGAGGATGCGTCCCAAACGCTATGGCCGCTTGTATGCCTACAGCTGCCGCGTTTCAGCGCCAGTAGGCTATTTGCAGGTTCGCGGGGTTGATCACGACCAGCTAAGTTGAGTCTAGGCGCCAATTGTCATTCCTCTCTGAGTTGCGAGGGGCCGACCTCCTGAAGTCTACGCCGCCGAGAGCAGCATCTTGAATTGGGCGAATCGCCTGGATCGGTGCTCCTGTGCTTGCGGTACCTTGCAGTGGTTCGCCGACGTGACCCCATTGCGCCGATTGGAGGCGTCGCGGGCGGATCCGAGCTGGTCACATACTACGAATTTTGTCGTCCTGAAGCTGTTGTACGGCCAGCCAAGGTCGCCAGCGGCATGAAGATCTTACAACCTCACCCTACGTACGATTCAAGCCCTTATGTCGGGAGTCGTGCAGTTCACGCAGGATCGGATGCGAACCCAGCAGAGAAGCCCAATGTCCCCGATCATGCTCCGTTAGCGTGAGGTTTCCAAGCGGCGTTCTCAACCCAGAAGGAGACCGCAGTGAAGCTTGCTCGCCGCGCTTGCATCCGTTTGTAAGCAGCTTGTCTGATCTCAGACAATGCGAGTCGCAGATAACCGCAAACAGGGTTGCATTGCGAAAGCAGCCTACGGGATCTTACGGAGGGCATCTGTCGCATTTTCTTGATCTAGAAAATGCATGTTGCTCTGCATGAAGCAGAAGAAGCCATTCTCCGACGCCAAACACTGGCGAGGCCGCGCGGAAGCGACGCGAACAAAAGCGGAGTCGCTCGAGGACGATGCGTCCAGATGCCGGCTTTTCAAGATCGCGAAAGAATATGATAAGCTGGCTCGCCTCGCGGAGGAGCGGCAAAGAAATGAGGTTGACGAACAGTTCTGATTGCGACCGGAGCTGACGGTTGCATCGAAGGTCCAGGCCTTGCGACCGCGGCGCCGAAGCCTCTCCACAACGTCGGCTCTGGGCTGAACTGCGAAAATCTCTCGCGACAGGGGGAATGAACGAGGCTGCTCGAGTCTGCGGTCTGCGCGTCCGAGCCGCTGACCCTGAATCCATCGTGAAGCGGGCCTAGCCGGCCACATAGATGACGCATTGCCGGTGTCTCAGGCGGCAACCCGGCTAACCGCCACACATGAGAAGAGACCAGATGCAAGCCCACAGTCAGATCGTCGCAAAGCGAATTTACAAGCCTCTCGCTCGACGAACTGGCGACAATCTGTGGTCGCTTTGGATCACGAGCTGAAGTCAGCGAGGTATCTTTGCGTGACAACGTAGCCGGGTCGCCGGATCATACCACGCAAAATTGCCCTCCGCCGCCATTTTGGCTGTGAGGCATTTTAGTCGGTTCCTGGCACCTTGCGCCAAGCACGGTTAGCTCAAGCCGTAACGTGGCGCCGAAGAAGTGAGCACAAGCTGGCTTCTGGCGCGGCGTGCGAAGGCAAACGTCGTAAATGTCTGCGCGCATTGCCTGCACGAGGCGAGTTCGCAGCCAAGGCGCGCATGACGAGAACATCGACTGACAATTAGATGTCGAAAGACCTCTTGGGTAGACGATTCCAGACAGAAGCGATGTTCTGATTGAGATAAATTCAGTGCAGATGCTCAGGACCGCCGATGGCTGGGTGGCAACCGTCCGCTCCATGAGTCGCGCGACACGCGCGGTGCCGGATTCGAGTCTATCGCGCAAAAGAAGGAGGACGCGTGAGGAAGCAAATTGTAGAAAGGCTCGAGGCGGGACGCGTCCGCGATGGCCGATTCGCCACTGCACCGGGATCTGGTCCTTCCGGTGTCTTCTTTGTGCAGGGGCCTTGTGGCTGTGAACTCGAGATCATCGGCTTCGTCCGCCCAGGATGGGAGCATGTCTCTGTGTCGACGCCACGGCGTTCGCCAAACTGGGAGGAGATGTGCCTCGTCAAGGATCTGTGTTGGGATGAAGAGGAATGCGTGATGCAGCTGCATCCTCCTCATTCACAGTATGTCAACAATAGCCGCTATTGCCTGCATCTCTGGAGACCGATCAGCCAGGTCATTCCGACGCCTCCGGCAGCCTTCGTGGGCATCGTCGGGCTCGGGCCGTCTGAGGCGGCAATTCTGTTTGCACAGATCAGCGCGATGTAGCGGACCTCGCCGCTTCGGTGTTAATTCGCGCCGCGGGATGGTACTCTGCTGTTCCGCAGATCATCCCAGAGTGCGACGGAGTTGCTCACCACAATGGCATGGGCGCCCTCTTGATGGAGCCTGGGTGACCTATAATAGTGCGCAGGATCGCGAATGGGCGTTGGGCTACCACTCTGCGTCCCAGCGCCCAACCCGCTGCGCTTCCGAAGGCGGCGAGAGGCAGCACTCGCAGATGCGGTTAATCGTGAGACTGCGCGCTTGGCTGGTCGAGCTTTGAGAACAGAAGCTTGGCGATCGACGCAAAGTCGACTTGGGAGTGCCGAACACTCCTCGGCAATGGAGGGAGAGCGACCTTGCAGTTGCCGACATCCGCGCGTCGGACCGGCGCGGTGATCGCGTGCGGCTTAATCCGACGATGCTGCTGACGCCCATTCGATGTTCCGGATTACCTCCGTTGCTTCACCGGTACTAGCGGACGGATCAAAAGATGCCGGCACGTGGGCCCTGAACACTGCGCAGTGCGGCCAACACACACGCTGTCCTAATCGAATGCTGCTCGCGCAAGTGCATCAGGACCGGAAGGTGGTGGACGCGTTTGTCCGCGGCCTGGAGGGCGTCGTGTATGTTGCCCATCACTGGCCTGCATCGCGGCCGGTTTGCACGTATCTGTGACGGCGCGGAGGGGCCGGCCTTGCAGGTAGTGTGCAGGAGCCTGGGCTTGACGGAGCCATGTTTCATCAATTCCAAATTTATGAGATTGTCTTGGCGGCGCCGACGACGGTGGCTGTTTTGGTCCTTGCCGGCGAAGGTTCACAGATTATGGCCGGTTCATCAAGCTGCCGATCCAGTGCACGCTACGAGGTTTTTCTGCTGCCGCGCGCGGCATTCGCGAAAGCTGCGTGGGGCTCGCGTCGGATCATAAGCAGATTGCGACACAGCAGCGGTCTCGAGGCGAATGATATCTCGGTCGGGCCATGCCCAACCAGTTCTGTAGATCCGTTCTCCGGCGTCCAAAGGCACCGGACGAAGCGGTCGCACCCCAAGCGCTGTCAAATCACTCCGCCGAAGCGGCGCCCTTGGGTGTCTTACGCCGCCGTTGCGCCAGCGAGACGAATGAACATGCTCGCGCTGACACCTGTCCTGACAACTCGGACCCATCAAGAAGATCCACTATCGACGCTCGCGTCCGTGGTGTCCCGGTAGGTTTTGACAGGCAAGACGTATGGATGGCGAGTGCTCAGAACCATCGCGCAAAACCAGATCTTGAAAGATATTGCTTGCTGATCGCGCAATCATTGGAAGTTTGTGCTTTCCAGCTTCTCAGTGACGCGCTTTCTATCTCCCTATTGACAGACACCCCTTGCTCTTCCAAGGGAAAGGCCGATTTTCATGGACATGCGGGCCGGATCAGATCGAGCATGAGTCACATTTCGCACCTGTCTGTTGAACGCGTCACGATTCCAGTTCTGCAACGATGCAAGGAGGAAAGGCGCGCCATCGTGATGACCACCGCTTACGATGCGGTAACAGCGCGCATCGCTGATCCCGTCGTTGACGTCATTCTCGTTGGCGACAGCGTCGGCAACGTATGCCTTGGGTTTGACGACACTTTGCCGGTCAGCATGGCGATGATGAATCACCACTTGGAGGCGGTCGCGCGAACAAAGCCTCGCGCGTTGCTGGTCGCGGACATGCCGTTCCTCAGCTTTCATCTCAGTCCTGGCGAGACGATACGCAATGCTGGAGGTTTCCTGCAGCGTGGTGCAGACGCCGTCAAGCTCGAGGGAGGTGTGAAGCGTGCCCAAATGATTCGAGCTTTGGTGAATTGCGAAATTCCCGTGATGGGCCATCTTGGTCTCACCCCACAAAGCGTCAATGCGATGGGTGGATTCAAGGTACAGGGTCGAAACGCGGACGACGCCCTACGTCTGCTGGACGATGCGCACCATCTGCAGGAGGCCGGATGCTTCGCTCTTGTCCTTGAAGGCATCCCTGCCGAGCTCGCTGCCCGAGCGACGGAATCTCTGACCATACCAACGATCGGGATCGGAGCGGGCCCAAATTGCTCGGGCCAAGTGTTGGTTTTTCACGACGTGTTGGGGCTCGCAGGAGGTCATCATCCCAAATTCGTGCGTGTCTATGTAGAGGGCTGCCAGCTATTGCAGGACGGGCTGTCGCGCTGGGCTGCTGACGTCCGTAGCGGAGCATTCCCTGCGCCGAACGAATCATACCGGCTTCCGGACAGCCTGCGCGACCCGATCGCAAACTGGACGCCCTCCGAGGTAAGTGCAAAGTCCAACATCCTATAGCAAGTACGCTCGAATCTTCGTGATAATCGAGCCGGGCTCGCAGCGGGTATTTCTTGCCTGCACAAGCTCATCTAGCGGGCAAAAGCGCGCGAGTGTGCTGGCTCGAAGCGAACTGGACCAGGTCCGATATTCCCCGGTCGAGCATCTTGCTCAGCTGGTGCAGTTCGGATCAACTGAGGATTTCGGCATGTACCCGCATTATTTTTCAGCGCATGAAAAACTGCCAGCGAAGGCGGCGTCACTGGCAGCTCTGCGGCACTTTCACACGGGATTTATCGGGCTGACATGGCAGTTTCGTAACGTCGCGACTCGCAATCCGTTCGAGACCGTGCAGCCAGCTGTTGCATGGAGTGGACAAGAAAGTTCAACCAGTCGGCTCTGATGCGCTGCATGGTCGTGAACCTCAATCGTTGAGATCGTTACGATGCCAAGCGTGAGAGAATCGGACGGGCTCGCGATGAGCAGTCGCAATCTCGGGGAGGGCAACGCCGCCGAGCTGTAGTCGTCAGCCGCGACTTGTTCGTTGCCAAAGAGGCATGTCACTCCGGCGAGCGGCAGGCTGGAACTGTTCTTTGGCTTGCCATGAGCTGAGCGCCGTCAGTCGGATGCAGTGTCGTGATTTTCTCGATGCTGGCACACACAGAGCTGCATAGTTCCGGTAGTCTCCGCGGCGGCGGTGTGGACTGCCGGCCTACGCTGGCGCGACAGAGCTTCCGGAGGACGCGACACTACCAGTCACCACTCAATACGGCCCCAAGAACCATCTCGCTGGATATGATTGGGTTCGGTTCGACGGCCGGTTTCGATTGAAGCCTGGCGAGCGACGCGACTCTCAAGGCGGTCGATCTTACTGCAGCGAGCCCAGTACGATGCCGTCGCCGGCGGCACATACCCCCAGCAATCCGCGCTTGATCTACACGGTACAGAGCGACCAGGAGCTACGCGAAGGTCAGCTGCTGCTGCAAGGCATTCTTGTCTGACTTCGAATGATATCCGCGTAGCGGAGAGCGATGTTCTACTAAGAAAAACGCGCCTTGACGCCAGGCGTCCCGAGTAGTCGCGTCCAGGTTCGAAGGCTATTGCGGAGGCGGCACAAGTCAATGCTGCTATCGCAACGCCATGCCATGTTCGCAACGGAATGCATGGCTAGTTCATTGCAGGTTTAGCCTGCGAAAGACCTGAACGCGCCGGCGTTCCAAGGACAAGCTGAGACAGATATGGAACCGTTCCAACAATCGAGCGGACCGTTAGTGCGAACACAACAATGCAGGCTCCGAGCGTACCGGCGACGGCAAAACGGGTCGTGAGATTCCAACCGTCTCCGAACTGCATGAAATCCATGAGACGGAAAACGGTACCCTGGACCAGGTAGAGCAGAAGCGTGCTCTGGCCCAACTCCACAGCGATAAAGCGGCCCGCTCGGTTTGAACGGCCAATGCGCCAGCATAGCAAGAAGAGTTCAATAGCGATTGCTGAAGCAGCTGCAGAGCCGACAAACATCACAAACACGTCTTTAGCCGACCTGAAATCGTGAATGATGGCAAGATTATTATAGATATAAGTGTCCTTGCTCCAGGCTAGAAAGCCTACGCAAGTCACTATCGAGAGAAATACAATCAGGAGCATCTTCCCAGATCGCACTTTACTCATCATTCGTTCTCGCGACTGAGCCAGCAAGAATCCCAAGCAGAAGAACGGGTAAGTGAATTTGATCAGAGGAGATATGGAAAATGTCACGGGCGCGAGTGCAACCAGTATGGCTGACCCAGATATAACCCACGATCCGTGCTTGAGATTGGTAAGTATCTTGACGAGAAGGTAGGAAACAAAGGTGGCCCAGATGAACCAGTATGTGCCAGCGAGGTCGTCTACAAACTCCAGAGGCTCGCTCGTTACGCTAGTCGCGCGCCACAATGCCCCAAATTTAGCAGCCTCCATGAAGGCCCACCAAAACAGCATCGGCAGCAGGAGCTGCTTCGCACGATCGCTGGCGGCTCTAGTGAACGACTTGCGCAGCAGCGATCGACAAGAAAGGTATCCACTTATCGCCATAAAGAGCGGCATGTGAAACATATAGATCGACTTGTAGTACGGCGAATACCAAAACCCATCATCTCGGTAGATGATGTACTGGATCAAATGCCCCACGATTACCAAAATAATGAGCGCACCTTTGGCGAAATCTAACTGTAGATCTCGATCGTTTGCTCCCGGTGTACGCGGCCCGTGCGCGATCGATCCAGTCACGGTTGGCAATGTGTCAAACATCTAAATATCTGTGTCCGATGAGCCGGTGGCCGGTTGTCTCTTTCTTTTCTGCCTCATTGTTCGGCTAAATGAAAGGGGTCGATGTGACAATTTGGATGCAAAGTAGGCTCGGGGCTTCTGAGGCGCCGAAACCGTTGATTGCGATTGCAGCTATGCTGGAACCCGCTAAGGCTGAGATCGCCGCTGCGCAATGTACGGTTCTGAATGATGTCCACACCCATGCTGGGAGGCGCGAAACTCGCGGGTTGGTATGTATCCGGTGAAGGCGTCTGGTTGGATCCTATTACCTGATCTGCTTGGGTTCAGCAGGGTGAGCCACGTTCTCAGAACGGCAGTTCTGGGCGGGAGAGCGTAAATGCGCTTGTCGGGCGCGCGTGCAGGACGTCGCGAGCCAAGCTTGTCGATCAATATCGTTGGCCCGGGCGGTGGCGATCAGGCTGAAGATCGCAACGGCGCGGCGGCGGCCCTCACTTGTGGACGAGCTCACACGCGACGCAAATTGAGCAGCTCTCCGCAGAGCCCTGTCACGGCATACTACGATGTTCCACTCGACTCTGCGCCAACGAGGTCACCTCCGGCAGACCTCAGACTTGAAAACTTGGATCAGCCAGCTCGGCGAGAGGCGCTCGTAAGTCTGAGGTGCTAGGTCAAAGGTGCTGCTCGCGCTCAGGTGGTCGTGGAGGAGGGCAGCGGGGGTGTTCTCGCGCATTGACCGACTCGGCGGAGCACAGACAGCCTCGACAATCCAAGCCTCGCCTCCATGATCATGGCCTCAAAGCTTCTGGCCATTTCGGGCGATATGCGAGGAATTGCGCGAGCACTTGCGCGGCGATACTATTCTAGCAACTTCCTTTCGTGGGCCTGCAAACTAGTGTGGCCTGGCCAAATTCAACGTTTCGGTCAATGACTGCTCGAATATGTCTAGGCCTTCTCCCAAAGTATCTTGGTCTATCGTAAGTGCGGGCAAGAACTTTAGCACCTGATCCGTCGGTCCGCATCGCTCGACAATCAATCCTTTCTCAAACGCCTTATGTGACGTCGCCTCTGCGATTGCGCTCGTTTTGCAATCAAACCCGCATACCATTCCGCGTCCCCGAACAGCGAACCTGTTTCCGTGCTGGTGCGCGATAGCGTCCAGCCGACGCCGCATAGAGTTGCCCAACCGTCGGACCTCTTGCGAGAACGCCTGATTGCGCCAATACAGATGCAAGGCCGCTTTGGCAGAAACGAGCGCAAGGTTGTTTCCTCGAAACGTTCCTGTGTGCTCGCCTGGCTCCCATGCGTCGATGGCTTCTTTGATCAAGAGCATTGATAATGGCAAACCGTATCCGCTCAGCGATTTTGACATCACCACAATGTCTGGCGATAACGTAGCGAACTCGAAACTGAAGAACTCGCCTGTACGGCCACACCCCATTTGGATATCGTCAACTATGAAAATAGCTCCGACGTCTTTCGCCAAAGCCTGAATTGACCGCAACCATTCCTTGCCGGCCACATTAATGCCCCCCTCTCCTTGCACGGTTTCGACGAGAATGGCGGCTGGAAGATCAATACCACTGCTCTCGTCCATCAACACCTTTCGCACGTAATCCGCCGGACTGTCAGCGGAGCCCAGATACCCATCATAGGGCATGAAGGTTGTGCCGGATAAAGGAATGCCGGTGGCTTTGCGGTAATAGCGGTTACCGCTTGCGGCTATGGCCCCCAAGCTTTGGCCGTGATATCCGTTCGTGAAAGAAATGACGTTGTGGCGTCCTGTGATCTTACGCGACAGCTTCAGAGCTGCCTCAACAGCATTAGCTCCCGTAGGCCCCGTAAATTGAAAGCGGTAGTGAAGATCCCGTTCACGGAGGACGACAGAGCTGAAGGTCTCCATGAATTCGACCTTTGCTGGAGTGGCCATGTCCAAGCCGTGGACGACCCCATCAGACTCGAGATACTCGCTGATCGCAGCTTTGATTTCCGGATTGTTATGGCCGTAGTTTAGCGCTCCGGCGCCGGACAGAAAGTCAATGACCTTTCGGCCAGCCTCTGTGAACATAATAGAGCCGCGCGCCTTGTTGAAGACAGCAGGAAACGAACGCGAGTACGTGCGCACGTTGGACTCCAGAGCTTCGATTGTGTTCATGTAGCGCGACGCGCGTACTCCAGGCATGTGGTCATCTCCTTAAACAAGAAAATCAGGCGCATTGCCAACATCGTACAAGACGACCACGCGTCGTTCCGCACCGTGGACGTCGGGTTTCCGCGTCGCGCGTCTGAAAATCAGCTCCCCGACTTACCTGAGAACCAGGCGGAACAAAGCTACTACGTCTAGTAGTTCCGGTCGGCATCCGCGAGGATCCTGGCTCACTCGTCTCGCGCCCAATTATGCGGAGTCTCGCGCCATCGAAGAATTTGCGCATGCCGTACGGCTAGCTTTGCCGATTGCGTAGTATTTTGGCCCGAGAAGTGTCATCTCGGCGAGAGGGGCCGACGCGCTGGAGGCAAGGGCGGGGCCCGCCAGCGGAAGCGTGTCTTGCCTGTTCACGCTCATGGTCCCGGCGAGTAGAATGGACACGGCCGCCGGCGAATCTGGCCCCGGCATGCGGTGTCATCGCGCACGTCCAGAGCTGACCGCTTTGCTGACTCGGTGGGCTAGGACTGACGCCGTGGCCTCGAACCGTTTCGGCGGGCCGAAGCACACCCGAAGCTTGCGCATCAGCCGGAGCTGCAGCGCTGCAGCCCTGATGCCGCTCGTAGATGCGACTGAAGCAATCCTTCGCTGCAAAACGCATCCACCCAGACGCTAAATTCGCCAACCTACGTCCAACCTCAGCAGTGCAACCGTTCGGAAGGGGTCGTACCACCACGAAAGTGGTGTGCAGCTTCGTTGAAAGGGAGGGAAGGGGCCTCGCCCGTTTGATTAGGCGTTCATACGCGAGGCGCCGTGTCAGGATCCCCACATCGCGAGTGCCTCAACCAGATGCCGAAAGTGCAACACCAGCGACAGGAATGCGGCGAGACGGAAGGGCGATGGTCGCCATGGGCACGCGGTTCGCACGGACAATTGCACATTGATGGAGATCGTAAAGGCCGCGTGGGTGCGGCTTGGTCCAGACTGCTTCCCCATCCTTCACGCGCGCGTTCCACCAGGATGTTCGCGAAGCGCTTCATCGAGGCAGGCGATCAACTCCAGACCGGTGAAGGGCTTGGCGAAAAAGCCGGTTACGCCGGCGCTCAAGGCGCGGGCTCGCGTGCGATCATCCGCAAAGGCGGTAATCAAGATGAATGGCCCAGCGTAGCCATGGGCTCGCATCTGTTCCAAAAGTTCAAAGCCGCTCATCACGGGCATCTGCACGTCTGCAATTACACAGGATGTGCCGTTCAATTGAGACGACCGCAAAAATTCCTCAGCCGACGCAAACGTATGAACGACGTGACCCTGCGATTTCAATAGGTTGTTCAGTGCGGCACGAACGGAAGGATCGTCGTCGACAACAGAAACAATTGAATAGTTGGACAAGACCACCCGTCCCAGTTGGGCGAAGACGCTGGCCGAACCATAACGGCCAGCTGAAGGGTGCGCGTGTACGACGAAGTTGTAAAATCATACTTAGGTTTGTACCCTGAAACGGTCGGTCCCAATTCCCAGCCTCTCAGCCATCCGAATCAGATCGGCCAGCGATCGAGCGCCCATCTTCCTCATAACGTGCCCCCGGTAGATCTTGACTGTGATCTCGGCGAGCCCGAGTTCCGCGGCGACCTGCTTGTTCAATAGCCCGGTGGCGACCAGTCTCAAAACGTCCTGCTCTCGTGGACTTAGGGCCTCAAACAAGGACTGCAGCTTCTTGACCACCTTGTCTACGCCACGTCGCTTGCGATCCTGTTCGATAGCTGCGACCACTCCGTCGAGCAATTCCTGATCGCGAAACGGCTTGCTGAGAAAATCAATTGCTCCACTCTTCATCGCTTTGACGGTCATCGGAATATCCCCATGAGCGGTGATGAAAATGATGGGGATGTGAACCTGCAATTTGGCTAACTCATTTTGGAGCTCAAGCCCGCTCAATCCTGGCAGTCTGATGTCAAGCACGAGGCAGCTAGGAACATCGGGAAGCTCGCTCTGGAGCAGTTCTTGGGCCGATCCGTAAGCAACGACATCTAGACCGATTGAACGAAATAGGTTGACCAGCGATTCGCGCATTGAGAGGTCGTCGTCGACGACGAGCACGCTCGGCCTCGCCTCCGGCTGTTCGACAGTTGCGGTTTGCTTCCGCGGTTCAGAGCGCTTGGTCACGATACGAGCCTCATTTCTGCGTTTTATAGTAGAAATATTGTGTGGTACAACTTTTAGTTGCTCGCCTAGGCTTTCCTGGAAGCTTTCGCGCAGTGCAAATCTTTGAAGTTTCCAGGTGTATGACCGGTCAGCCGTTTGCGCCGCGTGACGCCCTAAACTCTAGCAAAAACCGCCCGAGTGGTCGAGAACTGGCTTTCGTGTCTGGCCGCTGTCCCGCTGGATCGACTCCGCGGCATCGATAAACCAATCGGAAACCGTTTGAGAAACGCTCTCTCGCGGGCGGCGCGTGCCACCTGGCCCTCGCGAGTTCGGACTGCAACAGGCGTCGGAGGACAGTCATTGAGCGGCTGGATTAAAATGCCCGCCGTCTTGGTAGTTGGACGCGGGGGCGCGAAGTGCGCGAATTGGCGCGATCGTGCCTGTGCATGCGCCGATCCCGCCGGCGTTGAGATCGGCATGCGGTGTAGACAATCGCACTTGTACCAAAGAAAATAGAAACCAGAACGAGTAGCAGCGGCATCGGCACATGAACTCTTTTTTTTTCGTCGGAGCGCCTGTGAGTTGCGTCTTTAGCTAGCTCGGGAAAGCACCTTGCGTCGGCTTCGTACAACCTGACGCAAGGTGCGATTCAAGTCCTTTCGGTCGTGCTCGTCGGAAATTTAATCACGTAGGTTGCGGCAGCGCCCACGGTGCTTGATCCCGCTGCTAAGCTCGTATGCTAACATGACCGTTTAATCTAATGGAGAGGTCGGCCGCATCCGCAGCCCGACTGTCGACTACTTCGACACCTCCTGTGGAATCGCTCTCCTGCCTCAGCTCAACAAGGGCTGCATTCGCCAACCGGCATTGGCCGGCCAAATAGGTTCGTGTCGAGCAGGGCGGAATCGAAGCTTAGTTACTCAACGTCGAAAGATAGGAAAGAAACGCCGCGAGCGGTCAGCCCAAGTAGCCGCCAATCTGTCCCTAGCTCATCGAGCTTCACGCGCCTCATTAAAGCCGGCCCGGCGCACTCGTCCGAGAAGAAGTGCGCCGGGTTCGCCCACATCGCCAGTACATCCGTGGTGATGCTGCGTCAAATAAAGCAACCCGCGTGGCAAAACTGAGGCTCATTCATGAGCCGATAGTGATTCCCTGCAACGTCACGCAGCGCACGAACAGCTTGGACCGTACGTAGCGTCACGTTGTACGACGTCGTCTAGACTGTCGAGTTGGCTCATTGGCTCTATCGAGTTGGCAAAGTCAGACCCGGTATTGGCAAGGATTCCATGAATGCTGTCACCCGTGGCTAAGAGAAGGCGTTCCGCTTTTCTTCATTTTCCTTCAATTCTTTTTACCGCCTTTGGGATAGCTTACGCGGCGCCTGAACACCGGTTTAAGCAGCGTGAACTTTCTCGCTATCAGCTTCGGATGGCCGGCTATGTCGCTTTCCGCAACCGGCAGCGATTGACATTCCGATGAGTGAGGGCCTGTACGGTACCAGCATCGGAACTGCCTTGTCGCGAGGCAGTTGCTCTCGGAGTGCAGAGAAGAGCTACCGGCACGGTTTCGCTCATCGTGGCTCGCAGATCTACCGCTTGATGCTGCGGTTCAGAGTTGATGACGGCCCTGCCCTTGACGCCATGGGGCGGGAATGACGGTCGATCGCGCAAATAGCACCGCGTCGCTCCGCGGCAGTTGTGGCCTGGCGTCACGCGTCGCGCCGAACATGGACAACCGAACAGCCTTCACATGTCGATGCCTGATTGAGCCGTGGCAGCTATCCCAGGTCTGCTGCAGGTCGGCCGTGGACCGCTGCTCGAGTAACACCCCCGAGCCGCTCCATCATGAACGAATCCTTCTGCGGCGACACGCTGCGCACGGGGCGAGCCGCCGCCGGTCCGTGTGGGCCCAGCCCGCGCGCCCGATTGCGCTCGATCGATACGATCGGGCTCTGAGAAGGTGCATGCGTCGCTCGTATTTCGCTGATCGCCGTCTACTCCTTGGCGACGTTGTTCGGGACCTGTGCCCGCTTTCTGCGAAGTCCCTTCACAATCGCGCCCCTTATGTGTCACATTTTGGCTCGCGTGTTCTTAGTTTGGGCGGGCAAATGCCGCGGGAGCCTCTCAGCCGAACCTTGTTCGGTTCATATCTTGACGGCGACATCCAGCCCCTATGGGAGGACGGTGATTGCGCGTTCTGCCGTGCGTGGCGCCAGCAGATGCACGGCAGCAGGGCTGTCGTGCTTGTGGTCCGACCGATCGCGGAACACCCAGCGACGCTCGACCGCCTCGCCCACGAGTGTGGGCTGCGGGAGGAGCTCGACGAGGCATGGGCGGTGCGGCCGTTGGAACTGATCCGGGAAGCTGGTCGGACCATGCTGGTCCTGCAGGATCCATCCGGCGAGCCGCTGCTAAACCTACTTGGACTCCGTATGGAGCCCGAGCGCTTCTTGCGCCTCGCTGTTGGTATCACGACGGCCGTGGGCAAGCTTCACCGCCAAGGCTTGGTCCACAAGGACCTGAAACCCGCTCACATTCTGGTCAATTGTCCTGACGAACAGGTCCGACTCACTGGGTTCGGTCTGACGTCGCGTCTTTCCCGCGAGCGCGTGCCGCCCGAACCTGTCGAGTTCATCGCCGGCACGTTGCCCTACATGGCGCCCGAACAGACCGGACGGATGAATCGCTCGGTCGATTGTCGCAGCGATCTCTATTCACTTGGCGTGACATTCTATCAGATGCTGACCGGCGCGCTGCCGTTCACGGGGGCAGATCCCTTGGAATGGATCCATTGTCACATCGCGAGAAATGCACTACCGCCTGTCGAGAAATCGCGAGACATCCCGGAGCCAATCTCTCGGATCGTGATGAAACTCCTCGCGAAAACCGCCGAGGAACGCTACCAGACTGCCGCTGGCCTTGAGCACGATCTGCGACACTGTGTCGCGGCTTGGGCCAACCACGGTCGCATCGATACATTTGAGCTGGGCGCAGATGACACACCTGATCGGTTGCTCATCCCCGAGAAGCTCTATGGGAGAGCCCGCGAGATCGAGACCTTGCTTGGCTCTTTCGATCGCGCGGCGAAGAGCGGCGCGCCGAGGTTGGTGCTGGTTGCGGGTCACTCCGGCATTGGTAAGTCCTCGCTTGTCCAAGAGCTACACAAAGTGCTGGTGCCCTCGCGCGGACTGTTGGCATCAGGCAAATTCGAGCAACTGAAGCGCGATGTTCCTTATGCGACGCTCGTGCAGAGCTTTCAGAGTCTTGTCCGTTCTCTTCTCAGCAAAAGTGAGGGCGAACTCGCGGTTTGGCGGCAAGCGCTCCGGGAGGCGCTCGGCGCGAATGGACGGCTATTGATCGAATTGATACCCGATCTGAGCCTGATCATTGGCGAGCAGCCCGCGCCTGCTGAGCTTCCAGCCCGGCCAGCGCAAACTCGTTTCCAACTGGTGCTTCGCCGTTTTATCGGTGTGTTCGCCCGGCGAACCCATCCATTGGTGCTCTTTCTCGACGATTTACAGTGGCACGATGCCGCAACCCTCGACCTGATCGAGGATCTTCTGACCCAGTCGGACCTGCACCTGCTGATTATTGGAGCGTACCGCAGCAACGAAGTTGATGCAGGCCATCCACTCAAACGCAAGCTCGACTCCATCAGGAGATCCGACGTAAATGTAGAGGAGATCACGCTGTCGCCGCTCACGGCAGACCATGTCGCACAGTTGGTCGCGGATACCCTTCGCTGCGCACCAAAACGCGCTGTCCCGCTTGCAACGTTGGTGCATCAGAAGACGATGGGTAATCCGTTCTTCACCATTCAATTCCTGTCTGAACTGGCCGAAGAGCAGCTGCTGACGTTCGATCACGAGCTGGCACGCTGGCGCTGGGATCTCGAGCGGATTTACGCAAAAGCATACACCGAAAACGTCGTCGATCTTCTGCTAGGCAAGCTCATCCGGCTGCCCGAGGAAACGCAGGACGCGCTGCGACAGCTGGCCTGCTTCGGCAACATCGCCGGGACGACGGAGCTTGCGGTCGTGCTCGAAACCTCACGCGAGAAGGTGCATGCGAGGCTGTGGCCCGCTATCCGGCAGGAGCTGATTGCGCGCCATGGAACGGCCTATCGGTTCGTCCACGACCGCGTTCAAGAGGCGGCCTACTCGCTGGTGTCGGAATCTTCGCGCGCTCCTGCCCATTTGCGCATCGGTCGGATGCTTGCGGCACACGTCCCTGCGCCCAAGCGCGAAGAGGCTATCTTCGATGTTGTCAGTCAACTTAATCGAGGTGTCGCGCTAATCGCCTCCGGTCAGGAGCGAGAGCAGCTCGCCGAGCTGAATTTGACCGCAGGGCAGCGTGCCAGGGCGTCGGCCGCCTATGCCTCGGCACTCGCATATTTCACGGTCGGTGCGGCCCTGCTCGCGCAGGATGCTTGGCAAAGCCGCCACGAACTCGCGTTCGCACTGGAGACCAGCCGGGCCGAATGCGAATTCTTGGTAGGGCGGATTGACATTGCGGAGAGCCTCCTTTCCGCGCTGTCGAAGCGCGCTTTGAACGCGCTTCAACGAGCAACTGTCGCATGTTTGCGGGTCGATCTTTACCTGACGCTCGGTCAGCACGGCCGGGCAGTGGCCATAGGTCTCGAATATCTTCAGGACGTCGGGATCGATTGGTCGCAGCATCCGAAGGACAAGGAAACACTCGCCGAATATCAGCGGATGTGGTCACAGCTGCCAGACGCGATCGAGGATCTTGCTGGTTTGCCCGGAATGACAGACCAGAGCTCGCTTGCCACGGTTGCCGTGTTGACGCGTATTCTTCCGGCCGCGGGATTCACGGACGTCAATCTATCCGTTTTGGTCATCTGCAGAGCTGTCAGCATCAGCCTCGAATACGGCAACACCGACGCTTCCTGCGCCCATTACGCATGGTTAGGCCGAATCTCGGCGGGACGCTTCGGCGACTACCACGCGGCTGATAAATTTGGTCGTCTTGCTTGCGATCTGGTTGATCGCGGTGAGTTATCTCGTTTTCGGGCTCCGGTTTATTTGGCCGTCGGATGCAACGTGATCCCGTGGACGCAGCCTCTAAGAGATGGTCGAGTGTTGATTGGCCGAGCGCTCGAAGCTGCGGTCAGCATCGGCGATGTCATCTATGAGGCGTACAGCTTGCTTCATCTAACCTCAAATATGATTATGGCGGGAGACCCCCTAAAGGAGGTGCAGAACGAGATCGAGAAAAGCCTTGCTACGACAGGGAATAGAAAGGTTCAATTTGCTGCTGATGCCGCCGCTGCACAGCTCGCAATTATCAGAACAATGCGCGGCCTCACGCGCTCATTCGGTTGCTTCGATGATCAGCAATTTGACGAGCTGCACGTCGAGCGATCCTTGGAACTAAGTCCGGAGCTGTCACCTAGCAAGGCCGTGTATTGGATCCGCAAACTTCAAGCGAGGTTCCTAGCCGGCGATTATGCTGCGGCTGTTGGTGCTCGCTCGAACGCCGAGCCGCGATTATGGACCATACCGACAGAGCCCTTGACCGCCGAGTTTCACTTCTATGGTGCCCTGTCTCACTCATGTTATTGCGACAGGCTAGGTGAAAGCGAGCAGCAGCAACATCGAGAGCTGATTGATGCCCACTACAGACAGTTGCAGATTTGGGCGACGAATTGCCCCGAAAATTTTGAGAATCGGGCCGCCTTGGTCGGCGCTGAAATTGCAAGGCTGGAACACCGGGATGCCGATGCAATGCGACTGTACGAACACTCAATCCAGACTGCAGCACGTAACGGTTTCCCCCACCACGAGGGGATTGCTTGCGAGCTTGCAGCGCGCTTTTATGCTGCGCGCGGTTTTGAAAGAATCTCCCGGATTTACCTGCGTGACGCGCGGCGCGGTTACCTTCGTTGGGGAGCAGATGGTAAAGTGCGTCAGCTCGACGAGCTCCATCCTGATCTCAGCCGCGAGGAGATCACGCTTGCCGTGAACGGCATGAGGATCGGAGCTCCGGCTGAGCATCTTGATCTCGCGACGGTAACAAAAGTGTCGCAGGCGATTTCCGGCGAGATCGTGCTCGAAAGGCTGATCAAGACGCTTATGCGGACTGCCATTGAGCAGGCCGGCGCCGAACGTGGTTTGTTGATTCTGCTGCATGAAGGCGAGCCACGGATCGAGGCGGAAGCCGCAACTGTCGCTGATGCCGTCGTTGTACGGGTACTTGAACAGGCCGTGGTCCCGTCGCTTCTTCCCGAGACGGTGCTGCATTTCGTCCTACGTGTCCGCGAAAACGTCATTCTCGAAGATGCTGCCGCTCAGAGTTCATTTGCGGATGATCCGTATATCCACGAGCGCAAAGCGCGCTCTATTCTCTGCCTGCCACTGATCACGCAGGGCAAGCTGATCGGCGTACTTTATCTGGAAAATAACCTCGCGCCGGGCATATTCTCGCCTGCCCGCAACTCCGTCCTGAAAATGCTTGCCTCTCAAGCTGCAACAGCGCTGGAAAACAGCCGGTTGTACAGCGAAGTGCAGCAACGGGAGGCGAAAATCCGGCGCTTACTCGACACTAACATCATCGGAATCTTTATCATCCGCGAAGGGGGCGAGATCATCGAGGCAAATCAAGCCTTCCTCACGATGGTTGGATACGACCAAGAGGATCTTGTCGCAGGTCGAGTGAACGGTCTCGACCTGACGCCTCCAGAATGGCACGAGCGCACAATGGATGCTCGGGCAGAAGCAAAAAGGACCGGAGCTGTTCAGCAGTTCGAGAAAGAGTATGTTCGGAAGGATGGCAGCCGCGTGCCGGTGCTAATTGGCATCGCCGTATTCGATGAGCGACAGGACCAAGGTGTTGGCTTCGTCCTCGACCTGACAGAGCGAAAGAGAGTGGAAGCGGAAGCCCGTGAAAGCGAACGGCGTTATCGCGAGACTCTGATGGGCCTTGCACACGCGAATCGGATTACGACAATGGGACAGCTGGCAGCCTCAATCGCGCATGAGGTCAACCAGCCGATTGCGGCGATCAGCAGTAATGCAGGGGCAGGACTAAATTGGCTCGGTGCTCAGCCGCCGAATCTGGAAGAAGTTCGGCAAACCTTTGGTTTGATTGTCCGTGACAGTATGCGCGCGGGGAACGTGATCCGCCGGATCCGCGCTCTCATGAACAAGGCTCCGATGCAAACCGAGCTTCTTGCTATTGACGAATTGATCTTAGAGGTGCTGGCCCTAGTTCGCGCGGAACTCGCAAAAAATGATGTGTGGGTGCAAACCCGAGTGCCTGAGGCTTTGCCGCTTGTTCGAGCAGATCGCGTTCAGATCCGGCAGGTGATTCTCAATTTGATCACGAACGCTATCGAGGCCATGAGCGAAATCAAGGAAGGTGACCGCGAATTGCTGATCAGCGCGCGGACGGGCGGCTTGGACAACGTATTGGTCAGTTTTCGAGATACCGGTCCGGGACTCGATCCCAACTGCGCCGACCGCGTATTCGACGCTTTTTACACCACGAAATCCGAAGGCATGGGCATGGGGCTGGCTATTTGCCATTCTATTGTTGAGGCGCACGGGGGCCGGATGTGGGCCCGCGCCAACGATCCTCGCGGGGCGATCTTTCAGTTCAGCATGCCCGTTGCGCCGGAGGGCGTGGATCGGGCGGAACAGGCCCGTTGAACGTCTCAGGTTCGATTTCGATCTCGAGCAGGCGTGCCGCGAACCTTATCATGGTGACAGGAGCGAGCGGGATGACCGTGAGTAGCCGTGATCAGTGTCGCCGAGCGAGCCTCCCGCATCGTCCGATCAAGGTCGGGCCCATTGACAACTTGGAAGGGGGCGGCGTGTACCTCGGCGGAGCTCCCCCGTAGCCCGACAGAAGCCCGGGCGACTCATCCTTTGACCGGCAAACGCCTCTTGCTGGATCGCAGAAACTGCCAATCTTGGTGGGTCGTTCGTTTCTCGCGCGCTAGGCCCCTGCGGACAGCAAACCCATGATGCTTCGAACGTGCGGGTGCGAGAGCGCGTTTTGCGCAAGGTGGGCCACCGTTGCCCACCGCGAGGCGCTTGCAGGCGAACTCGGCTCTTATGGCGATGGCCCAGGCACATGAGCCGCTTCACCTGACGGCCATGAGTGGGACGGCTGAGCCCTGCCGCATCAACTCGCCCCGCCGCGAGTCGCAGGTCGGTGGTGACTGGGTGCACCATCTCGCTTCCTTCATCGTCGGGCGGCATCTGCTTTGAACTGCGGGAAAATCGTTCCTGCGCCTAAACATTCTATGTCGCCGACACCAGGACAACGGTCGATCTGAAACAAGACGTTGGCCGCGCGATTCGGTGAGCCGGGGATCTTGCTTTCATTCTGAAGGGGTTGTTAAAGCATGTTCATCGGGTGCGATTGCTCCTAAGCTACCCAGATCCACGGCGGCTGTACTGAGCATGCGGTTGTACACTGCGGCTGCTGCGTAGGATGGTTCCGATATTCCAATCTGCCTTATTGGGAGGGTCTAGTGGCGTTAGCGAGCGGCGTGCCGATGGCCTATTGCAGTTCAGGATCTGAGTTCGAGCGTTCAAGTCCTCGTGCGGAGTTTCCGGGTACGAGAGAGAGGATGTGCGCTTGAAGGAGGCGATGAAGCACATCAAGCGCTCATTCCGCGTGCTTGGCGGACTTGCTGTCGTCCTCGGCGCTTTTTCCTTGCTCGGATCGAACAATGCGCGATCGGAAGCCCCGAAGGGCTTCGGCGCTCAAGCGACAGGCGGCCTTGGAGGCGAGGTGGTCCAGGTCAGATCAATCGAAGCTCTGAATTATGAGTTGTGTCGATCGTACGCATTCGGGCACTGCAATGACAATAGTCCGCGCGAGATCCAGGTAATCGGCACCATAGACTTTACTGGAACGGAAGGGCGAGGCGAGGGGCAGGGTTGCCAATACGGCAATGCTTGCTCCGCCCCTTACAAGCGTGAATCCCTTCTCCTGCTGGATGGCAACGACGCGCATTGCAATGGGAAGGAGAACACGTTGGTTGGCTTCGACCGCGCCGGCAAGCGCCCGTTGGAAATTGGCTCAAACAAGACAGTGATCGGCGTTGGCCCGAGCGCTACAATCAAAGGCAAGGGGCTGCGCCTGAATGGGGTCAGCAACATCGTTATTCGCAACCTGACCATCAGTGATATCAATGAAGGCGTGATATTTGCAGGCGATGGTATTGCAATTGCACGAGCCGACTTGGTTTGGATTGATCACAACCGATTTCACAACATCGGGCGGCAGATGATCGCCGGCGGCTTTGGCCCTACGACAAATATTACGATTTCCTGGAACGACTTCGATGGCAGCGATACGTATTCCTCCTATTGTAACGGAGAGCATTATTGGAATCTTTTGTTTCTTGGTGGCCCCCAGACGATCACCATCGCAAACAACTATTTCCATCAGATCTCGGGGCGGGCACCGCACGTTGACGGAGCGCAGGCCATTGTTCATCTCGTCAACAATTATTTCCACAACACGAACGCGCAACAGAGCGGCGGATTCTTCCATGCACTGGATGCTGGACCCTCTGTGCAAGCACTGATCGAGGGCAATTACTTTGACAACATTGAAACACCTATCAAGGCTGGTAGCGGACATATCTTCGGTTTCTTAGGCAAAGCCAGCAGAACGGTGCAGAAAAGCTGCCTTGCCGTGCTCGGACGCCGGTGCATCGAGAACATCGCGACCCCAGCGCCGCAGATCAATGGCTTTCGCCTGGATGAAACCGTAATTCGGTCGTTTGGAACTCTTCCCAGGCGATCTATTCCTCTTCCATTTCGGGTGGATAATGTTCCGGCAGTGATCACGGCCAGGGCAGGTCCCGGACACCTCGAAAGCCGGTGATGGCTAGCTCGCAGAGCCGGCTCCAGACTGGGTCCTTGCCGCATACAGTTGCCGCACCGAAGAGAACGCCGCTCAAGCTCGCTGCCACGTTGCAGGAGGACCGTATAACCGTTTTCTTCGATGCCGACGGGTAATTCCTAGCGATTGTGCGCCCTATGTCTTTCGCCGATGATCGAGGCGCTCGTCTCGGAGTTTTATGTGTGTCTTTTTGCGGTTTTGGGATTGGCAAGAAGATGAGAGCTGGCATGGAGCTCCTTGGAACGGTTCGAATTATCATCCGATCCGCGATCTGACGGACCTTCACGGCTCCGTTTTCCGGCTGGCACGGTGCTTGCTGGACAGTACCAGTAGCGCGAGGTCCGCCTTCCAAACCGAGTGACCGAACTGCCATGCGCCTCCTAAAGAATCCGAAAACTTGGAAGAGTTCGCAATGAAAGAAACGGCTTCGACCGAGAGCGTCATTTCACCGACAGACCTCGTCAAACGCGCTGCGCGCATCGGTGTTGAAATCAGAAGTATAAAGCTATCGGGTGATTTGCCGAACCAAACGATCGCTGTGATCAACAGCTTACTTCTCGAACACAAGGTGATCTTCTTCCGCGATCAGGGGCATCTTGATGACGCGGAGCAGGAGCGCTTTGCTGCTTGTTTGGGTAGGCTGGTGCCGCATCCGATGCTCGGTACCATCAATGGAACGACCTCGATCATCGAGCTTGATTCCGCGCGCGGAGGTAGTCGGGCTGATGTATGGCACGCCGATGGAACGTTTCTCGCGGCCTATCCCAAACTTGCGGTGCTGCGAGCCGTTGTGATCCCATCGTTCGGTGGCGATACGATTTGGTCGAACGCGGTGGCCGCCTATCTGGATCTGCCGCGGCCGCTCCAACGGCTTGCCGACGAACTCTGGACCGTTCACAGCAACGCCTTCGACTACGCCGGGACCTGCCGTATTCGCGAAATCGACCAGAAGCATTTTGATGAGGTCTTTACCAAAACAATCTATGAGACCGAGCATCCGGTGGTCCGTGTACATCCCGAGACCGGCGAGCGCGCGCTGGTGCTCGGCGATGTGGTGCAAAGGTTTATTGATATCCCAAAGCGCGACGGTCAGAGGCTGTTCGATCTATTCCAATCCCATATCACGGCGCCCGAAAATACCGTGCGCTGGAGCTGGAAAGAAGGCGATGTCGCGATTTGGGATAACCGCGCAACGCTGCATTATGCCGTCAACGATTACGGTGACCAGCATCGCGTCGTTCACCGTGCCACAATCGATGGTGACGCGCCCGTCAGCATTGACGGCCGATGCAGTGTAACGCGCCTTAAGACGACGAAGCCCCCCTCCACGAAGGTTGCCTAGCATGGCTCGGCGAACTTACCGGCAATGCACTGCTCTTATCGCATGTTCGCGCGAATAGACTGTTTCCGAAGCGAAGTTCACTGAGCAGAACGCCACGCGCAACTGGATGGGAGGGGCTAACGCGTATGTCACTGATTGGCATGTATCCGTCATCTCCATCAATTGCTAGGTTTGGTAGTTGACCGGGCGGGAGGTCTGCTGTTGCTGCGCGAGTCGCAGGTATTGTGCCGCTCGGCGCGAGGCCCTCCCAGCCTTCACGGAGGACCGGTATGGGTAACGTCGACGGGTGAAATTCAGGAAATCGTCGCTTCGATCCAGGTTGCGCGAAGCTCTTCCAGCGAACTATCTTTTTTGGTCGTGATCACGCCGGATCTGGTCCTAACTGTGCTACTCGATTATCGTTCGCCCGTGTCGCGCCGGCGCTGGTCGTTTTGTGCTCCGTGGTCTAGCTCATGGCGTGGACGAGTTGCTGCTCTGAATTGCACGCCGCAGCCCGTAGCGTTTCGGTCTAGCGGCGATCATGCACATCGATAGGGACCGTCGTGTCATCACGACGAATCGCCACGGTTTACTCGGAGTACGCATCCAGCGTAGACGGCGCGCTGATGGAGTATGTCTGGCTGCTAGCGCTTGAGACAGGTCAGAGATCTTTGTACATCCCGACGAGCTTGATCAGGTTTTCGATACCGAAGTCACTGAACGCCGAGATGCCATCTTCCCCCACGCTAAAGGCCGCGATGAGCCGTCCTCCATCTCCATTTCGTTGGTGACGTCCCGCAGCCAGTCGTCCTCGTGGTGGAGGTCCGCGGTCACACGGCAATGTTGGTGACGTCATGAACGTTGTCCAGGTTCGCGGTCATGCCGCGTTGCCGTCGGGGACGTCAAATTCCTACCAGCAATGCGTCCATGTCTTCGCGGCTACGGCCCGGGCGGCTCTCGTCGCACAGCTGCCCACGGCGTTTTTTACCGATTTGGTTTGTGACTGTACCAGGCGAGCGAAACTCGTTCGCCGGGCTTCCTGGCGCGTGCAGCGAAAGGTAACGCGTTTCATCCGATCATCGCTCCTTGGCTGGTCTTTAACAGGGCGGCGTGCCAAGATAAGCATCGAATGCGGCTGCCACAGCACGAGTTAGAAAACGATGCTCCGGCCTCACGCGGATAAATCCCCTTTCCATTTGCACGATCCCATCCTCAGCGAGCATTGCCAAGCGTTCGCCTGAACCGAGGAAGGACGCCGGGTCAAATCCATGAGGACCGCAAATTGCCGGTACGTCGACCTCGAAATCGCACATTAGTCGCTCGATGATCGCGGCCCGGACGCGGTCTTCGAGGCTGAGACAGTAGCCCTTTGAAGTCGCCAGACGGCCGGCTTTGATTTGGTCGCTGTAGGAACCCGCTGTAACTTCGTTCTGGACGTAACCGTCGCCAAGCCGACCGACGGCCGATGGCCCGAAGCCTATCACTTTATTGCAGGTGTTGGCCGAGTAACCGAGTGAGTTCCGTCGCAGGCGACCGGTGTTCTGCGCCACCGCGAGCTCATCGCCCGGCAACGCGAAATGGTCGAGCCCGATTTGCCGGTAGCCCGCTGCAATCAGTGTATTGGCCATCGCGGCAGCCTGTTCTGCACGGGCAGGGCTGTCTGGCAGCGCTGCCTCGTCGATCAGGCGCTGATTCTTCTTAAAGGAAGGAACGTGCGCGTAGCCAAATACCGCAAGCCGGTCTGGTCGCATTGCCACCGCGGTAGTCACGGTCTGAACGCAGGACTGCACCGTCTGATTTGGCAGACCGTAGATGAGGTCGAAGTTGATGCGGATTATTCCCTGCTGCCGCAGGGTTTCGACAGTGCGCTCTGTTTGTGCCTCACTCTGGACGCGGTTGATGGCCTTTTGAACAATTGGATCGAAGCTCTGGACGCCGAGGCTTGCGCGGTTCACGCCGGCAGCTGCTAACCCTTCGGATGTGGCGAGCGTGAACGTGCGCGGGTCGATCTCAACAGCAATGTTGGCCGTTTTCGAAAGCGCAAAGCGGCGGCGCAGAAAGTCCATCAGCCGCCGGAACTCCGCTGCCTGGATAAGGGTCGGCGTTCCACCGCCGAAGTGCACGTCGCTGACAGGCAGCGGTTGCGGTACCTGCGCCGCGACCAAATCGATCTCCCTACGAAGATCCGCCAAAAACTCTAGAATGGGTGAATCCCGGCGAGTGATGCTTCGAGCGAAGCCGCAATACCAGCAAATGGATCGACAGAAAGGAATGTGGAAATAGAGCGACACCGAGTCATTAACCGGCAGGCGCTGCAGCCATTTCTCAGAGGCTTCGGCGCCGACCACTGTGGAGAACTGGGCTACAGTCGGATAGATGGTGTACCAAGGAAGGCGAGCATCGCAGTACTTTTCCAGAATTGAGGTCTGCAATGATTGTTATCCCGTGTTTACGAAGTTTGTGGTCGCAAGCGAGTTCTTTTTCATTCCTTTGTTTGCCGACGGTACTCCGGAGTGTCGCTAGGCAATTGGGAGCTTGCGTGAGGCCGATCTGCTGACGAAACACGCTGTTGGACGCTGCTAGAACTCGAACTGCCTCCCGATCTGACTCGTGCGAGGTTCATTGACCAAAATTCATTACGCCGTAATCGTCATCAACTGACAAGGTTGGTAGTTGACCTCTGCGTAGCGTATTCTCCATGGACCAAGGGATCTTGCGCCGGTTCGGGGCCGCCCAGGTACGCAGGTCGAACTTCGCCAATGCGAGCACAGTCGGACGGCCTCGTTCTTGGGTCCCGCGGAGTTGAGAAGCCCCTTCATGCGCCCATTGCTCAGCGGAAATGTCGCCGAACCGGGACTAGGAGCGAAACGTTGCTTATCGTTGCGGCCCACGCGATTCCGGCACGGGGCGCATAAATGGATAGAGGGATCTTCGGGGTAGATTGCGCCAAAATGCTCCGCCTCCGATCAACACGACAACTATTGCTTTGTGCGCACGCTATGATGTAGGAGCGCCGCGTGCAACGAGTCTGAACCGCCCCGGGTTTGCCGGAGGCCATTTGGTTTAAGTTATGCCGCCATGGCGGGTTGTTCCAGCATGGCGTAGTAGCGTTGCTCGGCTTCGGCAGGCGGGATGTTGCCGATGGGCTCCATGAGCCGTCGATTGTTGAACCAGTCCACCCATTCCAGGGTCGCGAACTCTACGGCCTCGAAGCTGCGCCATGGTCCACGCCGATGGATCACCTCTGCTTTGTAAAGGCCGTTGATCGTTTCGGCGAGAGCGTTGTCATAGGAATCTCCAACGCTGCCGACGGAAGGTTCTATACCTGCTTCAGCCAGGCGCTCGGTGTACTTAATGGATACGTATTGGCTGCCCCTGTCGCTGTGGTGAACGAGCCCGCCACGATGAACCGGCCGTCGATCGTGCAGAGCCTGTTCCAGCGCATCCAGCACGAAGCTGGCGTGCGCTGTGCGAGAGGCCCGCCAGCCCACGATCCTGCGGGCATAGGCGTCGATCACGAAGGCGACGTAGACAAATCCGGTCCAGGTCGCGACATAGGTGAAGTCGGACAGCCACAGGACATTCGGCCTTGGCGCCTTGAACTGGCGGTTGACGTGATCCAGCGGGCATGGCGCAGCCTTGTCGCTGATCGTGGTCTTGACGGGTTTGCCGCGGATGACCCCTTGCAAACCCATGTCCCGCATCAGTCGCGACACCGTGCAACGGGCAACATCGAAGCCTTCGCGCTTGAGCTGGCGCCAGACCTTGCGCACGCCGTAGACCCGGAAGTTCTCGTCGAAGACGCGCCGGACCTCGATCTTCAGCCTGGCATCCTGCCTGCCGCGCGCCGACAGCTTGGCCGGATCGCGCCGCTTTGCCACATGGGCGTGGTAGGTCGAGGGGGCAATCGGCAAGACCTTGCAGATCGGCTCGACCCCATGCGCCCCACGATGATCGTCGATGAAGGCGATCATGGCTTGGACCGGCGGTCGAGCTCCGCCATCGCAAAATAAGCGCTCGCCTTGCGCAAGATCTCGTTGGCCTGTCGAAGCTCACGGTTCTCCCGTTCCAGGGCCTTCAGCTTCTCGGCCATGTCGGTCGGAACGCCGGCTCGCTGCCCGCTGTCGATCTCGGCCTTCTTGACCCAGTCATGCAGCGTCTGCGGTGTGCAGCCGATCTTGGCAGCAATTGATGTCACTGCAGCCCAGCGCGACGGGTGCTCGCCGGCGTGATCCAGAACCATCCGAACCGCACGGTCCCGGACCTCAGGCGAAAACTTGTTCGTCGTCTTGCTTGTCATGGCTCCATCCTCTCAGGAGTTGGAGCCTCCGGCAAACCCGGGGCGGTTCAAGTCTGGCGTCGAGTGGTTCGCTCAGCCGCATAGGAGGTAAGACCAAACGATCTATATGAGTGAGGACAGCGTATTGGCGATCGCCGGGCAGCACCACGGCTGTTGGCGTTAATGTGTTCGCGAGTGGAGTGGAAAAGCTAATGAACCGGGTAGGCGAGCGAGAAGTGATGGATGCAATTGAACAGCCGGCCGCTTCAGAGTTGCCGCCGATTTTGCACAGATCGTCAAGGCACCTTGGGTGGGTGGTGGTCGTCTTCGTGTGTCTGTGCACTGCAGGAGTCTACATGTTGACCGACGTCAGACAATATCTCGAGAGCTTGGCAGTTCGTGATGGCGCTCCAACGTTAAGCATGTCGCCCGACGATAGGGCGGTTCTAGCGGACGTTATATCGGGAGAACAGAAGGCGAGCGATGGAATAGCGGAGCTCAACCGCAGCATCACTGCACAGCTGGCTGACCTAAAACAAATTTCCGATCAAATTGCAGCGCTGACCTCACGAATCGATTCGTTGCCGAATCTGGTACTCACCGCTTCACGTCCTTCCGTTCCCTCTCCGCCGTCAGCTCAAGCCGATCCAAAGCCGGTGAGGAAACTCGCGCCTCCGTTAAAACCACAAGGGCCGACCTCGGTCGGAGGGGCGCCACTGGTCTCGCCCCCGCGCACGGACGAACCTCGATGATTTCCCGCGCGTTCAATCCCAGTCCAGCTCTCCACATGTCGGTAGCAGATGTTGGAGCTGGCTGATGGTCAACCAGCTTCACCTGAGCTCGTGCAGTTCGTCGGCCCGTGCCGAGTATTCCAAACACTGGCGCAAATCAGCACGGGCGCATTCCTGAAAACGCATAGCCGAAAACGAGGCTCAATAACCAGAACGCCTTTCCTTCTAGACGACCGATTCCATGAAACCTGCGCCGTGGAGCGGGTTGAATTGGTGGAACGGACGGACTGTTGGCGGATTCCTCGTTTGCGGTCGGCGAAACGAGGAGCTGTATCATGGCAGGATGGCGGCGAGCGGTCGAATTGGCAATGAGTGATGAAGAGCTGTCGACCTTGGCGGCTCTTTCGCGGTCGAGAACTGAGCTGGCGAGCCGGGTATCGCGGGCCCAGATGCTGCTGGCGTATCGGGAAAATCCTTCGTTCTGCGCGGTGGGCCAAAGACTTGGGGTCCATCATCAGACGGTGCAGCGCTGTGTCGAGCGGGCACTGGCCGATGGCCCGCTGGTGGCGCTCGATGATCGTCCGCGACCAGGCAAGGAGCCAACGATCACGCCTGAGGCCAAAGCCTGGCTGGTGTCGCTGGCGTGTGACAAGGCCAAAGACCATGGCTATCCGCATGAGTTGTGGACGACGCGGCTCTTGGCGCGCCATGCGCGCGAACAGGGGCCGGTGGCAGGGCATGCGTGTTTGGCTAATTTGGTCCAGGGAACAGTGTGCAAGATCCTCGGCCAAGAGGAAATCAAGCCGCACAAGGTGAGCTACTACCTTGAAAATCGCGACGCCGAGTTCGAACAGAAGATGGCGGAGGTCCTGTGCGTCTATCGTGAAGTCCAAGTCCTGAAGAGAGCCTCTGCCAAGGGAAAGCGACGGGCAAAGCCGGTGACGGTCGTCTCCTGCGACGAGAAGCCGGGAATCCAGGCCATCGCAACGACAGCGCCGGATTTGCCGCCCAAGCCTGGCGTCCACGCCACCTTTGCGCGCGATCATGAATACAAGCGCCATGGCACGCTCAGCTTGTTGGCTGGGATTGATCTGCTGACTGGCAAGGTCCACGCCCTTGTCAAAGACCGCCACCGCAGTCGAGAGTTCATCGAGTTCCTCAGGCTTGTCGATGCCGCCTATCCGCCCAACACTGCGATCAAATTGATTCTCGACAATCATTCCGCGCACATATCGAGAGAAACCAGAACCTGGCTCGCCACTCGACCGGTTGGACGCTTCGAACTCACCTTCACCCCCAAGCACGGCTCGTGGCTCAATCTCATCGAGGGGTTCTTCTCCAAGTTCGCCCGTTCAGTCCTGCGCCATATCCGGGTGGCCTCAAAACACGAACTCAAGGAGCGCATCATGGCTGGCATCGACGACGTCAATCGCCATCCGGTCATCCACAACTGGTCCTACAAACTCGCCGACGCCGCCTGATATGATTCGAACCAAGAAAACGCTGAACTAGTTCGTGCATCCAGCCTCTTGAGATTGGATGACTTGACCTACGATTGAGCCCTCCCGGTGTTCGGCCGATAGCCGCAATGCGCGCGTCGTCCGAGTAAACCAAGTACGGAGCCAGGCCCGGAATATCGCGGCGCCTGACAGATTTACGCAGTATTCCTGTCCACCTCAGCTAGCTTCGCGTAAAGCTGCCGCTTGCTCTTCTCCAGAGGCTGCTGCGCATCTAGCGTCCTTTGCGACAACTTCTTTCCGAGGCAATGGCGACCTGCCGCCATCAACGTCGGCCCTCGCTTGGGGGCGGGTCCAATCTTGGGTTTTGCTGTTGGTGGCTTGTGACCTTGAGTGAGGCCCAACCGGGTTAGCCTGCCGCAAATGCGTTGCGACTGCACTTGAGATGACGCGCGATCTGCGTGGCACTTTGTCCCGCGGCCCAGAGCTTTTTCAACTCTGCCAATTCGCTTCTAGTCCAGCGCATGGAAGCTACTCCAATGCCAGCTGCGATCTCACGTTAGATTACCGGTCGACCGGCTCGCGCACCACCGCCGGTCTGGCCTCGTGTTCCTGTTTCTCCTCCTCCTGTTGATTCATTCCACGAAAGCCCGCATCGCATGCAGAAGGAAAAACGAGTCCTTGGCGGACCGCGATCTCTTCTTAGTCCCCACTGTGATAAGGTTCCATCTGCTCGCGCAATATAAGTAGTCGAGTGGCAACGGGGGCGTGCCTGCCCGAGGCGGCTGGGTGCCATCGCGAGTACTTGCGTCTGCTACCACAAAAAGCGAGTTCGCGCTCCTCCCAATCCTGATAGGGGAGCTTCGCTCGTGTTTCCATTATTCTACATCGACAGGGGCCGTGCCAAAGTTCCCCTCACTTACGATCGTGCGAGCTCTCGCGAGCCCGAGCCATAGACATGCGCCACACATCGTTACTGTACGGCCCAAGCTCGTTGTCTTTCGACCGAGCTTGCATGCGGAACTCTAAACAGCGCACCCAGCCGAGCAACCAAAATTGCACACCGATGTCCGGGAGACAATCATGACAGCCTTATCGGCACAGAACGCTCGCGAGAACGCTGATATCCCGCTGCGCCGACTTGATGTAAGCGAGCCCAAGCGCTTTCAGGATGATACCATTTGGCCTTGTTTCGAGCGGCTGCGAAGGGAAGATCCCGTCCATTATTGCGAAGACAGCCCATACGGTCCATATTGGTCAATAACAAAATACCGCGATATCATAGCGGTGGACTCAAATCACGCAGTATTCTCGTCAGAGCGAAGCGTCACGATTGTCGACCCGCCGGAAAAGTATTGGACACCCAGTTTTATTAAGATGAGTCCTCCTGCCCATGCTCAGCAGCGTAAGACTGTCAGTCCGATAACGGCATCGGAGAACCTGGCGAAGCTTGAAGGCCTGATCCGCTCGCGGGTTCAGAAGATCTTGGACGGTTTGCCGCGCAATGATACCTTCAACTGGGTCGACAGAGTCTCGATCGAGTTGACGACTCAAATGCTGGCCACGCTTTTCGATTTTCCATTTCAGGATCGACGGCTGCTGACCTACTGGTCGGATGTAGCCGCCTTGACTCCACAAATGGGTCACCAGATCGACAGCTGGGAAAAGCGGAAGGTGGTGCTGTCCGAGTGCCTGGACTATTTCACACGGCTTTGGAGCGAACGGGTGAATTCCGAGCCGCGCGCTGACCTGATCTCGATGATGGCGCATTCACCGGCGACCCGAAACATGGAGTCACGCGAGTTCCTGGGCAACCTCATTCTGCTGATTGTTGGAGGCAACGATACTACGCGCAACTCAATTACCGGTGGCGTCTTGTTCATGAGCCAAAATCCGTCCGAACTGCGAAAACTCCGCGATGATGGTTCGCTAGTGCCCGGGGCGGTATCCGAGATTATACGATACCAAACGCCTATCGCGCACATGCGCCGAACCGCTGTGGACGATTTGACGATAGGCCACAAGCAAATCAGGCGAGGCGATAAAGTTGTGATGTGGTATATCTCTGGCAACCGAGACGACGAGGTCTTTGCGAGCCCCAACAGCTTCATCATTGATCGAGAAAACGTACGACAACATCTCTCATTTGGATTTGGGATTCATCGTTGCGTGGGCAGACATCTTGCAGAGCTGCAGCTGAAAATCCTGTGGGAGGAGATGCTGAACCGATCTCTGGAGGTAAAGGTGGTCGGCGAGCCGGAGCGAGTTGTATCTAATTTTGTGCACGGTTATTCGGCACTGCCGGTCCAGATTCTAGGTTAGTCTCGGTAGCGAGCGGCATTCAACACTGGTCGTGCAGAACGGGCGGTTAGGACCACGGCCTTGTGGAGACCAGGGCCTGGGTAAGTTCACGGGCGTTGCGTTACGGGCTTGTGGTTCTTTCGAAGTGCAGACAGGGCCACAGCGTCGTTATCTCGTCGAAGATCTCCGGGCCATTGCGTTCCGCGTCACGCCGCCGATTGTCGCATCCTTGTTACTGGAGAGCTCGGCGTGCGGCTCGCGTGACCCGCCTCCATCTTGACGGTCCAGAAAGTGGCTACCCTGGCGCACGCGGAGGCGTCCTGGGCGAACCATCCCCCGGTCCACCAGTCGTCCGGTTATAACCCTGCGCGAAGCCGGGCGGGGGCGCTCCAAGGCGTAAGTTCGCAACTGCAGCAGCGCCGCTAAGTCCCGACACACCAATCCGCTTTACGGCTCCTTCGTGATTCTAAGCTTGTGAGGAAGGTCTGGCTAAATCGATGGGCGTACTGACGCGAACGCGGCAAACTTTTCTGGGCGACGCCACTGATCCGCTCGGCCGTTCGCTGCTCGTCGAGCAATTGCGAGATGGTGCGGAAGCAGATCCCGGTTCTCTACGCTGTCCTGCTGTTGGACAGCATCAGCATCGGGCCGATCCTCCCGGGCACCGTCTCAGCCTGGCTCGGGGTTGCGCTTCCAGTAGGACGCACGTTGCGCTGGCGCAATCCTTTGGTCGTTTTGGGCTTCAGCTCCGCCCGCACCACTTGACACCACGTTTTGGCAGCTCTGATCCTCTTGGCCGGTAACGCGGCCCGCGGCTTGATTGCGGCAAAAAAGGCCGGCCGAAATGCGTTCGGCGGGCCAAGTCGCGGAGGAGAAACGTCGGCCGGGTGAAAGCGATCAGGCGTCGAGATTGTGCAGGCGCTGGCGGTTGCGATCGGGGTGATCCTGGTGCTCGGCATGTCCGTGGTGGACACCATTCATCATGCCGAGCAGGCTTATTTCGACGCGGCGATCATGCTGCTTACCTTCGTGCTGGTCGGCCGCGGCCTGGAGCAGAACATGCGGCGGCGGCCACGCGCGGTCACCGGCAATCTTGCCGCATTGAAGGCGGAGACCGCGGCCAAGTTCGTCGGGCCATGCACCTCTGTTGTTGCGGCTGCGGACGCGAAGTGGTCACGCCCCTTGCCCCAGCGCAATGGCGACTCACATCGACGACGAGAATATTTCTCTTCACCCGTCGATTGGCAGTTGGAATCTGCACTGCCGCTCGTACTGCGGCATTAACGGCGGCCAGGTCATCGAGGCCCCGTCGTGGTCGGACGAAGACGTTGCCCGAGGGCAAGCGCGCGACAAGCGGGCAAGAACCGCTCACTATGATTCGAAGGCAAGCACTGGCCTTGAGACCAAGGCGGTTAATTCACCACAAACAGAGCACAAAGATTGGCTGGCTAAATTGGCGATTTGTTTGCAAGGTGGCACTAGGTCGGATCTGAGAACTTCAATTTCTTGCGCTCGGCTAGCGCATAGGTGAAGTAGTCGTATTCCTTCAACGAAGTCACATTCACCTGACGAGCGACGCCAGGCTCGAAAAGCGAAGTCATAAAGTCTACGCGCTTACGCTTACGGGTTGGCAGACCGCTCACACCTCCTTAGCAAGACATAAGTCTCGACGCACATCACAGATATCGCCAATCTCGTCGAGTGGGAAGACCTCGTAGACGTTTGCCTTGTAGGCCATTCGCACGCGGGATTTCCGGCATCTGGCGCGCTGGAACATATCGGAAGCCGTGTCTCGTCTACCCATCGGAAATAGGTTTCCGTATGGCAGCGCGTGACGACAGAGTTTTTCGCATTTTTTGCGCCACCAGGCGTTTAGCTTAGGGCGCTACTACAAGATTCGGTAGATGGCAGCGCCAACTTGAGGCCCTAGGGTCCGGCCGCCTTCCCAGCCGATCATCATCGACGAACAGAAATGAACGCAAGCGCACGTGAAGCCGCTGCCCGTAGCGCCCGCCGGTCACCTTCCGCCCTTCCATCGCTAAGAGAGTGAAGTGCCACCATGTCCGAACAACCCTTGCCGACGCTGCCGATGTGGCGCGTCGATCACATCGAACCCTCGCCCGAGATGTTGGCGCTACGCGCCAACGGTCCGATCCACCGCGTTCGCTTCCCGTCCGGGCACGAAGGATGGTGGGTGACAGGCTACGACGAGGCCAAGGCGGTGCTGTCCGACGCGGCGTTCCGGCCCGCGGGAGTGCCGCCGGCGGCATTCACCCCGGATTCGGTGATTCTCGGTTCGCCGGGGTGGCTGGTCTCGCACGAGGGGGGCGAGCATGCCCGGTTACGCGCGATCGTGGCGCCGGCCTTCAGCGACCGCAGGGTGAAGCTGCTCGCCCAGCAGGTCGAGGCAATCGCCGCGCAGTTGTTCGAGACGCTGGCGGCCCAGCCCCAGCCCGCCGACCTGCGGCGCCACCTCTCCTTTCCGCTTCCGGCCATGGTCATCAGCGCGCTAATGGGCGTGTTCTACGAGGATCACGCCTTTTTCGCCGGGCTGTCCGACGAGGTGATGACGCACCAGCATGAAAGCGGCCCGCGCAGCGCCTCGCGCCTGGCCTGGGAAGAACTGCGCGCCTACATTCGCGGCAAGATGCGGGACAAACGGCAGGATCCGGGCGACAACCTGCTGACGGATCTGCTCGCGGCGGTCGACCAGGGCAAGGCAACCGAGGAACAGGCGATCGGCCTGGCGGCGGGCATGCTGGTGGCGGGACACGAGAGCACCGTCGCGCAGATCGAATTCGGCCTGCTGGCCATGTTCCGCCATCCGCAACAGCGCGAACGCCTGGTCGGCGATCCATCCTTGGTGGACAAGGCTGTGGAGGAAATTCTGCGCATGTACCCGCCGGGCGCGGGCTGGGACGGCATCATGCGCTATCCGAGGACCGACGTGACCATCGCAGGCGTGCATATTCCCGCGGAGAGCAAGGTGCTGGTCGGCCTGCCGGCGACGTCGTTCGATCCACGCCATTTCAAAGACCCGGAAATCTTCGACATCGGACGCGATGAAAAGCCGCACCTGGCGTTCTCCTACGGGCCGCACTACTGCGTCGGCTTGGCGCTGGCCAGGCTAGAACTCAAGGTGGTGTTCGGTTCGATCTTCCAGCGCTTTCCCGCGCTGCGCCTGGCCGTGGCGCCCGAAGAACTGAAGTTGCGGAAGGAGATCATCACTGGCGGGTTTGAGGAGTTCCCGGTGCTCTGGTGATGCGCGGGACGCCGCCGGGAAACGCGATCTTCTCCGCATTTGCTGGCGCTTGGCGCGCGCCGGTCAGATCAGCCAGTCAATAGGTAGGCAAGATGGACGTGCAAGAAACCACGGCAGCATGCCGGGACGCCTTCGCCGAATTGGCGTCGCCAGCGTGCATCCACGACCCGTATCCGTTCATGCGGTGGTTGCGCGAGCACGATCCGGTGCATCGCGCGGCCTCGGGCCTCTTTCTGTTGAGCCGCCACGCCGACATCTACTGGGCGCTCAAGGCCACGGGCGATGCGTTTCGGGGACCTGCGCCGGGCGAATTGGCGCGCTATTTCCCGCGTGCGGCGACCAGCCTGTCGCTCAATCTGATGGCGTCCACGATAGCGATGAAGGACCCACCGACGCATACGCGTCTGCGCCGGCTGATCTCTCGCGATTTCACCATGAGCCAGATCGACAACCTGCGGCCGAGCATCGCGCGCATCGTCGCAGCGCGACTGGACGGCATGGCGCCCGCGCTGGAGCGCGGGGAGGCGGTAGACCTGCATCGGGAATTCGCGCTGGCCTTGCCCATGCTGGTCTTCGCCGAACTGTTCGGCCTGCCCGAGGACGACATGTTCGGGCTCGCCGCCGGCATCGGCGCCATTGTGGAAGGCCTGAGCCCGCACGCCAGCGATCCCCAGCTCGCCGCGGCGGACGCGGGCAGCGCCAGGGTGCAGGCCTACTTCGGCGACCTCATACAGCGCAAGCGCACCGATCCCCGCCACGACATCGTGTCGATGCTGGTCGGCGCACACGACGACGATGCCGACACGCTGTCGGATGCGGAGTTGATCAGCATGCTGTGGGGCATGCTGCTGGGCGGCTTCACCACCACTGCTGCGACCATCGACCATGCGGTCCTGGCGATGCTGGCGCATCCCGAACAGCGGCACTGGCTGCAGGGAGACGCTGCGGGGGTGAAGGCATTCGTCGAAGAAGTCCTGCGCTGCGACGCGCCCGTCCTGTTCAGCGCCACTCCGCGTATCACCCAGCGCGACATCGAACTGGGCGGCGTGGTGATCCCGAAGAACGCGGACGTGCGCGTGCTGATCGCGGCCGGCAATCGCGACCCGGACGCCTTCGCAGATCCCGACCGCTTCGATCCCGCACGGTTCTACGGCACCAATCCCGGCATGTCGACCGACGGGAAGATCATGCTGAGCTTCGGCCACGGCATCCACTTCTGCCCCGGTGCGCAACTGGCCCGGATCCAGTTGGCCGAGAGCCTGCCGCGGATCCAGGCGCGCTTCCCCACGCTGGCATTGGCTGAGCAGCCGAGCCGGGAGCCCTCCGCGTTCCTTAGGACGTTCCGCGCGCTGCCGGTGCGGCTGCATGCGCAGGGGGGGACCTGAGATGCGCGTCGTGGTCGACCGGGATCTCTGTGGAACCACCGGGCAGTGCGTGCTGACGCTGCCGGGCACCTTTCGCCAGCGCGAACCGGACGGCGTGGCCGAAGTGTGCGTGGCGACGGTCCCGCAGGCGCTGCACGCCGCCGTGCGACTCGCGGCCAGCCAGTGCCCGGTCGCCGCCATTCGGGTCATCGAAAGCGAGGCTGGCGATGACGAGCGCGCCAGCGCCGACCCTGCGCCTTCTCCGGCGGAGGCCGAGCGCCGCGAAAGACCAACTCAAACACGAGGACACGATGGGACGGTTTGAAGGCAAGGTGGCCCTGGTGACCGGCGCCGGCGCCGGCAAGGCATGCGCCCTCGCCATCGCGCGCGAGGGCGGCAGAGTGGTGGTGGCCGACATTGATCGCTCGGCGGCCATCGCCTGTACCGCGCAGATCGCGGCCGAAGCGGGCCACGCGCTGGCCCTGGCCATGGACATCGCCGATGCGCAGGCGGTGGCGGCGCTGTTCGAGACGGCGGAGCGGCACTTCGGTGGGGTCGACCTGCTGGTGAACAACGCGAGCGCCATGCATCTGACCCCGCGCGACCGTGCGATCCTCGACCTGGACCTGGCGGTCTGGGATCAGACCATGGCGACCAATCTGCGCGGCACGCTGCTCTGCTGCCGGCAGGCCATCCCACGGATGATCGCCCGCGGCGGTGGCGCGATCGTCAACATGTCGTCGTGCCAGGGGCTCAGCGCTGATACCGCGCAGACGTCCTACGCCGCGTCGAAGGCGGCGATGAACATGCTGTCGGCCTCGCTCGCCACCCAGTACGGTCATGCGCAGATCCGCTGCAACGCGGTGGCGCCGGGTCTCATCATGACCGAGCGTCTCCTGGCTAAGCTGGACGACTGCATGCAACTTCACCTGCGCCGGCACCAGCTCCTGCCGCGCGTCGGCCGCCCCGAGGACGTGGCCGCGCTGGTGGCGTTCCTGCTTTCCGACGATGCTGCGTTCATCACCGGCCAGGTCGTGTGCATCGACGGCGGCATGATGGCGCATGTGCCGACGTACGCCGACGGTGGCAACAGCCCCGCCGCGCGGCCTGCCGGCGACACCGCCGAAGCGGCCGCGGCGCCGCGCTGCTGATGATCATGCTGCTCAACCCGCTGAACCGTCGGCACCGGCTGCGGTACGACATCCCGGTCGTGCCCGGCGCTTTCCCTTTGGTCGGGCATCTTCCCGCCATCGTCCGCGACCTGCCGCGCCTGCTGCGGCGCTCGGAACGGACGCTGGGCAGCCACTTCTGGCTGGATTTCGGCCCTGCCGGACACCTGATGACCTGCGTGGATCCGGACGCGTTCGCACTGCTCCGGCACAAGGACGTGTCCTCGGCGCTGATCGAAGACATCGCGCCCGAATTGTTTGGCGGAACGTTGGTCACCCAGGATGGCGGCGCGCACCGGCAGGCGCGCGATGCAATCAAGGCGGCGTTCCTGCCCAAAGGGCTGACTCAGGCCGGCATCGGCGACCTGTTCGCGCCCGTCATCCGGGCGCGGGTGCAGGCGTGGCGCGACCGCGGCGAGGTAACCATCCTGCGCGAAACCGGCGACCTGATGCTCAAGCTCATTTTCAGCCTCATGGGAATCCCCGCCCAAGACCTGCCGGGATGGCATCGCAAGTACCGGCAACTGCTGCAGTTGATCGTCGCGCCCCCGGTCGACCTGCCCGGACTGCCCTTGCGGCGCGGCCGCGCCGCCCGCGACTGGATCGACGCGCAGTTGCGCCAGTTCGTCCGCGACGCGCGCGCGCATGCCGCGCGCACCGGGTTGATCAACAATATGGTGAGCGCCTTCGATCGCAGCGACGATGCGCTCTCCGACGACGTCCTGGTCGCCAATATCCGCTTGCTGCTACTTGGCGGTCACGACACCACCGCCTCGACGATGGCCTGGATGGTGATCGAGCTGGCGCGGGAGCCTTTGCTGTGGGAGGCCTTGGTCGAGGAGGCGCAACGCGTCGGCGCGGTGCCGACCCGGCACGCGGACCTGGCGCAGTGTCCGGTCGCCGAGGCGCTGTTCCGCGAGACGCTGCGCGTGCATCCGGCGACCACGGTCCTGCCGCGTCGCGCGCTGCAGGAATTGCAACTCGGCCAACGGCGCATTCCCGCGGGCACCCATCTGTGCATCCCGCTGCTGCATTTCTCGACCTCGGCGCTCCTGCACGAGGCGCCCGATCAGTTCCGCCTGGCGCGGTGGCTGCAACGCACGGAGCCGATCCGTCCGGTGGACATGCTTCAGTTCGGTACCGGCCCACACGTCTGCATCGGCTACCACCTGGTATGGCTGGAACTGGTGCAGTTCTGCATCGCCTTGGCGCTGACCATGCACAAGGCCGGGGTGCGGCCGCGGTTGCTGAGCGGCGCCGAAGACGGTCGGCGCTATTACCCGACCGCACATCCGTCCATGACAATCCGCATCGGATTCTCATGAGCTGGCATCGCATGCCCCGTGTGGCGAGGCAGCGGCGCCGGCGACGCGCGGCATTGCTGCACTCGGTGCGCGCGCTCGGTGCGACGCCGGCAACACCGCGGCGGCTCGCCGCTCGCCGTGACCGTCTCCTGTCAGGTACAAGGACATGAACAGGATTCAGACCGGTTCCACGCTACACGATGACCGAACCGGCGTTTCCGCGCTCGGCGGATTGGGCGCGCAGGCGCGCGGCGCATCCGGCAGGCTGCTGCCGGAGATCTGGATGCAGGACGGCGCAAAGCGGGTCGAACAGGCACTGGCGCGTCTTCTCTGCGCCGAAGACGACGGTGAGACCGAGCTGATCGCGGCGATGCGCTACGCCACCTTGCATGGCGGGAAGCGCACCCGCGCCTTGCTCTGTCTGGCTGCCGGCGCACTGGCCGACACGCCGGCGCACATGCTCGACGACGTCGGCGCCGCCATCGAGATGATGCACGCCTGTACCCTGGTCCACGACGACCTGCCTGCGATGGACGACGACGTGCTTCGCCGCGGCCTTCCGACCGTGCACGTCAAGTTCGGCGAAGCCACTGCGATCCTGGTCGGCGATGCGCTGCAGGCGCACGCCTTCCTGACCCTGGCGAGCCTGGATGTGCAGGGCGACAACCGTATCGCGCTCGTGCGCGAACTGGCGCAGGCGGTGTCCGCCGAGGGTGCCGCAGGCGGGCAGGCCATGGATCTGTCGCTGGTTGGAAAGCACGTCGAGCTGGACAGGATCGTGGCGATGCACCGGATGAAGAGCGGAGCGCTAGTGCGCGCGTCCGTTCGCATGGGCGCGCTATGCGCCATCGCGGAGGATGCCGCGTACGCTGCGCTGTACTGTGCGCTCGATCGCTACAGCGCCTGTTTCGGTCTGGCCTTGCAGGTGGTCGACGACATTCTCGACGCGACAGCGGATACCGCGACGTTGGGCAAGACCCCCGGCAAGGACGCGGCGGCGCAGAAGCCGACCTGCGCGTCGATCATGGGGCTGCAGGCAGCGCGCCAGTTCGCGCTGGATCAGTTGCGCGACGCCGGGGAGGCCATCGCCCCGCTGGGGCCGCGTGCGGAACGGTTGGCGCAGATGCTGCAGCGGGCCAACGCGTATCTGCTCATGCACGCGCCATGCGCATGAGCGCGCCCGTCCCCATGGAGTCGCCCCTGTGCCGCTGCGATCGGCCGGCGGCAGCGGTGCATGCTGCAACTATGTCCGAGTCCTCGGCGCCGATCGCAGCGGTTGCCCAGCACGGCCGCGGCGCACGCGGCGCGCTGCCCGCGAGCCTTGCGGCGGACCGGCGCCAGCATCGGGGCGCGTCGCCGCGCCGGAGCAGGGCGGTCGTCCGGCGCGGCCCATGCGCCGGGCCGCGACGGGCCTGCGGCGACGTGCGCGGCGTCTGCCCGACCCTGGTTCTCGTCAGCCGTCTGCAGAAGGAACATCCCGCGTGAACGCGCTGTCCGAACAGATCCTTTCCGAATTGCGCCACCTGCTGAGCGAGATGAGCGACGGCGGCAGCGTCGGTCCGTCCGTCTACGACACGGCGCGAGCTCTCCAGTTCCACGGCAACGTCACCGGTCGGCAGGACGCATACGCGTGGCTTATCGCGCAGCAACAGGCCGATGGCGGATGGGGAAGTGCGGACTTCCCGCTGTTCCGCCATGCGCCCACGTGGGCGGCGTTGCTGGCATTGCAGCGTGCCGATCCTCTTCCCGGCGCTGCCGAGGCAGTGCAGGCTGCAACCCGGTTCCTCGAGCGCCAGCCCGATCCCTACGCGCATGCGGTGCCGGAAGACGCGCCGGTCGGCGCGGAGCTGATCCTGCCGCAGTTTTGCGGCGAGGCCGCTTCCTTGCTGAGCGGCGTGGCGTTTCCGCGGCACCCTGCGCTGGTGCCGTTGCGGCAAGCTTGCCTAGTCAAGCTGGGAGGGGCGACGTTGCCGAGCGGCCATCCGTTGCTGCACTCCTGGGAAGCCTGGGGCACGTCGCCGACCACCGCATGCCCGAATGAGGACGGCAGCATCGGCATCAGTCCGGCGGCCACCGCCGCGTGGCGTGCGCACGCCGTGACACAGGGGATCACGCCGCAGGTCGGGCGCGCCGACGCGTATCTGCAGGCGGCGTCGCGAGCGACACGCGGCGGCATCGAAGGCGTCGTTCCCAACGTCTGGCCGATCAATGTGTTCGAGCCATGCTGGTCGCTCTACACCCTGCATCTGGCCGGGCTGTTCGCGCATCCCGCGCTCGCCGAGGCGGTGCGCGTGATCGTCGCGCAGCTCGACGCCCGCCTGGGCGTGCGCGGTCTGGGGCCGGCCTTGCACTTCGCGGCCGATGCGGACGACACCGCCGTTGCGTTGTGCGTCCTGCGCCTTGCAGGCCGCGATCCGGCGGTCGATGCGTTGCGCCATTTCGAAATCGGCGAGCTGTTCGTCACCTTCCCCGGCGAGCGCAATGCCTCGGTGTCGACCAACATTCATGCCCTGCATGCGTTGCGACTGTTGGGAAGGCCCGCCGCCGGCACCAGCGTCTACGTTGAGGCCAATCGCAACCGCCACGGTGTATGGGACAACGAAAAATGGCACGTTTCGTGGCTGTATCCCACCGCGCATGCGCTCGCTGCGCTGGCGCAAGGCAAGCCCCAGTGGCGCGAGGAGCGCGCGCTGGCGATGCTGCTGCAGGCGCAGCGCGACGACGGAGGCTGGGGCGCCGGTCGCGCGTCCACATTCGAGGAAACCGCCTATGCGCTGTTCGCGTTGCATGTGATGGACGCGAGCGAAGACCCGACAGGGCGCCGGCGCATCGCGCAGGCGGTGGCGCGTGCGCTGAAGTGGATGCTCGCCCGCCATGCGGCGCATGCATTGCCGCAGACGCCGCTGTGGATCGGCAAGGAACTGTATTGCCCCACCCGGGTCGTGCGCGTGGCCGAACTCGCCGGGTTATGGCTGGCGCTTCGTTGGGGGCGGCGCGCTCCGGCCAAGCGAGCAGGAGCGACGCCATGATCGAGACCGAACGCGCACTGCAGCAGGTGCTGGAGTGGGGGCGTTCCCTGACCGGGTTCGCCGACGAGCATGCCCTGGAAGCGGTCAGGGGCGGCCAGTACATCCTGCAGCGCATCCACCCCAGCCTGCGCGACACCAGCCCCCGCTCCGGCCGCGATCCGGACGACGAAATGCTGATTGTGGCGTTCTATTGCGAACTGGCGCTGCTGTTCTGGCTCGACGATTGCAACGACCTTGGCCTGATCGCGCCGGAGCAGCTCGCCGCGGTGGAGCAGGCGCTGGGGCAGGGCGTGCCATGCGCGCTCCCCGGATTCGAGGGCTGCGCTGTGCTGCGCGCTTCGCTGGCCGCGCTCGCCTACGATCGTCGCGACTATGCTCAGCTTCTCGACGATACTCGGTGCTACTGCGCGGCGCTGCGCGCCGGACACGTGCAGGCGGCAGGGGCGGAACGCTGGTCCTACGCCGAGTACCTGCACAACGGCATCGATTCGATCGGCTACGCGAACGTGTTCTGTTGCCTGTCGTTGCTGTGGGGGCTGGACATGGCGACCTTGCGCGCGCGTCCGGCGTTTCGCCAGGTCCTGCGGCTCATCTCCGCGATAGGGCGCCTCCAGAACGATCTGCATGGACGCGACAAGGACAGGTCGGCCGGCGAGGCTGACAACGCGGCGATCCTGCTGCTGCAGCGCTATCCGGCTATGCCTGTGCTGGACTTCCTCAACGACGAGCTGGCCGGCCATACGCGCACGCTGCACCGGGTGATGGCGGAAGAACGCTTTCCCGCGCCGTGGGGACCGTTGATCGAGGCCATGGCGGCCATTCGCGCGCAGTACTACCAGACTTCGACCAGCCGCTACCGCAGCGACGCTGCGGGGGAGGCCTGCGTGCGCGGGCCTGAACGCGCGGGAGGCGGCGGCGTGCGCGCGCTGCCGTTAGTCCGATCCGACGCAACGCTGTCGCCCGATTCGACGGATGGAGCGAGCATGAGCGACACCACCCTGAGCCGGCGCAAGGACGACGATCTGGAGATCGTGCTGGATCGGCGAACGGCGCCGGCCACGGTTGCCGCCGGCTGGGAGTACATCCGTTTCGAACACTGCGCATTGCCCGAGTTGGACCTGACGCAGTTCGACCTGCGCGCCTCGCAGCTGGGCAAGACCATGCGTGCGCCGCTGCTGATCGGCTCCATGACCGGCGGCATGCCACGCGCCGAGGCCATCAACCGGCATCCGAGCGAGGCAGCGCAGGCTTTGGGGATCGCCATGTGCGTCGGTTGGCAGCGCGTGAGCCTGCAGTCCCGCAACTCCCAGGGGCTGACGCCCGCGCTGCGCCGCCTCGCCCCAGACATTCCCTTGCTGGCCAATATCGGCGCCGCGCAACTGCGCGACGCCGACGGCCTGGACCTGGCGCGCCGGGCGGTGGATGCCGATGGACTTATCGTCCACCTCAATCCGCTGCAGGAAGCGGTACAGCCGGAGGGCGACCGCACCTGGCGCGGCGTCCTGGCGCAGATCGCTCGCGCCGCGCGCAGCCTGGGCGTACCGATCGTGGCCAAGGAAGTGGGGTCGGGCATGTCCGCCTCGGTGGCGTGTGCGTTCGTCGAGGCGGGCGTGGCGGTGATCGATGTCGCGGGCGCCGGCGGCACCAGTTGGGCCGCGGTGCAGGGCGAGCGCGCCCGCGATGCCGCCGACCGTGCAGTGCCGATGGCGTTCGCCGATTGGGGGATTCCGACCCCGGCCAGCGTGCAGGCGGTGCGTCGGGCGCTGCCAACGGTGAAGCTGATTGCGTCGGGCGGGATCGGCGACGGCGTCGACGTGGCCAAGGCCATCCGCCTGGGCGTCGACATCGCCGGGCAGGCGGCCGGCGTGCTGCGCGCGGCGACGGTGTCCACCGAGGCGGTTGTCGCCCATTTCGAGATCGTCATCCGCCAGTTGGCCGTCGCCTGTTTCTGCACCGGCTCGGCTGATCTGGCGGCGTTGCGTCAGGCGCGCTTGTTGCCCTCGGCGGATCTGCCCGCCGGTTGATGCCGGCGTCCCCCGGTCGTGGCGGCGGGCGCCTAACAGGCTGCTGAATACCTACGTCAAGCAGAGTACTGATCCCTTGGCGAGGCGGTTCGATGCGCGGGAGCGATGTGTGCATGGAGCAGCTGTTCGCGATGAAGAGGTTGGAGGATTTCGTTCCAGCCGATCGTCCACTGCGCCCGATCCGGCTGATGGTCAATGAAGCGCTCGTGCGGCTAGACGGCGGGGGACAGGAGGCACATCGGTCGGTATGCAACTTGGATGACAGCGGAGCGGCTGCATCAATGCCTGGCTGCGCATCCGCACGGATCGAGGCCCTCCATCAGATCGAGTGCCCCGCGTCCTTTGCACGTGATGCGCCATCCCGTTCGCGCGCTGAATAAAGTTGCTGCGAAAACGTGTCGAGGTTTCGGCACACGAGCCGCCAAGGCTCTTGGACGTTCGGCCCAATCGCGACCGCTCGCTGCCAAAATCAGTATGTCCCGCTTGAGCTCCGCCATCGGTGCGGAACCGTCCGGATAGCTCAATAGAATCTTCTCGATAGAATGTCGAAATTCACCTGAACAACATCATCGTTGTGTTGCCTACCGCCAGATGTCGGCCTTTGGCGAAGCGCGTCGAAGCCGATCGTTTTCAGGCGCTCGTGCATCCTCTCGCCCGTTGGCGGCGGCCGCCAAAGTTTCGATGCGACATTTGCGCGGATGCCGGTATCGCTCCGAGAACTGGTTTTGCAGTGCGCGCACTGGCGCACTGCTTAGCCGCTGCCTTCCGCAAAACGTCTCAAAGTGCCGGGTTATCCGACTATGCCAGCCACGGTTCGCCCCAGCCTTTTCCAACCCACCGCAAACCATTGGGGTAGCAGTGGAGATAGCAGACAATTGCCGCCCGGCCATGAACTCCAGCCCTGTCCGCTCCTCGGGCATGCTCGCGCCGGCGGCCAGCTCCAGGCGGAGCCGTTTGAACCGCCTGAGCTCGTCGATGTCGTGCTGATGCCCCATGCGGCCGATCAGACTCCCGCCGCGTGGTCGCCGTCAGTCTGGGGAGTCCGCCCATGATCCCGGGCCGCACAGGTAGTGTGCTGTCTCGATCGATTTTGCGGACCCTGGGCGGGTTTCTAAGGCACTAGCGATGGTTTTTGAATCGTATTTCCCTGCCAACGCTTAGTGTGCTCATGCTCAGCAATCCACTTCACCGCGTCGCCTTCCGTAACAAAGCCTTGATAGCTTCCGTTTCGCCATCGGGCCACAGAATATCGACCCCCCAGCCAACTCCGGGATTTTTCCGAGCCATGAAGGTTGGCCGTTGCTCGAACATTCGCGGAATATGCGCCTATGGTGCCCAGGTTCAAGCCAGCTATCCTGCCGCAATCAAACTATCCTGCACTGACCCCGCGTCCGCGCCGTTCGATTCATGTGGAATGTCTAACCCACGGCGCGCAGTAGCTCTCGCGCGTTTCACCTGCCCCATTCTGTTCACGCCCTTCATCTGTGCACAGGTTATCCACAGGGCGAAGGAAACGAACCAAGTCCTCTTCGTGAACAAGCGCAAGCAAATCGGCCGCCGAACCGTGGGGCACCGATCGATATCGCGGGAGCCGAGACGTCTGCCTGAGCTCGGAGGCCGGGACCCGCCACTAACGCAGATATCGCAATGGCCGGTTCGCGTGGTTCATTTCCTCAAATGCTTTCGCCACCTCTGCTGGCTGATGCTTCGCCTTGAAGTTTGCGACCTTGAAGCGGCCCTTGGCCTCATCCAGCGTGCCGGCCTCACCAAACGGCGGACCGGGGAGCGTCACGATGCAGGTCCATAGCCAGAGCCCAGGGGAGCGTTCGCTGGCGTAGCGGATGCGCCCGACTAGCTGCCGGTCCTCCAAAACCGTGTAATCATCCAGGCCGATCATCCGCAAAGTAAGAGGCATCGTGGTTGCCATGGCTAGCAACGCTCTAAACCCCAGCGACGAAAATCGTGCCAGCACTTCACACCTGCTGTGACAGGAACCGTGTGCAGATGCTCACGCAAGAGCGTCATCGGCTATCAACAAAATCGCAGCCCGCGAGCGGTGTAGTGCGGTTCGTGTAGTGGAAAATCAGGTTGTTGCCGGAGTGCCAAACCGCTCTTCGCGGGGTGAGACTGAGATTTGCTTGTTCGGAGGATCAAGAGGGCCTCGGCTAGAGTTCGCGTCCCGTCAACAGACAGCGCACGCCCCTTGCGTTCGGTCACCGGTCGTCAGTGCTTGTGACGCTCCATCTCTTTGAGGAGCACATGAAGAAAATCGCTGGCATGGTCATAGTGCGCGCCACCGTTGGTGACCTGCCGGGTGCGCGGAGCGATCATCTCACCTACCATTTCCGCCCCGAGCACCTCCGTGCGATCCGTCCAAAGCTCAAGCAAACTGTCGGGAATATCTTGGCTCGACCTGAACAGCTTCCAGCTGTGGTCGGCCGGCGCTATGAAACTGGCGCCATGCGACCGGCTGCTGCACCACAGCCATGTGCTGACGATCCGCGGTGACAGCTACCGGCTCCGCGCCAAGCGCAAGAGCGGCCTCATCAAGACGCCGACCGCCGGTGACGACCCTCCGGTCGGCTCCGCCTCCCTCCGGCCCGTCCACCGGCGGAAACAACCTTCAACCGAGATCATAATCTCAACGGTGGGGCAGTTCTTCATGACGCAAAGGGGGCAGTTCCGGCCCGCGTTTGACAGACTAGCGGCCATCCGGGCACGCAGTCTGATCGAAGCTCGTTGTAAGAGCGTTGGCTAATCTCTCCAGCTCTGACGACTCTTCGCTCAAACGCTTTGCGATAAAGTCACGCTCAAATTCAGTCAGGCGGGTTTGCAATAACTGACGATATCGTTGGATGTTGTTCCGACAGGTTTGCGCACGAGCCGATCTCTCAGCGTCCGTCATCGGCATCTCATATGGGCCTCATTATGCACTTCGAAGCCTCGCTGCTTCCTCGTGCTTCGGCGGAACAGTGGCTTCATCGACTACGATCTGCTCACTTAAAATTACGCCGCCCGGCTCGAAATACAGCGTCCTGGCGGCGTTTATCAGCCGGGCCCCTGAAATTCCCAGCGGAGCGAGCATAGCAGATCACCGGTGAAGCACGTGTGAAGCAGTTCACAAAAGGCCCGAAAAGAACAATGAAAGGGCCGGTTAAAGCTCCCGCTCCGTCCATTGTGACGCAGTTTGAGCGAGCTGCGACCGTCAGTGTCTACCGCGCGTTTTGCTGCATGGCCTGGAGAGCTGCGATCGAAAGATAGCCGTATCGCGGTGGACCGCAGAAGCCGGCTCAAGTGAAGAATCGCATCCATCCGGCGTGCCGGCGCCGTGCTGACAGGCGCTGTAGAGTGTTTCGATGCAGCGGAAGTTCGCGCAGATCGTCCGATCGTCCGCATCGATTCCCCAATCAAGTTGAAGGCGCAAACCTGCGGGGCGTCTGTCGAGCTTTCCTCCACAATGAACCACCTCCGCGCTTGTCATGCGCTCTCACTGTGCTCACGGCGGTGAAGCTGCAGTTCTCGGTCGTGCACAACAATGACAAGCACGGAGCTAAAGCGGTTCGAAAGCCGGAAGCGTTGGCCTTCATTGCGGGGGCATCTCTCAAGTTACAACCGTTTTGGGTAGCGCGTGAAGGAGGTTCAATGGAAGCTATGCACCCGCAGCTCTAGCTCTGCTTTGAGTCCTCGCCTATACCGCTCCAGCCACCGCGTTTCCTGCATACCCTGATCCGCGCGGTATTGCTGGTTCGGATGCCACTGGCATGCCATATGCAAATTCATGCCATGGGACTGTCGTGACCCGCCGTTATCACCGGCACCGCATCGTAAAACCTGTCCGCGTTTGCCGCGCAAGATGACCAGCGCTAGCTCGCAACGGTGCCTCCGAGGCCATGCTTTCAAGCCTAGCTCGTTACCGAGCACTGCCGGCTAGCTAAATTCTCGCGAGTTTACCGGCCGGTCTGTGAAGCGCGCTCTCACGGCGCGGACCGGATGCTTTCTCGCCAGAACCGTGCGGAAGCTTTCCGCTTCTTCCCGCGCCCAGTCAGAGGCCGTCACCGGCCGTGAGGACCATAGCGGCGGCCCGAGGTGAGGCTCGGGCGACGTGCGGTCGGCGAGTGCGCGGAAAATCCAACCCGTGCCCGACGATTCTTTCCTCCTCCCGACATGACGAATTGAACGCGGCGCGACCGTTTCGAACGCAAGCGCCTGGAGCCTCATACCCTGACTTGCCTTCTCGAAAGAGGCTTTTTACCAAATGGGCGTTGTACCGGCTGCGAAAACGGCACCAGCTTTGTCGCGTTGCTCGAAAGGAGAGATGCAGCGTGGGCGAATTACGAGAGAACTTCAAGCGAATATGGACTTGGTTTTGGATCAGGTCTGTGGGAACTGCCAAATGGTGGTGACCACGAAAGCCGTCGGTATGTCGCCAAACAAGTGATCGAAGCGGTGCGTGCGGGAAGAACCAATCTGGGGGAGCTGACGTATGCCGGACGTCGCGCTATCGTCTATCTGAAGAATGCGCCGAACTCAGCCTAGCAGCCCCTTGTTGCCGCCCTGATCTGCCCTGCGTTCGCTCGCAAGCAAGGGCTGCTCCATATCAGCGATAAGATGGAGAACGAGCTTTAGCGCGACAAGCTTTCGTCTTGGATCTTGAGCCTGTCTTTCAGTGCTGGATGGAGAGCCCGAGCGCTGTACGATGGAGTAGCGCGCTAGCTGTTGACGTCCCTGAACACGATCAGGAAGCTTTCCGAACATCCTAAATTGTATGGACTTATTTTCTTAGCCGACAGACCTCATGGCGTTAGGGCACGTTGACGGGTGGCATGGGCGCGGTCGGGCGCGGCAGGAAAGCACTTTGGTGCTGGCCGCGTGCCGCGTGCCGCCAACATGATGACGAAAGCCGTGAGAACGATCAGGAGTCCACGCATGTCGACAGGTTACTCAGAGTTCTAACGCAATTGAAGCACGCCAAAGTCATAGCGGCTTGCTGTAGCGGCAAGACAGCAAAGCCTGTGCTTTCACGCCGAAAACGTGCGTCCGGTCCTCGTTAGCGGCAGAAAGAATGCAGCTTATTTCGATCTTAGAATCAATCGCTGATGGCTTTTTCTTGGCCTTCTGCTGGCTTGCGTCCCCGTCATTGAGTTCACCGAAGGGGACCCGGATCATGAGCGTGCAGACGTCCAAGATTGCTTCCGGCCACTTGCGCTGGAGACTGACCTACGAGTTCTTCGTAAAGGTCAGGATCGGTCGCACCCTCGGTATTGATGAGGAAGACCCGTGCTTCAGGTCCAAGACCAATCTGGCCACGCAGGGTCGAATTGGCAGCAACTTTGAGCAACCCTGCCATACCAGCCCCGCCACTTTCGCCTGCAACGACAGGTGGGTCACCGTCCCTGGGATTGGCCAAACGCTTCATGACGCTGACGGCGTCCTCGTCATCGACGATCATAAAAGCGTCGGCTGCGCGCGAAAGGATGCGCCAAGCGATCAGCGAAGGTTCGTAGCATTCGAGCATCGCCATCACTGTCGTCTGCCTATGAGCTACCTTGACGGGATACCCGGCGCGAGCGCTTTCAAATAGGCACGCTGCGCGCGATGGGTCGACAACCGTGAAGAACGGGCGATTATCACCTAACAAGACCGAAAAACGTCCGGCGATCGCTGCCGCGATTCCACCGACCCCTGCCTGGACGAAGACGTGGGTCGGGGGTTCGGGCAGCTGTCGTAGTGCTTCACTCAGGAGCGCGGTATACCCCTGCATCACCAAACCAGGGATACGCTCGTAGCCCGGCCAGGACGTGTCGGACACCGTGGTCCAGCCGTTCTCTGCGGCAACTCGGGATGCTTGAGCAACGGAGTCATCATAGTTGCCGTTGACGCGGATCATCTGCGCGCCATATCGGACGATCGCTGCGATACGCTGTTGGCTGACGCCGGAGTGGACGAATATAGCACAGTTCGCCCCCACCAGCTGGGCGCCCTGCGCTACTGACCTGCCATGGTTACCATCCGTAGCGCAGGATACCGTCATTTCCCGTGCTACCGCCTTCACCTCAGGCGCATGAAGCTCCGACACGTCAACAGCCCTGCCGAGGGGCCGAGTCGCTGCTTCTAAGACGAGCCGGATCACCGCATAGGAACCGCCCAAAGCCTTGAAACTGCCAAGGCCGAGCCGATGGCCCTCGTCCTTGACTTGGATCGAGCCCACGCCAATCTCATTTGCGAGCCCCGGCAAAGAAATCAGGGGTGTTTCCTTGTGGCCATTGCGACATCTAAGAAACCGCTCCACTTCTCGCGCGGCTTCGCAACTGAGCATGTTGGTATCCGCACCATCTAGAGGCGCGCGGTGGTCGATGCGATGGTTAAGATGCAACATGGTTCGAGTTCCTGGGCGCAGATCTAGCGATCGCGCCGCTGCCTGGGAAAGAATAGCGGCAATACCGGCCATGTCACGCTTCTCCCTAATCCGCAGGAATGGGCGGCCGCTCTCAATGAGGACCGTGATGGGATCGGGTGGGGGGGCCTGCATGTTCAAGACCGTCGGAGAGCTTCATCGCCATCTCTTACCTCGTTTCGCGCAGCACTCTCGTTTCGTGCACGAGCGTCAGCCTGTGCAGCAGCTCAATGATATCCGTGCGGAGGGGCCGCGAATAGCCATAGCCATCTTCCAGTCCGTGGGCGGGCGTACAGACGAGGTCGTGCAAGGCAAGCAAGCTTTGCACCTGGCTCGACAGACCAGAGGGTAGGCACTGCCGTGCGCGCGGACATTGGCGAGCAAATATCAAAATGAGCACGCGGATGGAGCTCGCCCGATCCGCGTTCCTCCTCGTCCTTGCGCCCAAGGCGTGGCGGAAGTCCTTTCAACGGAGGTATGCAATGCTGCCGTTGCCACGCGGCCTCACAGCTGTTGGCTCAGCAGCTTTTTGGGCCCGATCCAGAGTAGGCTGATTAGATGCGCGGCTAGCGCGCCGCTCGAGCGCAGCATGGATTTGCGCAAAACCCCCTAGCGACAGGCTGCTGGGTCCGTATGTTTCCTGCAAACATCCTACGCTGTGGTGCCGCCGAGCTGGAAACGCACGCGCTCGGTTATTTCCTCTCGCTCCATCTTATTGAAAGCGGGGCTGAGCATCATCCTTGCTCACCGAACAATCGTGCGCGCCGCGACGCCCCGGTACGGCAAGCTCGGTAAGAACAATCAAATCCAAAGCTGGCACAAGATGTTCGTTCCGGCGGCGCAGATGTAGGTTCACTGTGCACCGGCACGCTGAACCGTTTCGAGGGGCGGGAAGCGTCTTTTCTAGGCCGCGCGCTTGGACTGCGGGTCAGACCGGATCAGATCAAAGAGCGCCTTTATCGCGCTCGAAAGGTAGACATCCTTTCGTCCTACGAACACGGTCTCTACCATAGCATGTTCGGCCGGTGACTAGTGGATTGCGACTCTGCCGCCCCCCAAGCGGGAGCGAGGATGCCTTGCGGCATAAATATCACGCCGAGTCCCGCGAGACGCAGCTGATGATGGGTCAAGGGAGCCGAACTCTTTGTGGTTGGCTTTCCTACGGTAGCTGCACGACAACGGCTATCATGTCGTTCACATCACTCCGACCGCAATGCCGCAAATGAATGCCGAAGCACATTGATGGCGGAATATCACGGCAGCGCTGACTGACTGCGTGATCTCCAACTAAGCTTTCGCTCATGCTAGGCGGTCTAATCACAGAGGGGGATCGCGCCTGAAACGTTTCCGGCAGCCTCGGTTATAGGATGATACCACCCGCAAAGTGACTTAGTAGGTCACTTCAGCCGTCTGCCTCATCCTTCCGTTCGCGCGCGCTGGCAGGAGTCGTCAGCGCGATAGCCGCTCCGTATATTCGTCGCGCGGCAACAATTGGCGCGTCCGATGAGAAATAAGAAAAACTGATTATCTAGACACAACCAAAAACAGGGTGTCTTGGACTGGCGCGTTCGACAATTCTCTGAGAACATTGATGTCATGATACCGGTCTGGGACGCTCAGGATGAACAATTCGGTTATCACCGCGCGCCGATTAGCGTTCCTGCCCCGACGCGCGTGGTGCGACACGCGGGTCTAAAGCAGAAGAGAGCGCTCCGTGCGACCATGACGATGGTCGACAAATTATCGTTCGGCTCTCTGAGATAGTTTTGGAGCGGCACGAGGACGTATCACCTCAATGTGAACTAGAGCGTCATCTGACTTTCAACCGTGCGGCCTATCTGCCTTGAATCGGGTGTTGCGGCAGTCTCGTCCGCCGCTGGGCCAGGTCGTATGTTGGTTAAACTTGGAAGAGGATATGACATGGTGACCACGCGTAAAGTGTCTATCGATGACGCCGCAACGGTGACCCACATGGTTTCTGCCCTACTTGCCGAACTTGAGGGCGGACAAAAGCAGGGCGGACTAGATACCCAGCTGGCTGTCGACCTCCTAGCCATGAAAGAGCGGGTTTATGGGTTTGTGGCTTTCACGGAGGCACGCCCGGTCGGCCTCATTATGTTGTCGGAAAGCGCCGCCCTTTTTGCGGGCGGAACCTACGGCATTATCACCGAACTCTATGTGGTGCCGGATCAGCGATCGTCTGGGGTCGCGATGCGTCTCATTGAGGCTGCGGTTGGCCTGGGGACGGTAAAGGGCTGGGGCCAGCTTGAAGTCGGGGCGCCGAGGCAACCCATCTGGAGCCGTAGCCCCACCTCAGCATTGTACCTGAAGGCCGGTTTTGCAGAGATCGGCCCACGCCTCAAGTTGCCGTTACACGGCTTAGCCAGTCAACGTGAGAAACGTAATGCTGCAGGGAGATCGCGGTTAGATCCTCGGCGGCAACGCGCGCTAAGCCGCCGTATCCCGGATTCGTCCTCGAGATTTGCGTGAGGTCGATTTGCCAGCGCTCGGTTGACTCGCGATGGAGTTTGTAGTGCCAGTTTGGGTCCGGCCGACAAGTCGGAGAGCACCGCCGTATCCCAAACCCTCTTTTTGAGTGAGCCGATCCGCGTGCCCAGCTCTGAACCTCGTCCCCGCGGGTGCTTCTTGCGTGGCGTGAGCCTTGTGTAAGGGCCGAACGCTGGCCAGTTTTCCCGGGGCGTACGGATGGAACGGCTTACACAAGGCTCACGAACTCGCCCTATCGCCATAGCAGCTCGTTGGGAGGGATGCGGATCGACGTGCCAGACCCCCGCTCGCAACTTTCCTAATCTGGCCGCGGCCGCTCTGATCAAATCGTCTGGATCATGACGATCGGTAGGGCATGCGTCCGCCGGTAGCGTCAGCCCGACGGTCCCGGTACCGCCCACGGCCTCCTCGTATTAGCACCCGCCCCGCCCCGCCAGCGCTAGCATGCGCCCAAGGACAATCTCACAGAGCAAGTCGGAGCGCCCCTCGATCTTGCGAGCAATGTCGCGGATGACGCCGCCGAGATAGGTTCTGAGCCGGCGGCGCGGAAGTGTGCATGCCGAGATACCGGGTGCAGAAACCTACGCATCGGCCCAATTTACGGCTCCGTCGGCTTGAAGAGGCCGCGGTTTAGCTACCTGGCTGGCGCATTTTTGCGATCACGGACGTGGCAAAACTTTCCCTCTCGCACGCGACGCGACGCTGGTGAGCTCGGAAGTTCTCGACACGCTTGCTGATCTCATCGCGCTCTGAGCCGACCCAGTCGATTGGTCCGAACTGCGGCGGCGCCATGCTCTCGCGCATTGGCGCCGACGCAGGAACAGCCGGCGACAAGCTGGTGATGGTGATCTCGGCGGCAACCGTCTTTGCGAACGCATCGGTCTGCGCCCGCAGCGCTTTCAGTTCGGCTTGCCAATCACTCATGATGTCTCCTCAAGGGTCCTCTATACGACAAACCCTTTCATTGCGCGAGCCCTATTGTGTTTGGACTTAGGGGCTCAGGCCGCGCGCTGCTGGCTCGATCTCTCTCTTTCTTCGAGCAAGCTAATCGTCGACATGAGCTTGTCTCGACGTGCACGCAGGTTGTGCGCAAGCATCGGATAGGTAGGCTGCCGCACGTCGTACACGCCAGCTTTAGCTTCTTCCTCGACAATGTCGGAGTTCATAAGCCGGACGCGCCAACACAGATCGGCGATCAGGGCGTTGCGACGTAGCTCTCCGGTGGTGCCGGAGCGGGACACTTCTTGCATTGTTTTGCCTCGACCTGAAACGGGGCCTCCCTTGTCGCGGGCCATTTAGGCCGGATGAGCAAGCGGAATGCCACGTGCTCTCCGCGAGCGTGATCGGTTCCGGAAATAACCAGCGGCCGTGCCATCAAGCTTAATTTTGGAGTTCGATTGCGAGCGCGGCGTTGACCAATAAGATGGGCGCCCCGGACATGCCCCCGTCGGGTCCAGCACGACGAATTCCGCGCGCCATAATACCCGGCCGTGGACTTCGTTCAGCGCTGAGGCGATGTCGCGAGTTCCAGATTGATCAAGCAGCCGGACGGAGCGCACGACCTGGTCGAGATACGACGAAAGATCACGGTTCTGCGAAGCCGGCACTCTGACGATGCTCGCGTCACATATCTGTTGAACAGGTTGCTGATCAAGCTTGCGTATCTCACCGAGCCGGAGAGCATTGCCCACGCACAACGGCTGCGCGACGCCTTCGAACGGACAATGGCCGAGGTTGAGAAAAGCCCTAGCGCGAAATCCGCGCAAGCCATTCGGGTGACGCTAATGGAAGATCGCATTGCAACAAAACGCCAGTCTACCGACGGCTTACCTGCCAGCCCTCGTTTCGCATACCGGCGCCTTTGGCGGCGAGGGCGTCGCTGGCCCGCAGCGAGCGGCCCCACCCACGAGCAGGCTAGTAGGCGCGCCGCAGTAGCCCTGGGAGCCGAATAGGGTTCGGATAGAATCTATTCGCAACCGCGAGCACGGCCAATTCATCGGTTTCGAGCGCGATCTTTTGAGCGAGCATGATGTCGCCAGCCACCAGGGGACGTTCGGGAACAAAGCACCACCCGATCTTAGGCTGACCTTGTTCGTCGACCTCCAAAACATTGCTCACGCTGGCCTGGTAGATTCGATATCGTCGACCCGTGTGAGAGCCCGTGACCTCGAAATAGCCCTCGGCATCAAATTGCGCACGCTGCTCTGGAGATAACCAATCCCGCAGAAGACGCCGCGCACGCGCTTCCGGGCCGTTTTGCTCAATGAAGCTCCCGTAGAGCAAGCGCAGGGCACGCAAACGCGCACGACAGCCGACCCCATTGCGCCTGAACAAAAACATTTGCCGTGCCGTGTTAGCTAACCACCGACGAGGCGGGGATAGAACAGCGTCTCATCGGCAGTCGGGTCGAATGACCGTGTGACCTTGAGCTCGCCGGGCGACGTCCGGGTGGCAGCGGTAAATCCTTGCCCCGTCAGCTCCTTGAAGCGCTTTTCAGCCTGGGCCAGCCCCTTCGGGGCGGTTTGCTCAAAGATATGTCGGGTGTCGCCCGTGTGGTCCATCACGATCTGAATGGCCATGAAATAGAACTCCGCAATTTCTAGCCCCTGTGACGAAGAACCTTGCAGCTCGGAATAGTGTTCCTATGTCGCTCGAAAATATGAGTGTTCTCACTGACGCGCGGGTAACCCATAGCCGTAGCTGCACAGCCCTGACGTGCCGCATTCACTCGAACGGGCGTCGGCGTGTTCAACAAGATGCTCTCCCAGCCGTCGGGCTCAGAGCTTCAAGACCATCAGCGGCACAGGTCCAGCACCTTTCGTCCGGGGCACTGCGCACCAGAATTCCGAGAACTCGTCTTCGGCTCGCGCCCGGAAGGACGCGTACATCGTTGCTGTCGGGCCTCGCTCCACGAATTGGCTTTAGTTCTTCTCGTCGTCAATCTGCACCATGGCTCATACTTCTTTCTGACGATGATGCCGCTATGCGATCCGACTACCCTTCTGCCTCCACCGCCATGGGCCAGCGGCTTCCTCCATTTCGTGCCGCCTCATCCAAGTGACGACCTCGCCACGAGCCAGGAAGGATTCCTGATACCCGATCGCCACGCTCAGGAAGTCTCTGCAAGTCGCAGAAAATTCATGAGCAAGGCGTGCCCTTCCTTTGTAAGTATCGATTCCGGATGGAACTGCACGCCATAGGTTGGTTGATGGCGATGTGCAACGGCCATGATCTCGCCTTCGTCTGAACGCGCGGTGACCGTGAGGTGCGGCGCGCAGGCCTCATCGAGCTCGACAACGAGAGAATGGTAGCGCCCGACGCAAAGTGGAAACGGGAGGTCCTGGAATAGCCCAAGGCCGTCATGCGTTACGTACGAGGACCGGCCGTGCATAGGGCGACGTGCACGCGCGACGCGTCCGCCGAAAACGCTGCCAATACACTGGTGTCCGAGGCAGATGCCCAGAATTGGGAGCCGCCCGGAAAGTTCGCGGATGACGGCGGTAGATATTCCGGCTTCCATTGGAGTGCATGGACCGGGGGAGATAACGATGGCGCGCGGCTTGAGGCCAACAAGGTCGCTCACGCCGACCGCGTCGTTCCGGAACACCTCGGTTGCTTGACCGAGTCTGCGGAAATACCGCGCAATGTTGAAGACGAAAGAGTCGTAATTGTCGATGATGACGATCAAAATGCACCGGGCGTTTCAGCACCAAATGCATCAAACATCCGCTGCGCCTTGGCGAGCGTCTCTTCGTATTCGGCCTCTGGCTCCGACATCGCGGTTATACCGCTACCGGCGTGAAACACCGCCAATTCGTCATCGATCGTGACAGTGCGGATCGCAATGTTCGTATCCATGTATCCGTTGAAACCGATGAAGCCGATCGCCCCACAATAGACCTCTCGCGCCACACCCTCGATGTCCGCAATAATCTCCATCGCGCGGACCTTCGGTGCCCCTGTAATGGAACCGCCGGGGAAGCAAGCTCGAAGGAGGGTAACGGCGTCTTGGCGTTCTGAAAGTTCACCCGTGACGACTGACACGAGGTGGTGCACTGAGGCATAGGATTCGAGCTTGCACAAGGCTGGAACGTCGATCGAATCCACAGTGCAAACGCGAGATAGATCATTTCGCAACAGGTCGACGATCATAGTGTTCTCTGCGCGGTCCTTTTCGGACGCGACCAGCATATCAGCGCGGCGCTCGTCTTCCTTGGAATCAGAGGATCGCGCGATCGTACCTTTGATGGGGCGCGTTTCGACCTGCCGTCCGTCAAGCTTCAGAAGTCGTTCCGGCGAGCTCGACGCGATGGTGAGCTTGCCGTAGCGCAGCAGGGCTGCAAAGGGGGCTGGGTTTAATGATCGGAGCCGGCAGTAGAACGAGATGGGGTCGAATGAAGTCGAGATCTCCGCGCTGAAGCGTTGCGCAATGTTGGCTTGGAAGACGTCGCCGGCCAGAATGAAATCGATAACGCGCTGTACCGCCGCAATATAATCCTCATGACTGAAATTCGAATGCCATCTGCCCGATGTGACCAGGGAGTCATTCCGCGGCGCTTTTGGGCCGGCAAGGAGGGCTGCAAACTCATCGGCTCGCCCGCGTGCACGCTTGTTTCGTCGCGCCGGATCCTGCTCCGGCCATCCACTAGAAAAGATCCAGCATCGGTGGTCGCGATGATCGAAGCTGATGACCACGTCATAAAGATGCAGCATGGATTGGGGCAACTGCTGACCAGGAGCTGCCGGCGCCGGTAATCGCTCCAGTGTCCTGTTCAGATCGTAACTCAAGAAGCCGGCCGCGCCTCCCTGGAACGGCGGGAGATCGGGGCGATGCTCTTGGCGAAACCTGGCCAGCAGGGTGCGAAGAGCTTCCCATGGATCGCCATCGAGAGCCTCTCCATTGCAACTCGCCTGTCCGTCAACGACCGTGTAAGTGCTGAAGGGGTCGCAGGTCAGATATGAATAGCGCCCTAGTAACTCATGGCTTGCTGCGCTGTCGAGAAATGTAAGGTGCGATCGATGCGCCAGACATTGCATCCCAATGATGGGCTCGATCCACTGCAGTTCGCGGACGTGCATCGCCCTGTCAGTCACCGGACGGCCGGCGCGCTCGGAGGCGCGCTTTCGATTGTGATCCCCGCCCCAACGAGAGCGAGCTCATCTCGGGCCCGCAAAGTCTTGAGATCGATTGTCAGGTTAATCCCCGCCGGTGGAATCAATGCGCAGAGCCTTCGAACTTATCACTGACGTTGACACGCAACGCTCGCCTGTTGGTACATTGTAGTCGGCCGCGAACCGCAACTCCCTGAGTGGTCGTACCCGCCTGATCGATTCCTGGTAGAGATCATGCGCTTTGTAGGCTGCGAGCTCCGTCTCGTTATCGAACTCACCATAGACCACGACGTCGATGTCGTTGCCGAGCTGGTCGGTCTTGCGGTTGCGAGCGACCTCGAGCCGGCGTGCATGTGGGATTGTGGTGAGAACCCGGAGCCCTTGGATGATCTGGTCGATATGGGCCTGATCCTTGGCGCTAAACAAGACGATGTGACGAATCATGGGTGCCGCAGTGTGTGATATCGCTAGATTGGTCGCATAACTATCCTGCGATTGATCTCGGCGCAACCACACCTCATGCCACGCGCAAGACCGGATTGAGGACAATGTTGCGAAGGGTCGAGCTCAGGTCGCCAGATCGCATCCTGCAGCGGAGGCGGGAAGGGCAAGGCGCTCGATCGTTTGGATGTGGCGTGCAAGCAGATTGCAGGCGTGCTCGACGTTGCGCGCCCGCAGCGCCTGCAGGATCAGGCGATGATCCTGATTCGACCTCGGGCGCCAGCCGGCGCTTCGTGCCATAGCGAACACCATTCGAGAATTCGCAAGCTGCAATCCGTCGAGGCTCGCGAGCAGGCGCGGCATCGCGCATGGCGCGACCAGCGCGCGGTGAAACGCGCGGTTGGCCATCTCAAACTCCTCAATCGTCTGGGCGTCGTCTCCTTCAATCAGGACGCGTTCGATCCGTGCCAAATGCTGCGAGGTGAGCTTTGGAGCCGCATTGCGCAACGCGACCACTTCGAGCGCCGCACGCATTTCGGCAATCTCCTTCAAGGACTTGGTATCGAGCGGCGCAACCCGTACCCCGCGACGGGGCTGCGCTACGACAAGATGTTGGGCCTCGAGCTGCCGAAATGCCTCGCGCACCGGGACGTGGCTTGAATTGAATTCCCGCGCGACATGATCCTGCCGGAGTGGGGCGTCGGGCTGCAGCTCGCCGCTGATAATGCGCTGGCCGATCGCGTCGGCAATGCGCGCCGCAGTCGTCGCGTTTTGGTCGGGAATAATCATAGATTATCTATCGCAAAACGGGGTGCATGAGCAGGTCGCATCGGTTAGCATCACTCCAGATCTACAGTTCATAGATAACTTCGCTCATTATCTATGATGGAATGCTAAGGCAAGTTTGATGATTGCTGCGGTGAAGATGGACCGGCACGGTGCCGGAAATAGCGGGCCGCTCAGGGCGCGTGCCGAGGCCGAAGCGCTTTATGCTTTGCCGTTTGCCGAGTTGATGTTTCGCGCGCAGCGCGCTCATCGGGACAACTTCGACCCAAACCACGTCGAGACTGCAAGCCTGCTCAGCATCAAGACCGGTGGTTGTCCGGAAGACTGCGGCTATTGCTCGCAAAGCGCACATTACCACACCGGGCTGAAAGCGACCCGCATGATGGATTGCGCCGATGTGGTCGCCGCCGCGCAACGCGCTAACGATGCTGGGGCCACTCGCTTCTGCATGGCTGCGGCGTGGCGCAGCCCAAAGGACCGGGACGTCGATTCGGTCTGTGAGATGATCAGGGCGGTCAAGGCGCTTGGCATGCAAACCTGCGTTACACTTGGCATGCTGACGTCGAGGCAGGCCGCTCGGCTCGCCTCAGCCGGGCTCGACTTCTACAACCACAACGTCGACAGCTCACCGGATTTCTATGACAAGATCATCACCACCCGCACCTTGCAGGATCGGATCGACACTCTTGAACATGTGCGCGCTGCCGGCATCAAGGTCTGCTGCGGCGGCATTGTCGGCTTGGGCGAGCGTGTCCAGGACCGCCTCGCCATGCTGGTCCTACTCGCCAATCTTCCGAAGCACCCGGAGAGCGTTCCAATTAACCTCTGGAACGAGGTCGAAGGTGTGCCGGTCAATGGCACCGCAGAGCGCCCCGATCCGATCGCACTGGTGCGACTGATAGCGACCGCCCGGCTTATGATGCCGAAGAGCGTCGTGCGGTTGTCCGCTGGACGCCAATACATGAGCGACGAACTGCAGGCCCTATGCTTTCTGGCCGGCGCAAACTCCATCTTCATCGGCGATGTGCTGTTGACGACTAAGAACCCGCAGCGCGGCCGTGATGCGAACTTGCTGGACCGACTCGGCATTACGTCCGGGCTTACGAAGTGAAAACAGGCAGCGAGCACGCTTTGCCGCAAACCGAGCGTAAGTGGCAAATGCAGATTACCTTAATGCAAGGCAAAATCCATCGCGCCTCGCTGACCAGAGCCGATCTGGACAGTGATGGCTCGGTTTCAATTGCTGCTGGATGCGGCAGGAGTCCTGATCCACGGACGCGTCGAGATCTACAAATTGAAAGCCGGGGCGCGCTTCGCGACCTATGTGGTGGAAGCCGACGACTCTTTTGACGAGACGGAAGCAAGCCGCACGTTGTGCTCGTTGATCGAGAAACTTGCATTCTGCCAGGTTGAAGCCAAGAGGCCGATGTTTGAGCTCGTTCTAGGCGGCCATTACAATTTCTTTGCGCGATGTGGGAGTTGAAGAGTGACGTTAAGCCTTGGGGTCAAGGTTGCCGATTATGTCGCGGCGTTGCAGGTCCTGAACGAAGACGACCGACTGCGCAGCCTCAAGCCGCGCAGCGGGGTCGATTTCACATCGAATGATTATCTGGCGCTGGCGAGCGCGCCGCGCATGAAAAAGGCTATCACGGCCGCGCTCGAGGCGGGGACCCCGATCGGGGCCGGCGGGTCGCGGCTGCTGCGTGGCAATTGCGACGAACACGAAAGTCTCGAGGCGGAAGCAGCTCAGTTCTTTGGGGCGGACGCGGCGCTTTTCTTTGCCGGCGGCTATGTCGCAAATTTTGCAGTCCTGACAACACTGCCCCAGCGGGGTGATCTGCTTGTTCTCGATTCTCTTGTGCACGCAAGCGTTCATGAAGGAGCGCGTGCTGGCCGGGCCGAGTTTCGTCTAAGCGCCCATAATGATCCTCAGTCGGTCGAAAGCACAATTTGTGACTGGCGGGCTGCGGGCGGAACCGGTCGCGTCTGGATCGTGGTTGAAAGTCTCTACAGCATGGATGGCGATTTCGCCCCGCTCAAAGAACTGATCGCGATCGCCGATCGCCATGATGCGTTTGTCGTAGTGGATGAGGCCCATGCCACGGGCGTTTACGGCGAGCAGGGTCGAGGGCTCACGGCGCCTTATCAAAGGCGCGAGAACCTCTTGGTTGTCCATACCTGCGGCAAAGCACTGGGAGCGGCCGGCGCGCTTGTCACGGCCGCAGGCGTGCTGCGCGAGTTCCTGGTCAACCGCTGCCGTCCATTCATCTTCGCCACCGCGCCCTCGCCATTGATGGCAGTCGCCGTGCGGGAGGCATTGCTGATCCTGCGGGAGGAGCCCGGGCGGCAGCAGCGTTTGGCCAAGCTGGTCGCGTTCACGCATCGAGAGATTGGCGCGCGCGGCGGGCGAAGTCCCTCGGACTCGCAGATCGTGCCCTATATTGTGGGCGACAACGCGCGTGCGATGCGGCTCGCATCGAGACTGCAGGCGCGCGGCTTCGATATTCGCGCGATCCGGCCGCCAACCGTGCCGGCGGGCACGGCTCGTCTGCGAATTTCACTGACGCTTAACGTGGCGGAGGATGACGTGCGTGCAATGCTCGATGCTCTGTTCGAGGAGACAAGAGATGGAGCTCGATGATCACGGGTTCGTGGTGGCTTATACGGCGTACCGGGATGAGAAAAACGTTTTAGCGGCCGGATTCACCCATCTCTTCGGTGCAATCCTCTTGCAAACCATTCAGGCCGGCCCCGAACGGGAGCCGGTGGAACTCGTCCACGGCTGGGCAGTGAAGCGTTCCGACGCTTAGAACGCCCCTCGTTGTTTGCTTAAGTACCCCCCAGGCCTCGACGCTTGTCACATGAAAGCTTTGCATTCTCCGAATTAGCTACGGAATTCGGCAGCGAACGGCCCAGCAATAGGGAAATTCGGCTGAGCGCCCCGGCAATAATGGGCGCAAAAGATGAAAGACTTCCGGTCGAGCAAGACGACAAGGTGCGTTCAGTGCTCGACGTGTTTATTGAGGCGAGAGGTGAAGCTCGATGAGTCAGCGGATCGTGGTGACAGGCACAGACACCGGAATCGGAAAAACGGTGTTTTCCGCGGGACTCGCCGATCTCCTCGGCGCGAATTATTGGAAACCGATTCAGGCCGGTCTCGAAGGAGAGACTGATGCCGAACTTGTCGCACGGCTCGGCGGTCTCTCGCCCGATCGCATCATGCCGGAGCTTTACCGACTTCGCACCCCCGTTTCGCCCCATCAGTCCGCTGAAATTGACGGAGTTCGCATGGAGCCAGATTCGCTCAATGTGCCAGACACCGGGGGGCGACCGTTGGTGATTGAGGGTGCTGGCGGCCTGATGGTGCCGCTGAGGGGCGATACACTCTACATTGATGTCTTCGAGCGATGGCGGCTTCCGGTCGTGCTTTGCGCGAGCACGGCGCTGGGCACCATTAATCATTCGCTGCTGTCGATAGAGGCTCTGCGAAGGCGCCAGATCCCCATTCTTGGAATTGCCTTCATTGGAGCACCAAATGCTGAGACCCAGATCGCTATTCGCGAGATTGGGCGGGCGCCTTGGTTAGGGCGATTGCCCTGGCTGTCGCCCCTCGCGGCAGACACGCTGCAGGCCGCCTTTAAGAACTCGTTCCGTGCCGATCAATTCAAGCAATGACGACGAAGCCGAAGTCGCCGATCTGGCATCCGTTCACACAACATGCGCTGCAAGAGGAGATGACAGAGGTTGTGCGGGGAGATGGCGCCTATCTCCACACCGCTGATGGTCGTCGAGTTATCGATGCTATATCATCCTGGTGGGTGGTGACCCATGGGCATTGCCATCCTCATATCGTGAGCGCCATCCAGGAACAGGCAGGCAAGCTCAATCAGATTATCTTCGCAGGCTACACCCACGAACCGGCGGAGCAGCTTGCTGCACAACTCTTGAAACTCGCACCCGATCGCCTCGCGCATGTCTTCTTCTCGGACAGTGGCTCGACCAGCGTGGAAGTGGCGCTAAAAATGGCAGTCGGCTACTGGCACAACATCGGCAAGCAGCGAAGATGCATTGTCGTGATGCAACATTCCTACCACGGGGACACAATTGGTGCGATGTCGGTCGGTGCTCGAGGGGTATTCAACGTGCGATACGCGCCCTTCCTGTTCGACGTGACCTCAGTCCCGTTTCCTGCGAGAGGTCATGAGCAGGCGACACTGGATGCGCTGGAGGCGGCTTGTCGAAACGAAATGCCCGCCGCTTTTATTGTAGAGCCGCTGATTTTGGGGGCAGGTGGGATGCTGATGTACCCGGCGTGGGTGCTAAGAGAGATGAAGCGGATCTGCGAGGCCTCTGATGTCCTGTTCATTGCCGACGAGGTCATGACCGGCTGGGGCCGCACCGGAAGCTTATTCGCCTGCGAACAGGCCAATGTCATTCCCGACCTCGCCTGCTACTCCAAAGGCCTCACGGGTGGGACGCTTCCGCTCGCGGTGACACTGTGCCGGGCGGATATTTTCGACGCGCACTATTCGAAGGATCGTACACGGACATTCTTTCACTCGAGTTCTTATACAGCGAACCCGGTGGCTTGCGCCGCCGCAATCGCCAACCTCGATCTCTGGCAGGATCCGGAAACTCGCCAGCGCGTGGCGTCGGTCGGTACGATGCAAGAAGAGGCGCTAGAGCTATTCCGCGCCGACCGACGCTTCGAAAAGGTCCGTCGGACTGGCACCATCGCAGCACTCGATCTGAAAGCGAGCGATGCAGGCTATCTGGCCGAACTCGGTCCGAAGCTTCAGGCCTTCTTTAAACAGCGAAATCTGCTGCTGCGGCCGCTCGGGAACACGATCTACGTGATGCCTCCTTATTGTGTCACAGCGGCAGACCTTGACGAAATCTACAGCAGCATCAGGGATGCGGCCGATGCACTGACCTGACGTCTCGCTTTCCACGCCTTCTCTCCGGGGCCCAAGCACCTCAGCTTGGCCCATGCGAGTCGCAACTCTGCACCCTCACTCGCCCGCAGTCATTATTGCCTCTCAAACAGCCGAGGAAGAAGGTGAGCTATCGCCTTTGACCGCGCAAAGGCAGCGTGCCGCTTACAAGCCGTAGAGCGCCGCTAGGCGCCTCTTGCGCGATGGCAGCTGAAATCCATCGAGAAAAGCTGCACAAACGCAGGAATTTGTCGCGCGTGGCCAGCTCATTGCCGGAATCGAGATTGGATACTTATTACATTTGCGACTGTCGCGGAAGCACTCAGATGGATCGCGCCGCGCGCATCAGCATCAGGCTCAAGCCCTTGCGGCCGGTGTCCCGCACGGATCGCAAAACTTGGCACCGCCCCTGCCGTGTGCGGGCAGTGGTGCTGCGGAAGAAAATGCCCAAGGTGTCCACGTAACGCCGACAGGAGGCGAGAATGCGAAACAGCTCCCATAGTTGTCACCACGATCAGTCAAGGTGCTGCGCGGTGTGCGGCGGAAAGTTTGGGCTGGTCCGCCATTATTCCTGGCGCACGGCTCTTTGCTCTAAGAAATGCGTTGGCCGCTTCAAAGCCCGGCGCGAGGCCGATCACATCTGGCTTTGCTTGCTGCACTTGGCTCAAGACACGGCACGACCAAATGCGGCAGAGAATGCAAAAGCGACAAGGGCGGTGGCTGAGTAGGATTTTCATGGTATCAAAGTATCAAGCGACAGAGAGGTCGGCGACAATCATCGATTTCACTGCTTACAGGACCAACAAGCGTGCTGCGGCTGGGTCGTCAAGGAACCAGGTTTGCTCGACTGCACCGAATAGCGCGATCGTACCTCTCTATGTGTTTTGGCTTTTCCTGGCTTGGACCCCATTAGGTTTGATGGGTCTGCCCGTAACGGAAAACCAACGTTCATGATGCCGAGCACGCTGCTGCTCGTTGATTTTCGGTGCTACTATGCGATTCAGTCGCTCAAGGTTCCTTTGACGATAGGATAGTCGCGCGCGCAGTTCGCAACCTCCTGTGAGCATTTGTGCTCTAGCCTAGCGAGTCCGCGGAAGAATCAATGCCCTCTTGTTTACCGGCATTCGAGTTCCGGAATTCACATCGCCTGATGTCCGGCATGCTGTTCTCGCTTATCTAAACATGCGGTTTGATCCAGTGAAGACGTCGTTCGAGAACGTCGAGTTTCCCGAGTCCGGTAGGTTGGTTAGTCGAGGTCGACAGTAACCGATCGACTTCGCAGCTGGCTCAACAACCGCCGGAAACTGCGGCAATCCAACCTAGTCTCTCCACACGTTGGTGTGGTAGCTCCAAGAGCCTCATACTGTGCGGCTGTGAGTCGGCACTGACTGCGCCAGATGAGCATCGAATGCGGACGCCACAGTCCTGACGAGAAACTCGGCGCCTTTCCTGACGAACAGTCGCTCGTCGCCGTCCATGGTCACTGCGCCGTCTGGAATCAGGCTATCAGCCGCGAGCGATCGACGATGGCCGACTTCGGATCGCGACCGAGCGACCTTCGACAGGTCGAGGGCCATGTCGCACATCAGTCGCTCGATTAGATCGGCTCGGAAGCGATCGTCACCCGTGAAGGCATACCGCTTGAGGGTGGCGGGCCGGTCGTGGGCGATGCGCGCCAGGTAATCACGGGTTACCACGACGTTCTGTGCGAATCCCTGCGGCATCCTTCCGATGGCGCTTGCCCCTAGCCCGATCAGCGTTTCGGCGGTGTCGTCGGTGTAACCCGGAAGTTCCGACGCAGCCGCCCCTGGCGCTTCGCCGCAGCAAGATTGTCGCCGGGTAGGGCGAAATGGTCGAAGCCAATGCGCACATAGCCCGCGTCGACCGTAAGCGCGAAGCCGATACCCTTGCTTCAGAATTCGAATGAACGTGCGAAAGAAGCCTCCGGCTTGGACGGAGGTTTGGGATGGGATTGGACAGCAAAAAGGACGTCCATTTGGACGGCTCAACGAGGGGGTCGGTGAGCCGGCTGGAGGTTCTTGAAGGACCATCGGGGCGCCGCGTACGTTCGGAAGCCGAGAGAGCTCGGATCGTCGCCGAGAGTCTGTTACCCGGTGCCCAGGTGTCCGAGGTGGCGCGCAAGCACGGAGCGACGCGCTGGCAGATCTACGATTGGCGGCGGCGGTTTCGACAGCGAGGCATGTTGCCGCCGCGCGAGGCATCGCAGCCGACATTCGCGCCGCTGGTCGTGGAAGGTGCGTTGGAGGAGCGTCAGGTTCCGGCGATCAAGCTCGAGATCTCGATCGGCGATGTCGTGCTGCGGACGGACACAGCCATAGATGGCGAGCAGCTGTCCCGTGTGATCCGCGCGATGCGAGCGTCACGATGATCGCGGCCGGTGCCGATCTGAAGATTTACATCGCGACGCGGCCGATCGACTTCCGCTGTGGCCACGATGGGCTTGCGGCGAAGGTGCAGGAGATGCTTCGTCTCGACCCGTTCAGCGGCGCAGCCTTCGTGTTCCGATCGAAACGAGCGGACCGGATCAAGATTTTGGTCTGGGATCGAACGGGTCTGGTGTTGGTGCACAAGCGTCTTGAAGGTTGCAAGTTCGTTTGGCCAACGATCGCAGACGGCGTGATACGGATATCGCCGGCGATGTTCGCAGCCCTGTTCGAGGGGCTGGATTGGAGGTTGGTCCGCCCGGAAGAAGCGCGGCGTCCCCAGGCGGCTGGATAACTGCGGCAGAATGACTCGGCAGCTATTTTGAATGTGGCACGCGCGGCGGCGATGTGCTCGAAATAGCGCATGAGCATCGCGGCGCTGCGCGACGAAAATGAACAATTGAAAGCGCTTTTGGCGCAAACGCAGGCGGCCTTGAGCGAACATCAGGCGGCGCTGGCGACGTCGGAAGAGGCGCGGCGTCGGTTGGAGGTCATTCTCGGCGAATTGCGACGCGAGAAGTTCGGCGCGACGTCCGAGAAGCTGCGGCCAGATCAGTATCACTTGCCGCTGGAAGACGTGGAGATCGCGCAAGGCATCCTGGACGCGGCGCAGGAGAGAGCCGAGGCTGTGATCAAGGGCCGATCGCGGAGCGCGCCGGATCAAGGTTCTCATCGCAATCGCGGCTGCCTGCCTGCCCATTTGCCGCGGGTGGAACGGATCATCGAGCCTGCGAGTACGCTTTGCCCGTGCGGTTGCGGCGCCATGACGAAGATCGGCGAGGACGTCAGCCAGCGCCTCGACGTGATCCCGGCGCAATGGCGCGTGCTGGTCACACGCCGCCCAAAATACATCTGTCGCCGCTGCTCCGGCCCCGTCGTGCAGGCGCACGCACCGGAGCACGTCGTGCCCGGCGGGCTGCCGACCGAAGCGGCCATCGCGCATGTGATCGTCTCCAAATTTGGCGACCATACGCCATTTTACCGTCAGGCCGAGATCTATGCGCGCCAGGGCATCCGGCTTGATCGGGCGACACTGGGCAACTGGTCCGGCCGCGCCTGCTTCCATCTTCAGCCCATCGCGGAACACATGCGCCACCACCTGGCCATGGCGGATCGGCTGTTCATGGACGAGACCAAGGCGCCGGTACTCGATCCGGGGCGCGGCCAAACGAAGAAAGGCTACTTCTGGGCGATTGCCTCAGACGACCGCGGCCACAGCGGCCCAAGTCCGCCGATCGTGCTGTTCCGATATGCCCCCAGTCGCAGCGGTGCCTTCGCTGAGCAATTCCTGGATGGCTTTGGCGGACGCTTCCTGCAATGCGATGCCTATGACGGTTATGATCGACTGACCGAAGTCGCTCGACTGCAAGGGCCTTGGACGCTCGTGCATTGCTGGAGCCACTTGCGCCGACGCTTCGTCAAATTGGCCCGCAATAGCAAATCGCCGATCGCCGAGGCCGCCATTCGGCACATCGCACAGCTTTACGCCATCGAAGCCATGGTGCGCGGTGCATCGCCGGACATCCGGCTCGCCGCACGAAAGGAGCATTCGTTGGCTCTCGTCGCCGCTTTGAAAATGTGGTTCGAGAAGCAGCTGTCGATGATCTCCAGCGGTTCGACGCTCGCCGAGGACATCCGCTACGCGCTCAATCATTGGCAAGGTCTGACCCGCTTCCTCGAAGACGGGCGCCTCGAGCTCGACACGAACCCTGTCGAGAACGCCATCCGGCCAGTCTGCCTGACCAGAAAAAATGCGCTCTTCGCCGGTCATGAGGTCGGAGCCGAAAACTGGGCCTTGCTCGCCTCGATCGTCGCCACCTGCAAGCTCAACGACGTCAACCCGGCCGCCTACATCGCCGAAACACTCGAGACGATCATCGACGGCCATCCCCATAGCCGCATCAAAGACCTCATGCCGTGGCGATTCCGCAAAACGTCAAGCCAGCCTCAATAGGGTTGCGGCTAAGCGCTTACAGTCGACCAGGGCTTCCGCAATCAGTTCCGACTGAAGATGACGCTCGACTGTCTGGGGCAGGGCGTGTTCGTCGATCTTGCGCTGATGTTTCTTGAAGGAGGGCATATGCGCGTAACCGAACACCCACAAGCGATCCGGCCGGAGTTCGATGCATTTGGCGACCGTGTCTAGGCACGATTGCATGGTCTGAAGCGGCAGACCGTAGATAAGATTGAAGTTGAGCCAGCCGACGCCGGCTCGCCGCAGGCGCTCAACGCTCGTGGCGGTCTGCTCGAAAGTCTGCAGGCGGTTGATGGCGCGCTGCACAACAGGATCGAAGCTCTACACCCCCAGGCTCGCGCGATTGACTCCGCTGTAGCCCAAACCCTCTGCGATCGGCTCGGTCAGGGTACGCGGATCGATCTCCCCGGCCATTTCGGCGCCGGGCAACACGAGATACGAGAAGCGGAGCGCGCCGACGAGATCGGCGAAGGCCTCGGGCGTCATGATCGTCGGCGTGCCGCCGCCAAAATGGATGTGCGAGATTGGAAGGCGTTGGCCGTAGTTTCGGCGATTAGGTGCGTGGAAGCCTGTCGTGACCGTACTATTGCGCCAGATTCCGATCTCATCTGTTTCTCCTTCAGCTGCGGAATTGTCTACCGACTTCGCTGAGGAGGCACATTGCGCTGGCGCAATCCTTTGGCCGTTCTGGGCTTCAACTCCGCCCGCAGTAGTTGGCACCACGTTTTGGCAGCTCTGAGGTGCTGCGCTCGCCCGCAGCCGGCAGAACGATCCGAGCCCGATTCAAATCGCGCTGCAATGTCACCGCTGAGCGGCAACATGCCTCAAGCACCTTGCGATCCTTTTTTCGAAAGCTGGACTTCTCTTGTTTCGAGTATCATCCCGATGTTGAATCACCACTCACTATGAAAAGTGGGTACTAGGTCGATCAATCTGTCTATCGTTCGAGTTCGAAGCGGCTGCTCAACTTGGGTGTGCTCATTGACTCCGAACTGCCGTCGTAGTCCTGTCGAGTTACTCAACTTTACCCAACCAGAGTTTGAAAAGCCGCTTACGACCGAACGCTGAGCGCTAGCCTTCCCGACACTACGGCCTCTGGAAGAGGAGGGGGCGCGTGGTCTACGGGCCAGAGAGCCCATCGGAGGGAATCATGCCAAGGAAGCTTGCCGCTTGTCGCGGCCATTCGGCCAATTTTGCCAAAAAAGCTCTCATCAGCTCCACGCTTTTGGCCAGAATGGTCACGGCGTTTACCCAAGCCGAGGCGGACGACATCAACTGGCGCCAGTTCGAAGGCGCATCGATCGTCTGGGCCTACGACATTCATCCGTATGCCGATGCAGTCGCAGCCCAGTTGCCGGAATTCGAGAAGCTCACGGGCATCAAGGTGACGCCCGAGCTTTATCCTGAGGACGCCTATTGGAATAAGTTGACAATCCAGCTCAGTACCAAGTCGCCGAGCTGGGACGTTGTGGGTACGGGCATTCAACCAGCTTGGGATATTGCACCAGGTCAACTGCTTGAGCCGCTCGACCGCTATCTGAACGATCCGAAACTCACGGCGGCTGGCTACGACTACAAGGATTTCTTCCCTGCACTACGGGATGCGCTGACCTGGAAGGTCAAAGAAGGGCAGATCGAGCCGGGAAGCGGACAGGTGTGGGCCATTCCGCATGGCTTTGAGAACATCCAGCTGTTCTACCGCAAGGACATCCTCGCCAAGTACGGCCTCAAGATCCCGACGACTCCTCCGGAGATGTCCGCGGCCTGCGAAAAGCTGAAGGCTGCGGACCCCGCGATCACACCGTTGGGCGTGGGCGGCGTGCGATTTTGGAGCAGCATCCACACGGCTGCGATCTCGATTGCCAGGTCCTACGGGGTGCATGACTTCGTCGTCAAGGACGGTAAGCTGGACACCGACCTCGACTCGCCCGAGTCGATCGCGTTCCACAAGGACTACGTGGACATGATCAAGAAGTGCGCGGCTCCATCCTTTGCCAACGACAACTGGTACCAGGTGGTCGATGGCATCAATTCGGGACGAACAGCGATGGCGATCGATTCCAATATGTTCGGCTTTTGGAATGACGTGGCTGGCAAGCCTGCCTCCGGGAAGATCGCATTCGCGCCTCCGCTGCACGCTCCGAACAGCAAGGATTTCGAATCCAACATCTGGATCTGGTCTCTAGCGATGAATGCTGCGTCGCAGAAGAAGGGGGCAGCCTGGCTCTTCATCCAATGGGCAACGTCAAAACAGGTCGAGCTGAACGGCGCGATCGCTGGCAAGCTCGTCAACTCTCCGCGTGCCTCGACCTGGAGCGATAAGGCCTGGCTCGAATATGCGGCAAAGCCGGAGTTCAACAACTTCGTCGACACGTTCAAGACCGTTCAGGACAGGGCACAACTCGCCTTTACAGCTCGCGTCGGCTTTGCCGAAGCAATGAGTGGTTGGGCCGTGGCCATGCAAAAAATGGTCAATGGAGCTGACGTGAAGGCCACCTTGGCTGATCTCGCCTCCGAGATCCGTTCGTCGATGTAAAGCCCGCTGGGGGGCCGCGACCATCGTCGTCGCCCCCCTTCGCATTTTAGAGATACAGTGAGATGGACCTTCGAGGATCCGACGGAATCGTGACGCTGCAGCCTTCGGCCAGCGAACTTGCGCCGCCACGAGATGAGACCGTCAGGCGCGCCGAAAAGCTGCGTCTTGATTGGTGGAGCATTAGCGCGATAGCCCCCACCATCATCATACTTCTTGGCTTTCTTTTCTTGTTTTTCTATGACGTCTTTCAGTCGCTGACCGATCTCAAGTTCGGTCGCCCGCTGGTCCACTTCATGGGGCTCAACAATTACGCAGCACTGATCAAGACCAGCGACTTTTGGAACAGCATTCGTGCCACTCTTGTCTACGCCGGATCGGCGGTATTTGCGGAGGCTGCATTCGGTCTTGCACTTGCCAAGCTGTTCGCAACTGAAGTCTTCCTTGCGCGTGTGATGCGGCCCGTCATTCTCTTGCCCCTGGTCCTGCCCCCGATGAGCGTTGCGCTCATGTGGACGACAATGATGGACCCACAAAGCGGTATCATGAATTACTTGCTGTCTCTCGTGGGAATAGACCGGTTTGCGTGGATTTCAGATCCAAACACCGCGATGTTTTCACTGGTCTTTATTGACGTCTGGACCTACACGCCATTCTTCGCGCTAATCGTCTTCGCAGGCCTTCAGGGTATTAATGAAGAGGTGAGGGAGGCCGCGCGTGTCAATGGCGCGAAGGGATGGGCAACCTTCCTGCACATCGAGTTGCCCCTGGTCGCCCCATACATTCTGATTGCCGCAGTGTTTCGGCTGATCGAATCGCTCAATCAGTTCGACATCATCTTCGGGACAACGCAAGGCGGACCCGGAAATAGCACCTCAGTCCTTTCGGTGCGAGCTTACGTTACCGCGTTTCTCTCCTTTGGGCGTGGTGCCGCACTTATGGTCGTCAATTGGATGATCGTGCTGATCGGAACGTTTACCATGGTGAAGCTGTGGCGCTTCGTTCGGCAGCGCGTAAGCTGAGGAGGCAACCTATGCGATTGAAGCGCTCGACCTCCACCAGTTTGATTCTAAACCTGCTCATCGGCATTTGCGCATTGATCCTGGCCTTACCACTCGTCTGGATCGTGATGATGTCGCTGAAGCAGCAGACTGACGTCATGACCTGGCCGCCAACATTTCTCTTCGTGCCGATACTGGAGAATTTTCGTGTCTTGTTTGATGTCGCCCAGGCCGGGGCGACCAGCTATGGCACCATCAAAGTCGACTTCTTGACGCCGATCACCAACAGCGTCGTCATTGCTCTCCGCTCCGTAATCATCTCTCTGCTCGTTGGGGTGCCCGCCGGCTACGTCCTGGCGAGGCGAGATATACCTCTCAAGGAAGACATTGCCTTCTTTATTTTGGGCTTCCGCTTTGCCCCGCTCCTTTTGGTCGTCATCCCGCTCTTCAGCGTCTTTCAGACGATTGGACTGTATGACACCTATCTCGGGATGATCTGGGTCTACCAGGTCGTCTGATTGTTTGGCTGAGCCGCTCCTATATCGAAGACATCCCCTAAGATATCGAGGAGGCGGCTGCCATGGATGGCGCCAAACCGGTCCGGGTTGTGTTGCACATCGTGCTGCCGCTCTTGAAGCCGGGCCTCATCGGGGCCTCGTTGCTCATCTTTCTGCTCGCCTGGCACAACTTCGCTCTCGGTCTGATCCTCAGCTCGACCAAGGCACCAGTGACGGTCGCTCTTCTCAAGCTGCTCAATCCGGGCGTGCAGTTCTACCCTGTGATGGCCGCAGGGCTGGTCGTGACGATGATCATTCCCGTCATTCTGATCATCATCGGCCAACGTCACCTCGAACGCGGCCTCACATTTGGTGCCGTAAAATGAGCGCTAGGCCAGTGATGTTTTTCGGAACGACGAATCTCGATCTCTGCTTCAATGTCGAGCGCCTTCCGACGCCGGGTGAAAGCCTCATGGGAGCGTTGGCCAGCACCCCCGGGGGGAAGGGCGCCAATCAGGCTGTTGCCGCTGCCCGGCTTGGTCTTCGGCAAAAGTTTTACACGCGTCTAGGCGATGATGATACCGGACGATTGTTGTTGCGGTCGCTGCGCGATACCGGTGTTTGCGCGGATGCCATCGAGATCTGTGCGGGTGAGGTGTCGGGTTCAGCCGTGGTTATTGTCGGTGACGACGGCTCCAACATGACCGTCATAGACCCGGGCGCCAATCTCAACGTGACGCCGGACATGATCGAGAGCGCGGCGCGATTCATCGACCGAGAAGCAATCGTCGTGGCTGAGATGGGGATCCCGACACCAGTGCTCAATCGGCTGTTCGAGATGAAATCCGACCGGGGTTTCAAGCTGATCTTCAACCCGGCGCCGGTAAGACCCGGACTTTCAGTCGCGGCGTGGAGAAGTGTCGATTTTGTCACGCCGAACCAGACGGAAGCTTTCGAACTGACCGGGATCGAGGTGGAAGACTTCGAGAGTGCCGCGGGCGTGGCTGCGAAGCTTCTTGATCTTGGGCCACGGGCAGCGCTCATCACCTTGGGTGCGCAGGGAGCCTACTATGCCGATGCAACGAGCTCTTTTGCGCTGCGTGCGTTCCCGGTGAAAGTCGTCGATACCACAGCGGCAGGAGATGCGTTTAACGGAGCGTTCGCCGCATCACTGGCTCAAGGCTTGCCCTTAAGGGAAGCGGTCAGGAAAGCGCTGGACGTTGCAGCCTTGTGTGTTACACGACGCGGCGCTCAAAGCGCGATGCCGACGGCCCAGGCCGTTGAGGAGTTTCTGAAGTCCCAAACGATCTTGGAGTTGGAATGACCGAACAGTTCTCAGTGTCAGATAGAACGGTGCTCGTCACCGGGGCCGGTGGTGGGATTGGCTCTGCCATTACAAATGCATTCCGCCAAGGCGGGGCGAACGTCGTCGCCACCGATGCCAATCTGGAGAATCTCAGAGACACTCTGGCAAGATTGCCCTATGGCAATGGCGTATTGCCCATGGCCATGGATGTCGCCCGCGAGGAAGATGTCGCCAAGGTCCTCGATGAGGTTAGCAAGCACTTTGGCCGGCTCGATGTGCTGGTCAACAATGCCGGTATCAAATCTGCCCAGCCGCTCCTGAACGGTAATGCGGAGAAAATTGAGCGTACCATCCAGATCAACTCGGTCGCAGTCCTGCGCTGTTCAAAAATGGCCATCGAGCGTTTCATGAAACGCAAGGGCGGGCGCATCGTCAACGTTGGCTCCTCCTTGTCCTCGCACGGGGCCGTGTTCAACTACCAGGCCGGCGGAGCTGATTACTGTCTTTCCAAAGCGATCGTTCACGACGTCACGAAGTTACTTGCCTACGAATGCGCTCCCCTGAACATTAACGTGAATGCGATCGCGCCAGGGATCATCGACACGCCAATGCATGGCCGTCCGCGCGAGGAGACGGAAGCGCGCCACAGCGGCCGGATCCCCTTGGGACGGGTAGGAGTACCGGAGGATATCGCAGGGCTAGCCGTCTTCCTCGCCAGTCCTGCAGCTTCCTACATGACCGGGCAGATCGTTCACGTGAACGGCGGGATGCTTATGAATGGCTAGTGCGGGCTCTCACCTCAATTGGCCGCCAGTCGAAGGGATCATTTCGGATCTGGATGGCGAAGTCTATCGCGGGAACGCCGCGATTCCGGACGCCATCGCGGCGTTTGGGCGATGGCAGGCGGCCGGAGTGCCGGTCTGCTTCGTGACCAATAATTCAACGCACACTCCGGAGGACGTCGTCCGCAAATTGGAAGCGTTCGGCCTTGCCATCGCGCCGAAAGACGTGGTGACGAGCGCTATCACGGCCGCGGAACTCATCCGCGCGAAATACCCAGACGTGACGCGCGTATATGTTATCGGTGCGCCATCCCTTGTGAAGGCCATCGCCGGCGTGGGTCTCGAGACTACCGGCCGAAAGCCCGAGGTCGTACTGATGGGCTCGATCGGCAGATCACGCATGAGAAGATGCTGACGCTGGTCGACGCGATCTTGAACGGAGCCGCATTCATAGGCACGAATCCCGATCTCCTCTTGCCAACCGACAACGGGTTCGAGCCCGGAGCAGGCGCAACGATCACGGCGGTCGCTGCTGCCACGCAAATGAAACCCCTGATCGTCGGTAAACCCGAGGCGCATATGATCGAGACTGCACTTTCGCGTCTGCGGACAGCTCGCGGTTCCACCTTGCTGATCGGCGACCAGATACAGATGAATATTCAGGCAAGGAAACGGGCGGGTCTTCCGACCGTGCTGGTCACGACCGGTGTGCCGGCACGAGAGGACCCATCGCTGATTCCGCCCGATTTCATGGTGTCGAGTCTGAAGGAGATTGAGGTGCCGCCGATGATTACTGGCAGCTCGCGACAAAGGAGAGCGTGATGGCTGATGTCCGTCTGGAAGGTGTCAACAAGGCGTATGGAAGTATCCCCGCCCTACAGAATATAGATCTGACAATCGATCATGGGGAATTCGTCGTCTTCGTCGGACCATCGGGGTCAGGCAAGTCCACGCTCTTGAGAATGATCGGGGGACTGGCGCGAATTAGCGGAGGGCGGCTGCTGATCAACGAGCTCGTCAACGATGTTGACGCGGCCGACCGCAACCTCGGCATGGTGTTTCAGAGCTACGCTCTCTATCCGCACATGACCGTGCGAGAGAACCTCGCGTTCCCTCTGCGTATGGCGAAGGTTGATAGGGCCCGGATACACGCGAGAGTCGCTGACACGGCTTGTTAATTGCAAATTGACCATCTGCTGGATCGCAAACCCCGACAACTCTCAGGCGGGCAGCAGGCAGCGGGTAGCGATCTGCCGGGCCATTGTGCGTGAACCGGGTTCAGATTGCGAAGCTTCACAAGCAGCTTGGAAACACCATGATCTATGTCACCCACGATCAGGTCGAAGCGATGACCATGGCCAACAAGATCGTCGTTCTTAAGGATGGCGATATCGAGCAAGTGGGGCCCCATGATCTCTACCACAATCCGGCATCTCGCTTTGTGGCCGGCTTCATTGGATCGCCCAAGATGAACTTCCTCAATGCCAAGATCGAGGCGGCGCACGAGTCGGGCATGGACGTCAGACTGGACGCGGGTGCGAAAATATCCGTCCCGGTCCAACCGGATAAATTGCTCGTCGACAAATCCGTCACCCTCGGAATCAGGCCGGATGATTTCTCCCCACCCGCTGCGGAGAAGAAAGAGATAGCGATCGAGCTCGATGTCGATTTCATCGAGCATCTCGGCAGCGTCACATACATCTACGGCAACGTTGGAAAGGAAGCAGTCGTCGCAAAGGCAAGGCCTGAACCACCCAAGAGCGCCGGCAAGATCCGGCTTGCCGCTGCTCCGGCGGACTGCCACCTCTTCATGACGAACGCAAAAGCATCGCGGCGGTTGCGTGCGCCCGCAACTTTCCTTGGTGCCGTGCGGGACGTGGGCTCGGTATGCAGACGCGGACGGGTCAGGTGAAGGGAGGCGGTATCAGGCAGTTCTTCCGGAACTCCCGTTCGTTTGTGCTCGGGGCGGGAATCGGATCGGGGATGACCGCCAGAGCCGCCGAACTCGCGGGGGCGGACTTCGTTCTCGCCCTGAACGCCGGCCGTTTTCGCGCGATGGGCGGCTCTTCGCCGGCCTCAATTCTTCCAATCCGCAATACCAATGAATTTGTAGCCGGCTTCGGCCGGACCGAGATACTGCCCAGCACGAAACTGCCGGTATTTTTCGGGGCCTGTACCTTCGATCCGCAGCTCGATATTGACCGCTTTCTCGACCACATCATCAGATGGGGCTTCTCCGGGGTTACCAACTTCCCGTCCGTCATCCACATCGACGACTACAGGAGATCATTGCTGGAAAAGTCCGGTCTTGGTTATGCGCGAGAAATCGAGCTCCTGGTGAAAGCTGCCAGACGTGGCCTGATGACCATCGGCTACACCCGGACCAAATCCGAAGCAAGACGCATGGTCGAAGCAGGAGCTGAGGCCATCTGCATCAACTTCAATCTCAACCGGGGGGGCGAAACCGGATCCGCCGCCCCACCGATCAGCCTGTCGGAGCTTGCCGCGCGCACGAGCGCCGTTGCGCGTGTGGCGCAATCCATCGACAAGAGCGCAATCTGCCTGCTCGGCGGCGGACCTATTACAAAGCCTGACGAATTGCTGGATATTTGCCGCGAAACAGGTATCCAGGGCTTCATTGGCGGCTCTTCGCTCGATCGCGTCCCATTGGAAATGTCGGTCCTTGAGGTCACTTCCGGCTTTAAGACCATTCACTTGCTACGCGAGAAGGTCGATCTCCTCGAGCGCCAGCTCCAGTTGAGCGGCGTCAGGCACGGCATAATTGCGCAGTCCTCAATCATGAAGCGCGTCCTCGAGACCGCAAGGCGTTTGGCTGGCGGCCCCAATCCTGTGTTGGTGTGGGGTGAGGCGGGATCAGGGAAGCGGCAAATTGCAAGTCTCATTCATGCCTTCAGCGACCGGAAAAACACGAAGGCGGCGCTGTTTGATTGCAGGCCGGGTCCCGCAATCAATAAGATCGGTGCGCTGTTCGGCACTGAGGGCGATGAGAACAGGAGACGCCAACTGTCGCTCCTGGAAGCCGCAAGCGATTCTGCGCTCCTGCTGATGCATGCCGATCAGCTGTCGCGGGATGGGCAAGAGCGTCTTGCCGACTATATCGAGACGGGTAGTTTCACGCCGCTGAACGGCATACCCGTTGTAAGGTCCAACGCCAAGATCATCGCAACCGCAACAGTGGCCCGTGGAGCAGGCTTGGAAAGTGTTCTATGTCCCCGCCTTCTTGCCTTCTTTGTTGGGCTCGACATAGAGCTGCCCGCTTTGTCAAACCGACTAGAGGACCTTCCGCAGCTGATTCAGCATTTTACAGTCGAGGCCAAGGGCGATTCGAACGCGCAAACGCTGGCAATCGAAAAGTCGGCGTTCTTGGCGCTAGCGGGCCATCATTGGCCCGGAAATTTGAGGGAATTGCGCCAGATCGTCAACCAACTTGTAGCCCTGAAAGATACCCACATAGTCGCCGAGGTTCTCAAGCCGTTGCTGAACGCCGCGCTGCCCGGCAAGCCCACATCGGCATTCTCCGAGCGCGAATGGATCATCGAAGGGTTGAAACGAAACAGGCTCCATCGCGGGAGGACTGCCCGCTCTCTGGGACTTTCAAGAAAAACGCTCTACAACAAGATCAAGAAGCTGAGGATCTTGGAGTAGCAGTCGCCCTCAATTTTAGGGCCCGGGCCGCTTAGAAGCTCTCGCGTCCAAGAGCGCGAACTTTGGCATCGACGACCTGTGCTGGCCAAGGCTGACCAGCTCCATCTCGTCGCCAATCCTCAGCTCAAGAGCCGCTTCCGGGAAATCGACAATCCCGTGGAGATGCGAACCAAGTCGTCTCTCTGCCGATATGATTTCAGAGTCCTTAGCAGCAGCGAACAAGCTCTTGAACCCCAGGCTCGCAAACCATTCCATACGCCGAAGTTCCAGCTCCTGTCCGGCATCGATTGGCTCGCCAGTCGTCGACCGCTCAATCATAGAGGCAGGCGGGAAGTTTATTACTCCGAGAATTCCGGCATCTCTCAATAATTCGGCTAGGTCGTCCCAGTACGCGAACGGGTCGAGCATCATGATCGCCGCGTACATGTGGACGCGTCTTCTCTTGGGAGCGTTTTTCAAGTCTCGCAACAGGCAGTCATTCCAGTCGATAATAGGCAAGGTGGCCATGACGAGCATGGAGTCTTTCGGAAGGCTCCGCAAAGATGGTGCGTAGATTTCGAGTGATGTGCTCTTACGGGCGCTCGACAGAACAGTGGCAGGTTTGCCGACAGCTATCATCTTTACCCCATTCGACCCGATTTTACTCATCCGCATCTCTCACCTATCTTATACGTGCTTTCGGCCTGATCTAGATGTGCGCGCAGGCCGAACTTCTGCTGGCTGGCACATATTCCAACGGGAACTGAACCCAAAGAGGCTCAGGCCAAACGACTATCGCCGATTTCTTATCGACCGGGGCAGATCCGCTGGCAGACCGGGCTCGTCTGCTTTCTTTCCACCCATTCGGCCTGCTCCAGCATTGCACGTTTCATGAAATCGATCCTCTCGTATTTTCAATCCCGGTGATGCGAAGAGAGAAGTCCTAGCTCGCGTCGTACTTTGGTGACCGCCCTCAAACAATACTGTTTATTCCTGTTGGCGGTGCAACCCGGATCGCTAGCCGCTCAAATTGCACGCCAGTATGCAGCGTCGTTTGGTAGGCGGCGAGAACGGAAGCCCTGCCAAGCTCCAACGAACGCGGAGGCGCGATCACATCTGCGATCTCGAGGGCACGCGCTTTACCTGCTTCCACCACTTCGGGTATCAGCCTGCCTCTCGCAGTATGGACCGAAATAGAGTTGCCACCAAGGACCCAGAGATTTGCCCGCCACGCGGGTCAAGCGGCTCGAAATCGTCGTGCTCGACCACGTGTGAGGATTTGCGTCGCACGTTAGCTTGAGCGCGAACGTGCCCGTGGGACGATGGGACCGAGATGACTACAGTCAGAGCGTGGCTCTTGTCGTACTAACGCGTCGCGCTTCAGACAACGTGTCGGGAATCGGACGACGCGAGATCATCCAGCAAACCAAATAGCTGATGTTTCCCGAATTAGGTTGCTCTGGCGGTGCAAACCGATTCACCCAAGCACTGGTACGGCGCTTGCTTAATGAGAGGCGGAACCACGTCTGCGCGCCTTGGCGGTTAAATACGCTTTGTTGTGATGGACCCGTCACATCAGTTCTTCGAACAAGCGGGGCTAATAGCATGTCCGGTGTTGCTGCTGCGTTTCTATGCTCTTCAAGCAATTCGCGGGCGACGGTTTATGATCGGCTGAAGCACATGCTTCCGAAGCTAGCACTTCGTGGGCAGGCGGAGATAGGCGTTGCAGCTTTCATGAACAAGGAAGGTATTCGATATGCGAGAGCGCTTGAGCCATCATGCGATTCCGTGCGCATTGAGTACGATGAGCAGGATCCGAAGTTTAGGCCCCATGTTGCAATTGCCCACATTCGTAGCCGATGCCGAGAAACCAGCGATGGCGGCGAAGTTCAGCCAATCCACCACAATGCGGGCACCAGCCGCCATTTGGCAATTTCTCTGGATGGAGCTTTGGTCAATGCCCGTGAACTCAGGGAAGAATTGCTTGCCCAGGGCTACAGGTTAGGCGGCAACACAGATGCTGAGCTCTTGCTCAAATGGATCGAACGTTCTTGTGAAAGAGACTATTGGCGGCACGGTCTGCCCGTTAGTTATGAAAACGTCTTGCGCGACGTTGATGACCGTATTGATGGTGCTATTAGCGCGCTCTTACTGGACGGTGAAGGAACTCTAGTTGCATACCGTAATCGATGTGGTTTGCGACCATTGGAAACTATGCAAACAGATGACGGCTTCTTGCTATTTGCTTCGGAAAATTGTGCCTTCGCCGGTCTAGAGGGTAAGACGCAGCAAGTCTTACCGGGACACATCAAGTATGTAGACGGAAAAACGGGGGGCTGTGTTGATCGTTCCGTGAGCAACAGGCGACACAAAGCCAAACTCTGCGCCTACGAATCTCTTTATCTGGGAAATCCAAAAACGTCGGTTGAAGGCCGATCGCATTTCGAAACCCGGTACAACATCGGTGTCGCCCTTGGTGGCCTTGTTGCGCAGCGATTGCAAGGAGAGCCAGACTCCCCGCTCACAATCGTTTCCTCGATGCCGCATACCGGAGGACCGTACGCTGATGGTCTGTTTGCATCTCTCGCCGAATACGGCCTGTTCGCCCAGCGTCGGGAAGTAGTCGCAACGCAATTCCTTCAGCGAACTCTCATCGGTACACCCAGCCAGCGAAAGTCTCGCATTGCTCAAAAGTACCGCGTCTCGGGACCTAGCGTTGCTAAAAGCACGATAATCATTGCCGACGAGGCCCTCATTCGTGGCGACACCAGTCAGGCTGTTACGAATATGTTGCTAGCCGCTGGGGCCAAAGCCGTACATTGGGCGATCGGTTCGCCGCCCATACTGGCTCCGAACTACTATGGCATGGGCATCGATACACTAGATGAGTTGGCATTCTGGCGGATATGGAAACGATTGCCACCCGAACAGCGCACGCAAAGCCTTCGCTTTCACAAGATGGAGCCACAAGTTCTCAAAATCATCGAAAGTCGTATCGCCACGTCCATCAACGCAGCCACGATAACGTATCTGCCGTTTCCACTTCTAGTGTCGCTGTTGCCAGGCAGCCAAGACGGCGTCGATTTGTCACCGTTTACATTTGAGATGCCAACCCCTGCGGGGCAGAGGCGCGCGAATGAGAACTTGCACGAATTAGTGGCCGATCTTCCCTATTCGGAATCAATCCCTGCTTGAGGTCAGATCATGAAACCCGTTCTCGTCTTCGATTGGAATGGCACGCTGCTCGACGATGCCTACGCACTGCTCGAAACAACCAATGCGATACTAGCTCGCTTTGGTCGTGCAGCGATCGACATGAAGACGTTTCGGGAACATTGCGACGTTCCGCTATCTCTTCTTTATCGCAGTCTGGGACTGTCGCAAGACGAGCTTGCGACGGTGGATCGCGATGGCAGTGCAATCTTTCACGACGCCTATGAACGTCTTGCCGATAAAGCCGATCTGCGCGAGGGCGCGCGCAGAGTCTTGGAGTTGGCGCGTCGAGAAGCGGCTTCGTCCATCATCGTGAGCAACCACATAGTCGACCCTCTGCGCTCCCAGTTGAGAAGACTTGGAATCAATGACTACATCGACGACGTGCTCGCCTTCGAAAGCCGCGACACTCAATACAAATCGATGAGCAAAGGAGAGCGGCTTCGTCTGTACATGCAGAAGAAAAACTTGAAGCCGGCCTCAACCGTCATTATCGGCGATATGCCGGTTGAAACGGATATTGCACGGAATCTCGGACTGATAAGTGTATCTATTACCGGGGGATTCGTTTCTGAGTCGCGCTTGCGGGCGGCAAGTCCGGACTACACGATTAAGAACCATCATGAGCTGTTGCCAATCCTACGAAGCCATGGGTTTTTGCGGAATGCATAAATCATGATTGGCAAGGGATCATCACACAACGTCGCTCCTAAACGGTGAGGCAGAGAATAGACCTGATCGGCGTTGGACGACCGGTATGGGCATCAGCCTGTTGCGTCAGCAAATTGTTTGCATCTCAAAGCCAACAAGAATCGCTTCGGTGCGGATCGCTTGACTGGTGCGGGCTCATGAACATCCGTCAATCGCTGAGTTGGCGCGACATGTAAGTGCCGTTCTGTTATCCTCGCCCTCCAGCCGCGAGGTTGAGGCGGTCTGCCTTGGGCAAGACGGACTGTTCGTCCATATGCCCGAGGAGGTTTAATGATTGACTGCTCGACGTCGTATCCTGCTTCGACGGTTGCACTCGCTGAGCAAGCCCAAAAAGGCGGCCTGAGCTTTATAGATGCTCCACTGACGCGGAGCCCCGAACAAGCAGAGTTAGGCCGCCTCTACGCGATCCTAGGATTGAATGAAAAGCGTTTTCCTGCGGCTGAACGCATTCTTGCCGCATTTTGTGAGACCGTTCTTCATGTCGGCGATGTCGGACGAGGTCACAGGTCAAGCTTGTTTACAACAGCATGACGATGGGGATAGCGGCGGTAGCCGCGGAGGTTTGCCAATTTGGGTGCGGTCCTGACATCGTTCTCGTAATGCTCCGCTCTCTGGTTAGTCGCGGCTCCACTAACACCGGAATATTTCAAGGCTTCGCGGCCTGTTTGTTGGTCGAGAAGCCCGATGTTCTGGCGATCTCAATTGCGAATTCCGCAAAAGGATATTGAATGCGCGGTGCGCCCAGGGGGCGAGAGTCCAGTTTCGGTGCCGGTGTTGGCCGCCGCCGCGCACAAACTAAATGTCTCAGTTGTTGCGGCCAAAGGCGAACTGACGCTGCCTCATCTCTCCTGTCCCGTCGATAGAGATCTTCGGACTGTTGATGGCGATTGAGAACGGACTTTAAGCACGGAGAGAGTGCAGATCGTTGCTATGGACAGGTGTAGCTGACAGGGCCGCGAGCCTCTGTCAGCCTGCGCACGTCAGTGTTCCAGTGATAACCATCGGATCACTCCACGCGCACGAGCGGCAGGTGGTAGAAGGTGGCACTCACACCGCGAAAAGCCGCTCGAGGGAGCCATTGTGGCGCGGCTCGCGTGCTCGTGTTGCGGGCGAACCAGAGTCCCGTGGGGCCCGTTGCCGACTGGGACTTCGACGATCCGACAATGCCCAACACCAGCAGGGATACCGGCGCCACTAGCATTGTCGCGGCGTCGGCACTGCGGCTGCCATCTCTGACAAAGACCCCAATCACCGGGCCGTCGCCAAGCGCACAGTGACGGAGCTGATCGACAAATACGTGAGGCCGATTGCTCCCGGTGATCAGCCGCTGGGAATGCTCATGGGCGGGTGCTTCACGTAAAGCGATCATGCGCGATATCGACGCCGCGCCGAGCTGCGAGAGAATCTTCGGCAGCTAGTCCCGTATGGATGTCTTGCCATTCTGACGCGCTGGGTCTCGCCTGGGCGGATCTAATCAAGGTACGTGGCCAAAGGTTTGTCAGGCTCGGAAACTGTCTTGAGCCTCCCTAAGCGGGCGCGGGTTGGCGAAGTCACGGAAGGGTCCCCGACGAGTGGCGAAAGACACTCAATCCGGCACCGGACAGCCGATCCGAGAGACCGCAGTATCCCTCCAGGGGCGATCTCGACTGTTCTCGTCAACTCGCAAAGGGATTTGAAAATTGGCGGAAAACCTCGGCCCATGATTGATGACAAGATGATGCGCAAGAGCGCGGCTATCGTTCGTTCGCGGACAGCAGAAATTGCGTCGATCATGATCTTAACAGGGAGTCCACGCCTGTCGACTTCCGTAAGCGAGCAATGGGTGGATGGTGCCGGTGCGCGGGGTGGGGCCAAGCCGTTCAACGGGCCACTATACGTGTCACGTCGGACCAAGGCGATGTGGTGGGGAGCAGGGGGAGTATGCCCGTTGGCCAAGACGCTCGACGCAATTCTGCTGGTCGAAGATCACGCCGATCCCGGGTATGGCGGAAGTTTATAGTCCCGGTGATTCCAGCCACCCTCCACAGTTGAGCAGTACCCGCGCGGCGCGCGAACAGATCCGTGAAGATTATCGGTTCATAGAGGGGAGAGAGCATTCCGATGCAGCTAGCGCGCAAGCTCCAAAAGGGCAGTCTTCCATTCAATGATAGCTAACCTTAGCGAGCATGGAATGTTCTGAAAGGCTGCGCAAAAAGACGGTACGTAGAATTCCGGGAACGCGCGTCCGGGCGCAGCTCCGCGGCACTCACCACCCCTACCCAATCTTACCCAACTGCACTCAACCCCCATCTTATTCCCGATTTCAGCCCGGTCTAAGACCGCCTGTGTTTGGAATAGTCCGGGAGGAATACCGTGTCTCACCATTGCACGGACGACCAGAGGTCTGTCCGGGTTGGTAACTCGTCCGAGCTTGCGGGCGCGGGCGCGGTCGCGATCGTGGCGACGCTAGATACCAAGGGCGGTGAAGCGTCGTACCTTTCGGGCATCATCGAGGCGTGCGGCCGCAAAACCCTCCTGATCGACATCGGTACATCGAACTTGGTTCCCGGAGACAAACAGGTCGATAGCAAGAGTGCTCGCGTCGCCTCGCCTGCCGAGCTCCTGAAACAGATCGCCGCAAGCTCGCGCAAGCAGGTTGACGGCCTGCTCCAATCAGGCGCGATCAGTGCGATCGTCGGGATAGCGGGTGGCAAGGGGAGCGCAGTTTTCGGCGAGGTCGTATCGGACTTGCCTTATGGCTTCCCCAAGCTGCTGGTGAGCAGTGCCAGGCCAGCGCTACTGGCCGAATTGGCCGTCCATAACGATATCATGCTCTATCCGAGCCTCGTCGATCTCCTCGGCATCAACGTCTTTACCGCACGCGTGCTGGAGAATGCGGGGCGGGCCATTGCCGCCATGCAGCATGCGCCCGCCGAACACGCGCGTAAAAGGAAGATCGTTGCGATCACGGCCTTCGGCGTGACGACGCTTGCAGCAAATCACTGCGTGGCGTGCCTTGCAGATGCCGGCGCAGATGCGATCGTGTTTCCTGCCAACGGAGCTGGCGGCCGCAAGATGGAGCAGCTCATCGCAGCCGGCGAATTCGACGCTGTGATCGATCTAACTACAACCGAGCTCGCTGACGAAATCGTTGGGGGCACCGCAAGCGCAGGCTCGGATCGGCTCAAAGCGGCGTCGCGCCATTTGCTCCCGCAAGTGATCGCGCCTGGCGCGATCGATATGGTCAATTTTGGTCCGCCATCCAGCGTGCCTGACCAATTTCGCGGCCGCCAGCTCTACTCCCATACACCTTACACGACGCTCATGCGCAAACGGCTTCGGAGAACGCGAGCGTCGGTCGGCTCACGGCCGAGCGGCTGTCGCAGGCTGATGGGCCTGCGATAGTGTTTTGGCCCCGGGAAGGCGTTTCCGACTATGATCGCGAGGGCGGCATTTTCCGTGATGTTGATGCCGACAGAGCCTGGCTCGATGCAGTCAAAGACAATATCCACCCCCGCATCAAGGTACGAGAACTGAACTGCCATATCAACGATGCCGAATTCGCCGAGGCTGCGGCGACGTGGATCCTCAAACAGTTGAGGCAAGGAAGCACATCCGATGCGGATGTTTGAGCGAACCGAAATCCTTTCCAGGATCGCAGGCCAGATAGCGGACCGGAAAGCAGTTCTTGCCGCCGGGAGCAGCTGCGGGCTGGTCGCGAAGTGTGCCGCCCTCGGAGGGGCCGACATCCTGGTGGTCTATAGCACCGGGCTTTCGCGCCTCATGGGGCTTCCAACAAGCCGGATCGGTGATTCCAACGCGCGTACACTCGAGCTTGCAGCAGAAATCCGCAACGTCGTCTCTTCTGTGCCTGTGATCGGCGGCGTCGAAGCGTGGGATCCTCTTCGGCTCGACCTTGATGCGCTTCTCGATAGGTTCTGGGCGGCCGGCTTCTCCGGCGTGATCAACTATCCGACCATCTCCACCATGGGTGAAAAATGGCGTGACCGCCGCGGCCGCGTGGGCCTCGGCTTCGAACGCGAGGTCGAGATGATCGCTGCTGCGTGCAAGAAGAACATGTTCTCGCTCGCCTATGTCGCAAGTGCAGAAGACGCCAAAGCGATGGCGAATGTAGGTGCCGACTGCATCGTCGCCCATGTCGGCGCAACCCGTGGCGGGCTTGTAGGTCATGAGCAGGGCCAGTCCATTCAAGAGGCGATCAGGCGCATCAACGACATCAACGCGGCGGCGAGAAGCGTCCGCTCCGATGTCATCCTGCTTTGTCATGGTGGCGCTGTCGCGGAGCCGCAGGATACGGTCGAGGTCTACCGATCGACGCAATGCGTCGGGTTCGTCGGCGCCTCCTCCATCGAAAGAATTCCAATCGAACGGGCAGTGAAGGCGGCGGCTGAGGAATTCAAAGCTGTCTCGCTTCCGCGGCACTGATCTGAGCGCAAATTATCGCAGCAAGGCTGGAGTGAACAAGCCTATGGGCCAATCAGGCAAACACAACATAGCGGCACTCCCCCGAGGTAGCAGGCCGGAACAGACTGTCGAGACTGATGTCCTCGTGGTCGGCAGCGGTGCGGCCGGACTGTCCGCGGCGCTCTATGCGGCAAAGGCCGGACTGCGGGTCACCGTATGCGAAAAATCCGCCCGCCTTGGCGGCACGACCGCGCTGTCGAATGGCATGATCTGGGTTCCTTGTTCGGCCCAGGCGCGCTCAGCGAAGATCGATGATTCGCTGTCGCAGGCGAGGACCTACCTGCAGCATGAGCTTGGCACCTACTATCGCGCAGGCTTCGTTGATGCCTATCTTGAGGACGGCCCAACGGCGCTTACCGCACTTGAGGATGGGACAGAGGTCAAGTTCACGCTAGCCTCTGCCCCTGACTATCATTCGAGCCAAGCCGGCGGGCTCGAAAAAGGCCGCGCACTGAGCCCTGCACCCTATGATGGGCGGCTCCTCGGCACCGACTTCGATCTGATAGGCGACCCCATCCGTGTTGTGCTCGGCGGAATGATGATCTCATCCAGCGAAGTGAGAAGCTTCCTGAACCCGTTCCAATCGTTTGCGTCGCTGAAGCATGTCTTGCGTCGCGTCAGCGGCTACACGCGAGATCGCTTAAGTTACAGGCGTGGCACCGAGCTCCGCGGAGGCAACGCCCTGATCGCGCGGTTGCTGGTGAGCCTGCGCAAGTACGGCGTCGAGATATGGCCAACATCGCCCATCCTAGAACTCGTCAAGCAAGACAGACGGGTCAGCGGGGCAATCGTCAAGCGGGTTGATTCTATCATTCGCGTGCGCGCCTCGCACGGGGTCATCCTCGCAACAGGCGGCTTTGCTCGCAACAGCCAACTAAGAGCAGAGCTCAGCCGCGCCCACCAGCACGACGACACCCTGGCGCATCCCGATGTCACCGGTGATGCCATTACGCTCGCGACCCGGCTTGGAGGGGCGATTGACAACAACGTCGCCTCCGCCGGCTTTTGGACGCCTGTATCGATCCTGAAGAGTGGCAGCTCCTCGCGAGTGGTTCCGTATGGCTGGCTCGACCGCGGCCGTCCCGGTGTCATCGCCGTGGGGCCGAATGCCAGACGTTTCGTCAACGAGTCCAATTCGTACCATGACATTTGCCTCGGAATGTTCAAAAGCGGATATCCCGCGGACAAACGGTTCTACTTCGTCTGCGACCAGGATTTCGTCCGCTCGCGAGGCATGGGACATTTGCTCCCCTGGCCCTGGACGTTGAGCATCGGAAAATATGCGCGCCTCGGCTACATCAAGATCGGCCGCACGCTTCCCGAGCTTGCAAAACAGTTGGGACTGGACCCTGGAGAGCTTCAAAAGACGGTTGAAGAGCATAACGCGCACGCTGCTGAAGGACGCGATCCGCTTTTCCAGCGCGGTGAATCGGCTTTCAACCGCACGCTCGGTGATCCGGCCATGGGAACGAAAAATCCAAATCTCGGACCGATCAAAAACGGCCCATTTATAGCGCTCACGATCGTCCCGGCAACGCTTGGAACGGCGACTGGATTGGCAACTGACACTTGCGGACAGTTGTTGGACGGACAGGGCAGGCCGATCGCGGGTCTCTATGCTTGCGGCAATGATATGACCTCGCCAATGCGCGGAATCTATCCCAGCGCGGGCATCACGATCGGCCCGGCCATCGTGTTCGCCTACCGCGCGGTCAACAGCATCCTGCGATCGGCTCACCAAGGGCAAGAGGGCGCGGCTTCCGGAGCATGATCGCCACGTGCACTGTTTTCGGCTGCGTGGCGGCATGTAGTAGGTAGGACGGCAACAGGCGGGGGTGGCGCGTGATCAAGGCAGCATCGGCAAGCAGATCCGAACGACGTCCTCGGACGTGGCCATCTCATCTTTGACTAAGAGGGTTCACGATGCGTCGTTCGCGCTATGCTAAGATCGTCACAATCCTTGTCCGGCAACCGCCGAACCTGACAAGATCCGTGCTCTCTACCTTTCGGGCACAGACACGCTCCGGCTGAACTTTAGTCACGGAACGCGGGACGACCATGCGCGCGCATATGTCTCGATCCGCACGCTTCAACGAGAGCTCGGCCGAGCGATCGGGGGAATGCATCGACGATGCTCGCGTACACCTGAGTGTCAAAGGCCTGGGGACAGCGGAATTGTCGGGCGCGTCTTTGTCGGCGGCATGATCCGGGATCACGAGGGTGTAGACCTGCCGGGGACCCCGCGCGTGTACGCGTGGCGTTCATTTTAGGCGGAAAACCGCAGCGCATCCCGAAAGCGCTTCGGCTTGCTATTGAAGGGCATAGCTAGCTAGTCTGCTCCTTGTTCAGGCTTTAGCCGTCCAGCGACAATGAAAGAAATCCGTTGGTCTTCTGTTGCGATATCGTCAAACCAATTGTTAGTAGCCTCGTCGCATTTGGCCAGATGGTCGCGTACCGCATCGATAGGATAGATTGGCCGTCGACGTGACGCCATTTCAGCGGGTGGTTCGGATCCCGCCGCCACTGCTCCAGCGCGCCGGGCGTGCGTCGGATAACCGCGGCGGCCTCCAAATGGCGTCCAAATTAGAGCTGCCCGGCAGCGTATCGATGTCGAACGTCGCGGGCGGCGGCATGCCACAGTTCTTGCGACAGCGCTTCGGCACGCGGAATTTTCCGGCTACTTGGCCGCCCTAATGCCGCGATCGGAGTCTTTTCGTCCTTGCCGCTCATGCCTCCGCCCCGAACGATAGTCGGTATGAGGCAATCAGATTGTAGGCTTCTCCGGCAAGAAACAAATATAGCGCGCAGGTATGGCTGCTGGATAGCTGCGGCGTGCAAATAGGACTGATCAAACCCGTTTCTGACGCCCTCCGACATCACGCGATGCAAGTGATCGGTGCGCATCATGAGATGGACCAAGCATTGCGCGGCGACATTCGAGTGAGTAGTATCCGCCCGGAACCTGGTCCGCATAGCGTTAGCGACTTTGATCTTATTCAAAGTTCGTTATCAACTCATCCAGTCTCGATGAGTCGTCGAGCTATTTACGCGAACAGACCCAGTCTTCCACGTCATTGTCGGTAATTCCAACAACCTCTGACTTGGAGCCGGACGATGTAGCTGGGTCCGCTCCGCTTCTTCTGTGGGGTCATGCAGAAAACCGCGCTGGAGCAAGCGCGGGACATAATGCTGGCGCTTACCAGGATGAGGAGACCTATCCCATGCCTAGGTCAAATCCCGGATCTCAAGTGTGCCGTCGTTGCAACCACTGCTGTCGCGTTTACGACGTATGTCGCAATCGCTTCGATAGCCGATGGTGCTGCAGTTGGATCGGCAGCTTCCTAGGCTCATCGGCGCTCCTCGAGGCTTGTCTTGGCAGGAGAGTTTGCGGTCGCCATCGCGTGGTACGGCATTTGCTAATCTCGTTCCAGTCGTCTCGGCTCCCGGAGAAATACATGGTCGATGTGCCAGACGTTGTGCTGTCCGCACGAGAAAAACAGTGCTTGCGGTGGGTAGAGGAGGGCAAGTCATCCTGGGAAATAGGGGTAATATTGAGAGTCAGCGAGAACACCGTCAATTTTCATCTCAAGAACGCGATGCGAAAGCTAGAAGTGACCACCCGATCCCATGCCTAGGCTAAATCCCGGATCTCAAGTGTGCCGTTGTTGCAACCACCGCTGTCGCGTTTACGACGTATGTCGCAATCGCTTCGATAGCAGATGGTGCTGCAGTTGAATCGACAGCTTCCCAGGCTGATCGGTGCTCCTCAAGGCTTGTCTTGGCAGGAGAGTTTGCGGTCGCCATCGCGTGGTACGGCATTTGCTAAACTCGTTCCAGTCGTCTCGCCCCCAGGAGAAACACATGGTCGACGTGCCAGACGTTGTGCTGTCCGCACGAGAAAAACAGTGCTTGCTGTGGGTAGAGGAGGGCAAATCATCCTGGGAAATCGGGGTGATATTGAGAGTCAGCGAGAACACCGTCAATTTTCATCTCAAGAACGCGATGCGAAAGCTAGAAGTGACCACCCGAATCCAGTGTGCTATCAAGGCGCGGCGCCTCAAGCTTATTTGAAGTACTGGAGTGCTGCTGCCGTCACTTGTGTCGACGGCGAGGTATAACATACGGCGCTACGGCTACTCCATGAGATGGGATCGCATCTGCAGAGAGTAGTGGTTCGTTGTGAACGCAGAGGTATAATTAAATTCCGGGGCTATTACGAGAACGACGTTTATCTATTTCGCAGAAAGTCGTGGGGGCGCACCACTATAGGCCCGGTTCTGATCGAAGGTAGTAAGTCTCAGGCTGAAGCGGGCAACCTTCACGCCAACCGGCGCCGCAGCGCGCAGCCAGATCTGATTGGCGTGCGGCCCTCTAGGACGTCGATATAGACGCAAGGGTCGAGCAGCAGCTCCGCTCCGCCGCGACCGGAGATTCTACGGCAGGCGATTGCCTTCGCCATGCGCTCCGGATTGATCCGCCGCACAGGAAAAAGAAGCGGATAGAACAGTGAACTGTGGTACCCATCACTCTAGTAGGTATGCAATTTCTCGCAGATCTCGCGAATTATAACGTATGAAAGAACTCGTCTTCCCCATTGCGGTGCGCAGCTTCAGTGTGTCCTCGCGGCATCGGGGGACGTCATCCGCATCGCGGATGTTGAGAAAGTGATTGCTGTTTTCACGCGTCAAGGCGGCCCAGCCGCGCAGTTATCGTCTCGACAGATTCTCGGGGTCTCGCGGACGCAGACGTCTTTCTCGCCGCGTTATCCGATCGAGCTGACACCGACGGGCCCCAGTCAATTGCTCCAACATCGCGGCCCGCGGGAATTACGGCCCGCGAGCTTCGATCAGACGCCGATCGCGGCATCCAGTTGCCCAACCTATGTTTTCGCTGCGCGGTGTGCGGCAGGCTGTCAGGCGTCCAGCGTAGGCCAAGGCGCATTGTATTAGTCGGGCGGCCAGCGCTTGAGCCAAGTCGAAGTTTCTTGTGCATCGGGACAATGCTCGAACAGATTTTCGATTCCGAAGTCGGTTAAGGGCCACGACGCGGTGTTCGCCGGCGCCATAGATCCAGATGACGCCGACCTCGGGATTTGGTCGCTCCGGCCCCTGAAACCGGATGCCTATTTAGGAAATAGTCTCGCTTGCCAAACGCTTTCTCGGCATATTGATCGATCGAACCGATGATCGCTTGCCCGTTCTGGTGGCAGGTAACGGCCGGGTACTCCTGGTGCGGCTGCGCCGCGACAAGCTTTGGATGTTTCCTGGCGGGCACCGGAGCGGCCGCGAAACAGCGGAGCATTGCCTCTGGCGCGAGATCAAGCCTCCAGTATGTGGCGTTGCAGGATTTAGGCAAGCGCGAGGCGGCGAGTTGTCGTGCGTTTTTGTGCGCAACGTTGTGTTTGCAACGTCTTGGCGCATAGCAAGCAAGTGCGGGTTGGCTTTCATAAGGGAAAGCACGCGCCACGCGTCGTTTTGCGTCCCCGGTCCGCGCACGGAAGCATCAGGCGATTGGCCCGGCTTTTGCTCTCCTGCTTGCTACGCCGTGCGGCTCCCCTGCTTGTCGGGATCGACCGCTGCAGAATGTGGATCTCTAATGCTTGCACAGATCACAATCGTCTCGGAGCCACCTGCGAGCTTCACGCTGCACAACGGCCTGCAGGTGATGGTGATCCCCGATCATCGCACGCCGGTTGTGAACCAGATGATGTGGTACAGGGTCGGCTCCGCCGACGAGACCCCCGGCAAATCGGGATTGGCGCATTTCCTCGAGCACCTGATGTTCAAGGGGACGGCCAAGCATCCGCCAGGCGAGTTCTCCCGGACCGTTCTGCGCGTCGGCGGCGAGGAGAATGCCTTCACCTCCCCCGACTACACGGGCTATTTCCAGCGCGTGCCGCGCGAGCAGCTTGGTAAGATGATGGAATTGGAGGCCGACCGGATGACCGGCCTCATTCTCAAAGATGAGAACGTGCTGTCCGAGCGCGACGTGGTGCTGGAGGAATTCAACATGCGCGTAGCGAACAATCCCGATAGGCGGCTCACCGAGCAGATCAGGGCGGCGCTTTATCTCAACCACCCCTACGGCCGCCCCAATCTCGGCTTTCGCCAGGAGATCGAGAAGCTCGACCGTGAGGACGCGCTCGCGTTCTACAAGCGCTTCTACGCGCCGAATAACGCGATCCTGATCATCGCCGGCGACGTCAATCCCAAGGAAATCCGCCCGGTGGTGGAAAAGAATTTTGGCGACATTCCTGCACAGCCCGCGATCCCCGCGAAGCGCGTGCGGCCACAGGAGCCGACGCCCGCGGCCCCCCGCACCGTGACGCTCTCCGATCCCAGCGTCGCGCAGCCCACCTGGCGCCGCTCCTATCTCGTGCCGTCGGCTAGCACTGCGGCCGCAGGCGAGAGCCCTGCGCTCGACGTGCTCGCGCAGTTGATGGGCGGCGGGATCAACTCCGATCTCTACCGTGTGTTGGTGATCGACAAGCAGCTCGCCATCAGCACGAGCGCAAACTACCAGCGCACCTCGCTTGATGCATCGCAATTCATGATTTCGGCCACGCCGAAACCTGGTGTCGGATTCGCCCAGATCGAGGACGCGATCGACAAGGTGATCGCCGAGCTGACGCAAAATCCCCGGCGCGCCGAGGATCTCGAGCGCGTCAAGACCCAGTTGATGGCGCAAGCGATCTACGCCCAGGATGACCAAGCGACGCTTGCGCGCTGCTATGGCACCGCGCTCACCACGGGGCTCAGCATCGACGATATCCGAAGCTGGCCGGACCGCATCCGAGCCGTCACCGCCGAGCAGGTGCGCGAGGCCGCGCAGAACTGGCTCGACAACAAGCGCTCGGTGACCGGCTATTTGATCAAGGATTCTGCGCCCAAACCCAAGGAGAAGCGCTCGTGACCTATTCTCTCACTAGGCGTGCCGTTCTCGGTGGGGCCTCGCTCGCGCTCGCGACGCTCGGCTCTGCACCATGATTTGCGCTACCAAGATCCAGCGCCTGATCTCGCCCGGCGGCATCGAAGCCTGGTTCGTGCAGGAGGCCACCGTCCCGCTGATCGCGATGAAATATGCCTTCGGCGGCGGCGCCAGCCAGGATCCGGCTGAGAAGCCCGGCGTCGGTCACCTGGTCGCCGGCCTGCTCGGCGAAGGCTCCGGCGATCTCGATTCCAAGAGCTTTCACGAGCGGCTCGACCGCCGCGCCATTGAGCTGAGCTTTACCTCGTCCCGTGACCAGTTTCGCGGCTCCTTGCGCATGCTCAAGGACAACAAGGATGAGGCTTTCGACCTGCTGCGGATAGCGCTGACCTCGCCGCGTTTCGATGCGCCCGATGTCGAACGGATCCGTGCGGCGGTGCTCGCGAACATTCGGCATGACTCTGCCAATCCTTCAACGCTCGCTCATCGCAAGTTCTTCGAAGTCGCCTTCAACGATCATCCTTATGGCCGGCAGGCCGGAGGAACGTTCGAGAGCGTGCCGAAGATCGACGTCCCCGATCTGAAGGACTATGTCCGCCGCGTGATTGCCAGGGACACGCTCAAGATCGCCGTGGTCGGTGACGTCGATCCAGAGACGCTTGGCAAACTGCTCGACAAGTCTTTTGGCAGCCTGGCGGCAAAGGCGCAGTTGACAGAGGTTGCCGATGTGGTTGCGGCAAAGCCGCCGCAGCGCGTCTACGTTCCGCTCGACGTGCCGCAGACGGCCGTGAGCTTCGGCGGTCCGGGCGTCCGCCGCAGCGAGCCGGATTTCATGGCGGCCGATGTCGTCAACCAGATCCTCGGCGGCGCCGGTCTGTCCTCGCGGCTGTTCCGCGAAGTTCGTGAGAAGCGTGGGCTCGCCTATTTCATCCGTGAGACGCTGATCTGGATGGATCATTCCGCGCTGTTCGTCGGCAATACCGGCACCCGCGCCGATCGCGCCGGCGAGACGGTGGAGGAGATCGACAAGCAGGTCCGCCGCATGGCCGAGGAAGGCCCGACTCAGCAGGAGTTCGACGAGGCCAAGTCATACCTGAAGGGCTCGCAGATCCTAGCGCTGGATACATCGTCAAAACTTGCGCACGCGCTGCTGCAATACCAGATCGACAAGCTGCCGATCGACTTTATCGAGAAGCGTAGCGCGCTCATCGACGCGGTGACGCTGGACGACGCCAAGAGGGTTGCACAGCGGCTGTGGGGCCAAGGCCTGCTCACTGTCATTGTCGGCTGTTCCCCGCTGGCGCAGCCCAGTCGACCACCGCGCCATCGGCCGCAACGCCGCCGTCCACAGCTGAGTCGGCTGCCGAGCCATCAGCCGCACCCAATTGACCTTTGTGTTCGTGAGGTGACATTCGGGGAGCGTCTTGAGGTCGCTGGTTCAATCCGGCTCCCGCAATCAACTTGAAAAGCGCTCAGATAAAGACGGCGGATTTTGATTTCACCAGGGGAGGTTCGATCGCTCCCGCCCCAGCCACGCAGTCCTGAATTTGGTCAGGCTTGCCCTGCAACGCGACAATGGGCCGGAAATCCCGGCGTTTCGCGCTTTCAGCTTTGTCTCCAGACTCCTGGTCCGCAGAACCAGAGGCGGAAATTGCGGAAAGTCTCCGGCCTGCCCGCGAAATATTCCCGTTTTGCGGAGACTAACGGCGGAGACCGGTTTGACCACAACTGTCGGCCGGGCGCCGCAGTCGAATTCGCCGTCGTCTTTAGCTCGAGGAGGAGCGAATGGATTCTGGTCACTCGAGTGCTGCCGCGCGGGAGAACGGCACTGTCGATATTGAGAACTGATAGGGCCATTAGACAGCGAGCGGCTTAAGCTCTAATTCGTCCTGCACTCGGGCATATGCAGCCTCAGCGGCCTTCGAAAAGGTCTCGGCTTCAGCATCAATGTATTATTTGAAATAGCGGAGCCCGGATGAGTCCGGAGCTTCAATACCAGCAAATTTGTAGTTCACAGTCGTCTTCTTTCGTTCGCACATGCAGCATGAGTCATGCAACGAAAGTCGTCAAACAAAAAGGTAACTATTGGGGCATAAGGCTGCTTAAGGTGCAGCACAGATTAACATGTGACAATTGGATTTCGGCAAATCAGGCCTATATTAAAGGCGGGAGGATTGCCCATGCCTGAGTATCTCGAAGATTTGCAGATGCTTCGTTTGATTAAGTCATTTCGGAAAATCAAAGACCCGGAAGTTCGCCGCCTAATCCTGCGCTTTGTCGAGGAGAAGCTGACGGAGACCATGAAAGTGAAGGAGCAAAGCTGAGGGGCCGGACTGTTTTGCGAACGAACGGCCCCATGCCAACCATGGCTGGAGAGCGCATTGTCATCTCGCGCACAGCTCTTGAATCTGGTCAAGCGGTGAGCTTATTTCAAAGCTATGGACGATTATCCAGAACACCTTGCCCCTCCAAAAGACAAGAGGGGCGCCGTAGATCCCAGCAAATTTGATGAGTAGTGGATCACATCACAAGAAGAGTTCCCGACCGTGCCCCCCGAGGTCGCGAGGTATTGGCTTCATGAGCACTGGGGCTATTCATCCTTTTTCTGGCTCCCCTCAAGGCTGTACCGCTTTGACAAGGTGTCTTGGGCTGCAGAGACCTTGGGAAAAATTCTTTCCGACGATGATGATTTCAGGGATGAACACGTCAAGACGTTAAATCGGGGCAAATGGCTCGTTGAAGGCAAGGAGATGGGGCCATATAGGACTGCCCGCTACATGCTGGAACATCGGACATTCCCTTTCCCAATAGTGGTCCTTGATAATAGAAATGGCGGCGTAAACGGCCTGCATGCGCGATCGCGTGAGTTTCCGAAAGCTTATATGCTGGTGGAGGGGCACCGCCGCTTCAGTATGGCATTGTTCTTGGCTCGGACAGGAAGGATTAGTCCCACGGTGCCGGTTTGGCTGATGACAAAAATCCCGGCTGGTGAGGCCGGGATATTCTCAACGAGTGGCGGGAGTGGGGTAGGAGGGCTGGGCAGAATGATGCAGTCGAAAATCCATCTCGCTGTAGAGGCGCTGCCACAAGCTCGCGCATACTTCGATTTAGTCTTTGTAGGCTCTCGCCCTTCGACCTGAACCACAACCGGCCTGTCAGGCGATATCAGGTGACGGTTGAGCTTGGCCTGGCCGTCGTCGAAAACGATCAAACCCGCTGACCAGGGATTGGCGCACATTTCGAGCTTAATCAAGTAGCTCGTGGCCTCTTCTCCGGCTTTCTGCGGTACGTGACCGAGATGTAATTTCCGGCCGGGACGTAGGCGATTGCCTCGTAACCCTCGCACTTCGAACAGCAGGGCAGGACGTCTTCATACGGTTGGCCGCACTTCGAGCACTGCTTCATGGCTTCCTCCATACGTGTGCCCTCCCGTTGTGGGTAGAAGCGAAACGGGGCTTAAGGGTGCATTCAGCGGAAGAGGTCGAGCTGGGGTGCATCGACGATGCCATTGTCCGGCTTGAACTTGGCGGTCATCAGGTCCTCCGATGCCCAGGGGAATTGCAGAAGCTCGCACGTAGGACAGGGCGAGTTCTCAGGCTCTGGTGCTTCCCGGGTCCACTGCTGGTGCTCCCAGTCGTGCCTATACCAATGTCAGAACATTCACTGCTCCTCGATTGGCTCATCCGCTTCGTACTGGCTATCGGTCAGGACTTCGGGCCGATACCTGGCCAGTTTCGCTTCCTCTCACTTCGGGCAAACCCTCGCGAGAGGAATACCGCGAGCGTCATTGCGCCAGCGGGACATGAAACCCGAACCACGGGGGCAGGGGCGTGAGTCATCAGGCATCGAAGCCTCCTGGAAAATTATCGCCGAGCACATTGCAAGGTCATCAGCTCTCCACGCGGCTTCACCACTTGCGTGGTTTCCATGAACGCGCCAGCGTACCTACCGGAAGGTTTTACCGAGCTTGGGTGTAAAGTGTGCGTACGGAAAAGCGGTCACCCATCGCGGCCATTGTAGTTATCGAATTGCATTCGGCACACCTTACGGAAACAAGCGAAAAGACTTCTTAATTTGCATCCTGAACCGCCCCGGGTTTGCCGGAGGCTCCAACTCCTGAGAGGATGGAGCCATGACAAGCAAGACGACGAACAAGTTTTCGCCTGAGGTCCGGGACCGTGCGGTTCGGATGGTTCTGGATCACGCCGGCGAGCACCCGTCGCGCTGGGCTGCAGTGACATCAATTGCTGCCAAGATCGGCTGCACACCGCAGACGCTGCATGACTGGGTCAAGAAGGCCGAGATCGACAGCGGGCAGCGAGCCGGCGTTCCGACCGACATGGCCGAGAAGCTGAAGGCCCTGGAACGGGAGAACCGTGAGCTTCGACAGGCCAACGAGATCTTGCGCAAGGCGAGCGCTTATTTTGCGATGGCGGAGCTCGACCGCCGGTCCAAGCCATGATCGCCTTCATCGACGATCATCGTGGGGCGCATGGGGTCGAGCCGATCTGCAAGGTCTTGCCGATTGCCCCCTCGACCTACCACGCCCATGTGGCAAAGCGGCGCGATCCGGCCAAGCTGTCGGCGCGCGGCAGGCAGGATGCCAGGCTGAAGATCGAGGTCCGGCGCGTCTTCGACGAGAACTTCCGGGTCTACGGCGTGCGCAAGGTCTGGCGCCAGCTCAAGCGCGAAGGCTTCGATGTTGCCCGTTGCACGGTGTCGCGACTGATGCGGGACATGGGTTTGCAAGGGGTCATCCGCGGCAAACCCGTCAAGACCACGAGCAGCGACAAGGCTGCGCCATGCCCGCTGGATCACGTCAACCGCCAGTTCAAGGCGCCAAGGCCGAATGTCCTGTGGCTGTCCGACTTCACCTATGTCGCGACCTGGACCGGATTTGTCTACGTCGCCTTCGTGATCGACGCCTATGCCCGCAGGATCGTGGGCTGGCGGGCCTCTCGCACAGCGCACGCCAGCTTCGTGCTGGATGCGCTGGAACAGGCTCTGCACGATCGACGGCCGGTTCATCGTGGCGGGCTCGTTCACCACAGCGACAGGGGCAGCCAATACGTATCCATTAAGTACACCGAGCGCCTGGCTGAAGCAGGTATAGAACCTTCCGTCGGCAGCGTTGGAGATTCCTATGACAACGCTCTCGCCGAAACGATCAACGGCCTTTACAAAGCAGAGGTGATCCATCGGCGTGGACCATGGCGCAGCTTCGAGGCCGTAGAGTTCGCGACCCTGGAATGGGTGGACTGGTTCAACAATCGACGGCTCATGGAGCCCATCGGCAACATCCCGCCTGCCGAAGCCGAGCAACGCTACTACGCCATGCTGGAACAACCCGCCATGGCGGCATAACTTAAACCAAATGGCCTCCGGCAAACCCGGGGCGGTTCAGTTGATAGCCCACCCAAGCTTCTTAGCGACGGCTTGCGATCTGAACACGTCATCGAGATAACTCTGCCAAGAATCAGGGGCATTACCACTTCCCCAGCCTTTGCAGCCCGCTCCAATAGCGATTTCGTCTCGAGGGCGCCTTGATCTGAATCGGAATCCAATCAGCCATTGCCGCCTCCGATCGCGTCCGCCAGTTCGTCCGTCGCGCCTTGACTGGCCCGGGGTGTCACGTCCTTAACGGCGTCCTCGATTTCATCGGCAGTGTGGTAGCCCATCAGCAACTGAGGGCAGTTCACACGGCCAAAGAACGCGGCGGCGCGGTACTGAAACATCTGCTGCTCCATCTTCCGCCATTTTGAGTTCTTGTCCCAGCCCTCGGCCTTCACCATGCGCGAAGTGATTTTGAGGCCTTCGAGGTTGGTGCCGTCCTTTGCGTTCGTCCAGGCAGTGCATCCGTAGTCGTCTCCCTCACCCTCAAACTTGAATTGAAGGGCTTGGGCAAACAGACCGCTGCCATTGCTAAGCGCGATGACAAACTGGCCGTACCAAGCCGGGCGGCCGTGAACTACTACGAGCTGTTGGGCAATCGTGAACGGGCTGATGCCCATGTGCTTGAAGCGGGCAGCTAAATCTAAAAGGACAGGCAGTTAGCCACGTTGCCCTGAAAGTTCCGCGGCAACAGCGTACTTTTAGACAGGGCTCCGGCCAAGCGCTGAGCCAGCCCTGAAGCCAGCTTGGGTGGCGAACATGTCGGCGGTGTCGACTGCGGCCCGACCTCAATTCCAGTTTTTGCGGCCTCGCGTACCGCAACCTCGGCCTTCGTGCTGGGCGCGTCTTGGCGCCCCAGCATCGTTTCTAAATCGTTCACATCTCCGTCTTTCTATTGGTTCATCGTCGATATCATTAAAGAATCTTTGGTGATGGATTCGATGGTAATTGTGACCCGACACATCGATGAAATCGACGACATGTGTCATCAGCACGGGTGATACCAACAACGGTGTTCTCGATATTGATGCTGCCGCTGGCACAGAGCTCACCAGGCTGCCGCTCAACGCACCCACTTCAAATCAAAAAAACAACTGTAATGCTAAGCTCGACTGACAAGCTGACGAGGCGACATAGAGGCCCCCTGAGGCCGCGCAATTAAGGAATTTGTTACGAATCATGCTCACCATATTGCTATTGCATATGGGTCGCGATTTGCGGCCATGGAATTCCTGAAGTGGTTTGAACCTGGGCATGCCGGGTTAGCGGTCTCTTTCAAGAGGAGAGGCCCGATGTTTAAGGGCTTCACGGTCGTCGTTGTGGCGCTGATTAGTACAGCGCAGGTGGATCAATATCTAACCCACGGTCGGTACACCGACGCGGCCATGGCTATGCTGCGACAAATCGGTCGCGCGGTTGGATTTTTGATAGTTCTTTGCGAAGGAGGCGCGTTATGGAAGGCATCTCATGGGCCGATCTCAACGGGGATGAACAACGCGCCATTGCGATATTGGGAGCCGGTCTTTCCATTGAACTGTGCTGCCCCCTTGCTCTCCTGATGTTAGGTCGGCTCGGTCTGACCATAGGGTCTCATTTGACGGCTGCTGGAGACAATTTGCGAAGAGATGCCGTTTCGAGGGGTGTCGCTAGGTAAGCGGTTCGGTGTCAGTTGATGACGACGGGGGTGGGAATGCCAAACGCAATCGAGCTGATTGTGGATGGTTACGTTCGCTTGAACTATCGGAGGGCTCTGGATGATCTCAGTATACGGCGCCCGAAGCTAGGCGGTGGACCTAAAGGGACGTGCAGGTTTTGATTTTCTGGACAACCGTCCAGCAGATCGAGGAAGATATCGTCGTGATCGAGGCTGGGCTGGCGCGGTTGGATGGCGCGGGGACGAGCTAACCTCCCCGAAGCCGTTCGTGTTCAAGCTGCGATTGACGACGCGCAAGGGCGCGAGGATCACGGCTTGGTTGCTGGTGATGCTGTAGCGGTTGCGCGTCTGAGGTTACGGACGACGGCGTAAACCTGAATTCCTCCCGAAGCCGATGAGGTGCACCCAAAAAGAAAGGCCGCCTGCGTCGCCACAAGCGGCCCAAAGTCTAGGGAGGAAACGCCCAAGGAGGGCAGCGATAGCGGGAGTGCTACCGCACGCCCTATAGATAAGGCGATCGCAGAGACGGCTCAATTGAACGTAAGGGGGCACGGACCGATACCAAGGTTTATTGCGCTCGCCCTTAAAGCCACACCACGATTGCCGGAGCGCAAGCCGATGCTGCAGACGTGGACATAACCGTAGAAGATCAGCCAGCTTTCCTCTCGGGCGTTGTGATCATGGCTCCGCGGGTGAGATGGGGCATTAAAGCGCCGCATGATGCCGCAGATAAATTGTCAATCTACTGGGGATCGGGGCGCCGCTTGACTACTTGGCGTCGTTGGTGTGGATAGGTCCGGTGTCAAGGTTAGACCGGACCCGGCAGCGCGCGAGCTTGGATCGCTGCTTTTGACACACAACGGACCTGCTTGCGGCCGCCAGCCGCCCCACTCGCGACAGGTTCATTTGGGCGGAGGCGGCAACGCTCCGATCTGGTCAAGAAGTGCAAACCTATCGGGCACGCCCCAATGCTCCACGAGTTTCCCACCAGCGAAACGACAGATGTCCATGACGTCTATGGTCACCGGCTTTCCAGAGCGCGGATCGAAGCCCGTTGCCTTGCAGCGCGCCCACACCGTGTCCTCAGTTTCGACTGAAGCATTCAGCGTGAGCTTCAAGTTGTTAATGCTTCTGCGAGCATTCTCGATCTGAGATTTCAGAATGTCTGGACCGGGAAGGTCGGTATTCGTCAGAGACTGATGCTCAAGCAGCCGCTCTGCGCAACTTCGTCTGCGACCGACAGATCACCGTGCGAGAAACCACGATCAATTATGGATTTGAAAATTTCAAGGTTCGAATGTGCCAAGAGTGCCCTCCAATGCCTGAATTATCGGCCGTATCGTAGCACAAATCTGCCATGCTTAGAGGCAGCTCCTGGCCCGACTCGGACCTCCGGCCATATGGCATTTTGCGCCGCTACTAAGGGCATAGCAGACGTCAAGCGCGCCTTGACTAGCAGCACTCGACCTATGAGTAGACGGCCTACCCGAGCTCTGAGTGATACTCCGAGCACGCATCCCCGATCGAGGCCAGCACGTCGCAGACCTTGGCAACGGCCTCAGCGGCACAACGAACGCCGCACAATGATCCGCACGGACGCGAACCTCGGAACGGACCAGTGTGAGCGGCTGGTCCGAACCAATCAGACCTTGCCAGAGAGATATTAAACTCGAGGCTGGGACCGGTAGCACCAACCCTAGGTAATGGACCCAGCATCTGCCTCGCAAGATGCGACCCGGCCGCGCAGCAAAATGGGTGATTTTGGGGCGGGCGTCTCGAAGGATGCGCCGCAAGGACGACGGCGCCCGCCAGGTTCACGCTGCCGTGCTGCGCGGGCTCTCCGCTGTTTCCTTGTCCGTCTCCTTGTCGCGAGACAGCCATGCTGGAAAGCGAAGCAGGCGTTCGTTGCCGTCTTTCGGCAGCACGATGGGAGCTTCATTCGACGAACTCGGGAGGTCCAGCGCTACGTGGCCGACTCGCACCGCATCCGCGCGCTGATCCAGTTCGCGCAGCAGGGGATCGAGCACACTGTCGATTTCGGTCGCCACCGACACCAGGAAACTATTGAGCTCGCGAGCCTCGGGCACAACTGCAGCAGCCGACTCGATCGCCTTGGAGAGACCATCCACGACGGGTGCAAACGCGCCGGCGGCTTGCCTGATTCGGGATTTTATCGCTTCGATTTCGCCCAAAACGCGATCACGCTCCCGCCTGGTCTTCTCCTCCGAAAGGCGGGCTTCAATTTCGGCGATCTGAGCCGTCAGGGTCGTGGCTTCGGATGCGAGTGCATCGCGTCTTCCGCGCGCGCGATCAAGATCGCGGCTGAGATTGTCCACTAAATCGTCCTTTCCGAACATGGCTTTGCTCCGTAGGACAGCCGTTTTGGTCTGTAGGACGGCCTTGGCGCGAACCGCCAGCCGGTTGAGCGACCGAAAGGCTGGATCGGCCGAAACAGGCATCAACTTCGGTCGCGTCACATGGGCCGACATGGTGATCCCCCACCCGTCCACATTAGCCGACCGCATGGTTAACAAGTGGTTAATGTCAACAGATGAAACACGGGGCACCACGCCGGCGACGCCGCCTTCGTCTCCTCGCTGCCATCCATTTCCGCTATAATCGCCACGGTAGCATCACCCGGAGGCGCGTCCCGTGGAGCACGCACCCCCGAGCCCAAATACCTCGTCATCTGCTGTGACGGCACCGGCAATGAGAGCTCCGAAAACATCTCCAACGTTCTGAAGCTCCATCGCTGCCAGCGCAAGACGGACAGGACGTCGCCGCGGCTGATGGTGTCTTGCGATCCCGGGGTCCGCTCGGTGACGGCACTCGTAAACCGCGCCGCTCGCGCGTTAACCGTCCATTAACCAACGCGGCCTAGCCTGCGGTAATCGTCCAGCCATCATTAGCTCGAAATGCCTTCCCGGTTCGCTCCAGGAGAAGCGCCGATGTGCGTTGAGTTGTTGACGTATGCCGATCTGGGTGCCCGCCTCCATATCTCCCGAGAGGCCGCGCGTTCGCTTGCGAGACGCCGCCGGTTGCCGCGCTCGCGGTCGGAGGACGGCAAGGCCCTGTTGAGCGTTGATCTGCCCGAGCTCCGGTGCACACCCCGCCCAAGACGCGGCCGGGCAGACCCGATCGATGCCTCCCTGGCACAGATCGAAGCAGTCAAGATCGAGGCATTCAAGGCGGAGGTCGCGCGGCTCGAGGCCGTCGCAACCGCCTACAGGGCGGTGTTCGAGCGCGAGCGCGAGCGCGCCGATCGCCTCGCCGTCGAGCTGACGCAGGCGGCCGCCGAGACGACGGCCGCCAATGCGTGGGCGGCACTACTGGAAGACGAAGTGGCGGTTCTGCGGAACGGTCGCCATGCCGGCGGCGCGATCGCGGGACAAGCCGCGCGTCGATTGGGACATCTGGCTGCTGCGATCGTGGAAGCAGACCGCGCGACTCGCAGGTAGCACTCGATCCTCATCTCCATCCCCGGCTTGCCGGAGCAATCACGAGGGAAGAATGACTGGCACCACCGATATCCACGAAATGAAGGCCCGCATCGTCGTGTTTGGTGTCGGCGGCGCCGGCGGCAATGCGGTCAACAACATGATCACGGCCGGGCTGCAAGGGGTCGAGTTCGTGGTCGCCAATACCGACGCGCAGGCGCTGGCCATTTCGAAGGCGAGGCGCCTCATCCAGCTCGGCACAAAGGTGACCGCAGGCCTCGGCGCCGGCTCGCAGCCGGAATTGGGACGCGCCGCAGCCGAGGAGGCAATCGATACGATCCGCGATCATTTGACCGGCGCGCACATGGTCTTCGTGACCGCCGGCATGGGCGGCGGTACCGGCACCGGGGCTGCCCCCATCATCGCCAGGACTGCACGCGAGCTCGGCATCCTCACCATCGGCGTGGTCACCAAGCCATTCTACTTCGAGGGCCAGCGCCGCATGCGCTTTGCCGAAGCCGGCATCGAGGAGTTGCTGAAGACGGTCGACACCCTGCTGATCATCCCGAACCAGAATCTGTTCCGGGTGGCCAGCGAGAAGACCACATTCGCCGATGCCTTCGCCCTCGCCGATCAGGTGCTCTATTCGGGTGTGGCCTGCATCAGCGACCTCATCGTCAAGGAAGGCCTGATCAATCTCGATTTTGCCGACGTTCTCTCCGTGATGCGAGAGAAGGGCAAGGCCATGATGGGAAGGGGCGAGGCATCCGGCGAGAAGCGCGTGCTCGCCGCCGCCGTGGCCGCAATTTCCAATCCATTGATCGAGAATCCTTCGATCAAGCGCGCCAGTGGCCTCATCATCTCCATCACCGGCGGCCGGGATCTCATGCTGTTCGAAGTCGACGAAGCTGCGACCCGCATTCGCGACGAGGCCGACCCGGACGCCAACATCATCGTCGGCGCGTCGTTTGATGAAAGCCTCGAAGGTATCGTCCGCGTCTCAGTGGTGGCGACCGGAATCGATAATCTTGACCCGGCGCAGCAGACGCAACCCGCGGAAAGCCCACTCACGCAGCTCGCCGGCAGGCTGCGCAACGACAGCCGCCGCATCGCCGATCGCATCGAGCGCAGTGCACCCCTTCCGCAAGTGGAAAGCCCGCCTCTCCGCCCGGAAGCGCGACAGCCCGTGGGGCAACCGGCAAGGGCGGCTCCGGAATATGCGCGCCACGCGGCCGACCGGCCGCTCGATCCTTACGGCCGCACCGCTGCGCGCAATGCGCCCGATGAGGCTATTCTCGATATCCCGGCCTTCCTGCGGCGCGCCGCTAACTGAACGGTCGCAGGAGGGGAGTTACGGTCGTCACCTCGGGGCGCGACGAGGTGGCGAGCCCGGGATCCATCGAGGCGGGGTGACTATTGAGCAATGGATTCCGGCTCTCGCGCCAAGAGGGCGCCCCGGAATGACGGAGCCGCTTCCGGCGAAGTTTTGAACAGGCGTTCAAGATTGGGTCTGACGCATACTAGACGACCGATTCCATGAAACCTGCGCCGTGGAGCGGGTTGAATTGGTGGAACGGACGGACTGTTGGCGGATTCCTCGTTTGCGGTCGGCGAAACGAGGAGCTGTATCATGGCAGGATGGCGGCGAGCGGTCGAATTGGCAATGAGTGATGAAGAGCTGTCGACCTTGGCGGCTCTTTCGCGGTCGAGAACTGAGCTGGCGAGCCGGGTATCGCGGGCCCAGATGCTGCTGGCGTATCGGGAAAATCCTTCGTTCTGCGCGGTGGGCCAAAGACTTGGGGTCCATCATCAGACGGTGCAGCGCTGTGTCGAGCGGGCACTGGCCGATGGCCCGCTGGTGGCGCTCGATGATCGTCCGCGACCAGGCAAGGAGCCAACGATCACGCCTGAGGCCAAAGCCTGGCTGGTGTCGCTGGCGTGTGACAAGGCCAAAGACCATGGCTATCCGCATGAGTTGTGGACGACGCGGCTCTTGGCGCGCCATGCGCGCGAACAGGGGCCGGTGGCAGGGCATGCGTGTTTGGCTAATTTGGTCCAGGGAACAGTGTGCAAGATCCTCGGCCAAGAGGAAATCAAGCCGCACAAGGTGAGCTACTACCTTGAAAATCGCGACGCCGAGTTCGAACAGAAGATGGCGGAGGTCCTGTGCGTCTATCGTGAAGTCCAAGTCCTGAAGAGAGCCTCTGCCAAGGGAAAGCGACGGGCAAAGCCGGTGACGGTCGTCTCCTGCGACGAGAAGCCGGGAATCCAGGCCATCGCAACGACAGCGCCGGATTTGCCGCCCAAGCCTGGCGTCCACGCCACCTTTGCGCGCGATCATGAATACAAGCGCCATGGCACGCTCAGCTTGTTGGCTGGGATTGATCTGCTGACTGGCAAGGTCCACGCCCTTGTCAAAGACCGCCACCGCAGTCGAGAGTTCATCGAGTTCCTCAGGCTTGTCGATGCCGCCTATCCGCCCAACACTGCGATCAAATTGATTCTCGACAATCATTCCGCGCACATATCGAGAGAAACCAGAACCTGGCTCGCCACTCGACCGGTTGGACGCTTCGAACTCACCTTCACCCCCAAGCACGGCTCGTGGCTCAATCTCATCGAGGGGTTCTTCTCCAAGTTCGCCCGTTCAGTCCTGCGCCATATCCGGGTGGCCTCAAAACACGAACTCAAGGAGCGCATCATGGCTGGCATCGACGACGTCAATCGCCATCCGGTCATCCACAACTGGTCCTACAAACTCGCCGACGCCGCCTGATATGATTCGAACCAAGAAAACGCTGAACTAGATGACAGCGGCGCGGATCACGCAGTCCCGAGCAATCGCGCTTCGGGAAGGTCGATTTTGGCGCGGCCATACCGGACGCCGAAACGCCCCCGAAGGGGTGTATTTCTTTCTGCTCCTGTGGTTTTAAACAGGAAAGCGGGTCACGATTGCCGCGATTATCATCATCGCCAACAGCGCCGCCCCAAACCAAAGCCACTGCGTACGCCAGTCGTCCGGCTCTAATTCGTTCATTTCCCCTTCGCCTTCAGCCCCAGTTCTGCGATGCAATGGCAGATCCCGCCAGCGCAATACAATTGAGAGCAGCGACGCAAACCGGCATACGCCGGCCGACGGTCTTGATCTGGTACATGGGCAGCCCTCCGCTCCCGATTCAACCGAAACGGGCGAGCAAAGGCAATAGCCTCAAAGGACTCGCCCATCCCAGCTCCGCAGCGCAATTCTGCGCTTAGTGCATTGCCTCAGCGCGGGCGCGAACGATTTCCGAAAGGAGTAGCTTGGCCGTCATTTCCGGCGGTGACCCGCCAACGTGGGTTGCCTTGCTTCCAAATGCAGATTGCACGTACACGATCGAGTTTTGGACGAAATATGTCCCGTGGTGTGCGACACCGTAGAGTATGACTGTGATGGTTCGAACTACAGCAGGCCTTCCCATGTGAAGCCTCGCTCATAAGAGCAGTCCTTATTACTCGCATTAAGTGCATGATTCGGGTGGGCGTAGAAGCCCAAACCAGCTGCCCGTGTCCATCCTTGAGCTGTAACCCGCGACCTGTCGCGACGACGGCGCATGCGACACGTGTTGTCCGGGCTTTGGCCGGGGGGCGTCGTTATGTCCAAGGTCGCAAGGCCCAAAGCGCCGCGCGCCTGTCTCACTGGCAGGTTTCTAGCCCCCGGCTGCCGGGCCGACACTGGCAATGGCCCTAGAAAGCCAATTTAGTGAGCAGCCACCATGGAAAACGTGAGAGGACTGCCAGCGGACTCCACCCGTGCGATTTTGTCCGGACTCGGTATCCAACAGCGGGAGCGCAAGGGCTCTCCGCGATTCTCGCCAGACTCAGGAGAGAGGCCCGTGACGAGATCGGCCGGCTGATCCAATTCCTGGGCGCTAGCGATCCGTACGTCATGACTGAGCTGGGGGGCAGATGCCTCCCGTGTGACGTGGGCGCCAGAGGAGGCACGAGCTCCGTAACAGCCCTTTCGAACGGCCACCGTGAAGTTGCTGTAGAAATGGGGCACATCGAAGTAGCCCGCTCTCAGCATGGTCCTGCTCCAGATCGCGCCGACCACCCGCGGCCCATCGCTCTTGGCTGTGGTGGTGGTCGAGGCTTGAGAGGGACGGCGCGTCGTGTCCGATCAAAGACCCAAACAGCAGGCACCATGTCGCCGATGGCTTCTGTCAACACAGCGCTGTGACAAGAGACAGTATCGCCGTCCGGGTGGTTGAGCGGTGGCCGGATGAGATCGGCAAAAGGATCGCTGTGCCACCACGACCGCGCACTCATGGTTCGTTTTTTTAGGAGTTTAATATGATCAAACTAAATCTCGGCAACCTACCGCCTGACATGATCGAGCCGCCGCAGGATGCGCGCCACGCTCATGGGGTGTTTTACGGTCGGCAGTCATTTGGCGAGTTGTTGGGGACGCGGTCGCGACTAGCCTTTCTTTTGTCGGATTTCGGGCACTAGTTTTCGTTTTTAAAAGGAGAAGTTAAGTGGCTATAGGGACGGTAAAGTGGTTCAACCCGACAAAGGGGTATGGGTTTATCCAACCTGACAACGGCGGCAAGGACGTGTTTGTTCACATCTCGGCTGTTGAAAAGGCCGGTTTCACTTCTCTCGCCGAGGGCGCCAAAGTCAGCTTCGACGTCGTGAACAATCGCGGAAAAGACTCGGCTGAAAATCTACGGATCGGGTGAGCCTTTCAAACGGCGACCCAACTCGGTTGCGCCTGGGCGCCGCTTCGTTATCACCGCTCTGTCCGCATGTAAGGGCTGCGCTCTGAGACCAATCGGGGGCCCCCGTCAGGGAAGCCTCGATCCGGAGTGGGGTCTCTGCGGGGCGCTCAGCCACCACAGCCCATTCAATGATGCCGACTGCGAAAAGGGCTGCGGCTAAAGTCCAAGGATACCGCATCATTGCGTCCTTGTTAGTCTGCCATCAAAGTCCCGATCAGGTTGAGCAGCGCTTGGTGCTCCGGACCTTTGCGCTGCCCCGCAGGGATTTGAGGATTTCAATGTACGACGTCCGTCCTCCACAGCCGGCATTCGGCTGATGCTTCGCGACTGGCGCGCTCGAACGCGGTTGTCGCGCTAAATACCAGATATCGCCATTGCTGCTTTCATACAGGACCAGATCGATCAGAGCGAGCTAATAACGCCCCGCACTATTCGGTTCCTGTTGGGCATCGTGCCGACTTCCGCCCGCCAGAAGATCCTGCGATAGTACCTGCGCCCGAACCGCTTGAGGGTCCGCCAGCACTCAACCCAGTCCCATGTGCTCAATTGGAACCTCTTCCGCAATTGGCGTGTTCATCGCGACAAACAACCCACAGGAGTTGGCGATGAACAGAATGCTTATGTCGCTCGGGACAGCAACCTTGATGGCGATCTCAGTTGCCGGCGCATCTGCGAAAGACAAGCAAAGTGAAACGTTCCTTAAGAAGGCGATCGAGGGCAATTTCGCCGAAGTGAGCATGGGAGAGCTGGCGCAGCAGAACGGTCAAAGCGATGCCATCAAGTCGTTCGGCAGAATGCTTTCCACAGACCACGCTGCGGCCAATCAGAAGGCGTTGAATGCTGCCGAGGGCTTGGGAATGAACCCACCTGGCGGACCCAATGCGAAGCAAAAAGCCGAGTATGACAAGATGTCAAAAATGTCCGGAGCAGGCTTCGACAGAATGTTCGCTACCCACATGGTCGCAGACCACCAGAAGGATATCGCCGAGTACAAGAAGGCATCAAAAAGCAAGGATGCTGCCGGGGAATATGCTTCCGGCCAGATAGATACGTTGCAAAAGCATCTGGACACCGCAAAATCCTTGAAGGCTGGTAATTGATCCGACGCGGAAGGCTCAAGTAGCTCTTCTAGAATTTGGCAAAAAGAACCGAGGCGCCAATTGGCCGGGCGGCTTAGCTTTGCAGCCGCCCAGCGGCGGGTCCCAGCATCCAACGTGGCTCGAGCCTCATCGGGTACCGAGTAGGTAAGACCGTGCACTTCGTTCATCACGAAAGCATCACCATCATCGATGCGATATATGCACGCCGCTCTGCCTCGGTGTTGCCGGCTCGGTTGATCGCTGTGCAACCTTCATAGCCATTAGGACTAGAGGGTGTTCGGCTTCATTTCGCAGATTTTTATGGTGTAGAAGCAGATGGCGGCGGCGTCGTCGGCCCCTCGATTGAAGTCGAACTCGCCGATGGCGGCCCCGCGTTCCTCGTCTTTGATCGCTCCTCGGTTGCCAACTTGGCGTGGTGGCCGGCGGTGAAGGTGAGAAACCGAGAATATAGGGGGTGGTCCAGAAGCCGGGCGGTTGGCCATGAGTGTGCTGGATGCTTGCTATCAGGGGACGAATGGCCAAACCGCTGCTGCGGTAGCGACTTTGCGCGTGAGTGGAAGAGACCGATCATCGAGTACTTTCGTGTCGTTAGTTTGCGGCACTGCCGTCTTGGGTTCGCGGAGCGGGCTACGACCTCGGCGGCGCGCTGCAACTGGGAGCCAGAACGAGGACTCCCTACCGTTCATAGGTGCTGCCGCCCCGTACTGATGCCGTAGAGGGTGGCTGAGCAAGGAAGTCGCGCGAGAATTGTCGCGTTCTTCATATCGGCTCCTGCTGTGATCCCTCGGACAGCAGCGCAGCACCTCCACTATTTCGTGCGCATAACGCGTCCGCGCTATCGATAAACGCCAGGCGGTGGAGCAAGGAACGCTGGCAATCGCCCGCGGCGGCCTGTGACCCGCTGAGCTTTGCACCACGCGAAGCCTACCAGTTCGACTGGAGCCACGAGGTCGTCCTGTTGAGCGGCACCACGGTGATGGTGAAGGCTGCTCACGTCCGGCTCTGCCACAGCCGCATGCTGTTCGTGCGGGCCTATCCGCGGGAGATGCGGGAGATGGTGTTCGATGCCCATGATCGAGCATTCGCGCTGTTCAAGGATATCTGCAGCCGCGGCATCTACGACATGAAGACCGCGGTGGAGACGATCTTTGTCGGCAAGGACCATCGCTACAATCGGCCGCTTCCCGCATGTGCAGCCACGATCTTGTTGATCCGGTTGCCTGCACGCCGGCGTCGGGCTGAGAGAAGGGCTAGGTCGAGAACCAGGTCGGGCTGGTCCGGGAACCCTTCTTCACACCACGCCTGCGGTTCAAAAGCCTGGACGAGCTAAACGCTTGGCTGCTCGGCAAGTGCATCGCCTACGCCAAGGCGCATCACCATCCGGAACTGGCCGATCAGACGATCTGGGAGGTGTTCGAGGCAGAGCGTCTCAAACTCGTTCCTATGCCGGGCGGTTCGACGGCTTCCATGCGGTGATGGCGTCGGTATCGAAGACCTGCCTGATCACAAGGTCCGGCCGATGCAGCGCCAGGCTCTCGCGCGTGACCTCGGCATGCCGAGCTCGACCGCGACATCGTGGCCTCGATCCCTGAGCTCGACATGCAGCCGCTGCGTCAGGCTGTTGAAGGAATGCGACAGGAGCAGGATGTGCATGATTTTGCCTCAACAGATTCTCGGCAATTGCTCGCCCGACAGCCAGTCGACGATCCGCCCGCCGCCGAAGCTCGTGGCCATCTGCACGAAATGATGATCGTCGGCTACGGCCTCGCCGATGTCGGCGGCGTCGCGGCCAAGCGGATGCGCCCGCATCGCGGCCAGCACTGCAGCAGTATTTTCGGGCGCCAAGATCGCGACCAGCTTGCCCTCATTGGCGACATGGAGCGGATCGAGCCCGAGCAGCTCGCACGCTGCCGCGACGCCCGGCTTGACCGGGATCGCCTCCTCGCGAAGATGGAAGCCGAGGTCGGACTGCAGGGCGATCTCGTTCAGCGTGGCGGCAAGCCCGCCGCGGGTGGGATCGCGCATCAGGCGGATGCCGCGGCCGCCCGCTTCGACCATCTTCGCGACGAGATCGTTCAGCGCCGCCGAATCCGAGACGATCTCGGTCTCGAAGGCGAGATTCTGCCGCTTCGACATTATCGCCACGCCGTGATCGCCGAGCGTGCCCGAGATCAGGACGCGATCGCCGACGCGGGCATTCTCCGCCGAGAGATCGAGCCCGTGGGGCACGACCCCGACGCCGGCGGTCGAGATGAACAGGCCGTCGGCCTTGCCGCGCTCGACCACCTTGGTGTCGCCGGTGACGATGTGAACGCCGGCCGTGCGCGCAGCCTCGCCCATCGATTCCGCGATCATCTTGAGGTCGGCGAAGCGGAAGCCTTCCTCGATGATAAAGCTTGCAGAGAGGTAGAGCGGGCGTGCACCGGCCATGGCGATATCGTTGACGGTGCCGTGCACTGCAAGCGAGCCAATGTTGCCGCCGGGGAAGAACAGCGGTGAGACCACATAGCCGTCGGTCGTCATCACCATGCGCCCGGCACCAACGTCGAATGCCGACTGGTCGTTGCCGCGCGCCAGCCATTCATTGCCGAAGGCCTCGTGGAACAGACCCGAGATCAACTGCGCCATGGCCCGGCCGCCCGAGCCGTGGGACAGGTCGACGCAGCCGTTCCTGATGTCGAGCTTGCGCTGGTAGGCCTTCATGACACGCGCCTTTGCTGGTGGTCGCGGAAGCGGCCATAGGTCCAGTGTGCGGCGCAGCCGCCTTCGGAGGAGACCATGCAGGAGCCCATGGGCGTCTCCGGCGTGCAGACGGTGCCGAACAGCTTGCAGTCGACCGGCTTCTTCACGCCGCGCAGGATGGCGCCGCATTCGCAGGCGGGATTGTCGTCGACGCGCAGCTCGTGCATGTCGCAGCGCAACTCGGCGTCGTATATGGCGTAAGCGCGCTTCAGCTTCAGCCCGCTATAGGGAACCTGTCCGAGCCCCCGCCATTCGAACTGATCGCGCAGCTCGAATATGTCGGAGACCTCCTCCTTGGCGCGCAGATTGCCGTCGCGGTTCACCGCGCGGCTGTACTGGTTCTCGACCTCGTGCCTATCCTCGTTGACCTGCCGCACCAGCATCAGGATCGCCTGCATCATGTCGAGCGGCTCGAAGCCCGCGATCACCACGGGCTTGCCGAACTCCTCGGCAAAGAACTCGTAAGGGGCCGTGCCGATGATAGTCGAGACATGGGCCGGCCCGACGAAACCGTCGATCTCGATCCGGCCGATGTTGCGGATGTCGGGACTTTCCAGGATGTTCTGCATCGCCGGCGGCGTCAGCACGTGGTTGCAGAACACGGTGACGTTTTCGAGCTGCTTCTTCTGCGCCAGCCGGATCATGACTGCAGTCGGCGGCGTCGTGGTCTCGAAGCCGATGGCGAAGAACACGACCTCGCGTCCGGCATTGTCCTGAGCGATCCGGATCGCGTCGATGGTGGAATAGACCATGCGGATGTCGGCGCCGCGCGCCTTCGCCTTCAACAGCGATGCGCCCTGCGAGCCGGGAACGCGCATCAGGTCGCCATAGACGCACAGGATGACGTCCGGCCGCTCGGCGAGCCGGATCGCCATGTCGATGCGTCCGGCCGGCAGCACGCACACCGGACAGCCGGGGCCGTGGATCATCCGCACGTTCTTCGGCAGCATGTCCTCGAGGCCGTAACGCGAGATCGCGTGGGTATGGCCGCCGCAGAATTCCATGAAGCGATAGAGCTTTTGCGGATCGGCTTCCGCGCGGATCGCTTTCGCAAGCCCGAGCGCGATCTCCTTGTCGCGAAACTCGTCGGCATATTTCATGACGCGGCTCCCTGCCCCTCGGCGCTAAGCTCGCGCTGCAGCTCGAGCGTCCGCATTGCCTCCTCCGGATCGATCTTCGTCAGGGCATAGCCGACATGGATGATCACATAGTCGCCGACGGCGAGATTCTCGATCAAGGCGACCGATATCTCCTTGCGGACGCCGTCGATCGAGACGATCGCCATCTCGTCGGGCAGGAGCTTCGTGACCTCAGCAGGTATCGCGAGACACATCAGGCGGTCCTTCCAGGCCGTACTGTTCGAGTTGGAGCGCGGCGATCCAGGCCTGGCCGAGGCTGAGACCGCCGTCATTGGGCGGCACTTGCCGCGGCAGCAGCGGCAAGAGACCGACGGCGATACAGCCGCGCTCGATCTCGCAACTGAGGATCGCGTTGAGAAAGCAGCCGCCGCTCAGGGCGACGGTCGTGACGCCGGTCTCGCGCGCCGCACGAGCGATCCAGTCGACGCAGGCAGCGGCGAACGTGCCATGGAACAGCCCGGCCCCCTCGACCGGATCGATGCCCTCGGCCGCAAGGCGCCCAAGCAACGGAAACAGGGACAGCACCCCATCCTTGATCGTCCAGCCGTGTTTCATTGAACGCGGCGCGCGAACCCGCGCCTCCAGTTTCATCGCGGCTTCGCCCTCATAGCTCTGCACCTGGCAAAGACCGAGCAGCCCCGCCGCCGCGTCGAACAGCCGGCCAGCGCTGGTCGTCACCGGTACGCCCGGCTGGTCGAGCAAGGCATGGAGACGCGTAGCCTGCGGCTGCGCCGCAAACCGGGTCGCGATCGCGTTGCCGCGGGCCAGGCCGTGCAATGCGCTCGCAGCCATGCGCCACGGCTCGCGCGCGGCGCGATCGCCGCCCGCCATCTTCATCGGCGCCAGATGGCCGAGCCGCCGGAACTGCGCGCCCCCGCACAGCAGGAGCTCGCCCCCCCAATTGCCGCCGTCGCTGCCCTGGCCGAAGCCGTCGAGCACCAGCGCCAACGCAGATCCCGCGCGGCCATGCTCCGCCATCACGGAGGCGGCATGGGCATGATGGTGCTGGACTGCGATCAGCCGCCGCCCGCTCGCTTCGGCGAGGCGGGTCGAGGCTATGTTCGGGTGCAGATCATGGGCAATAACCGCCGGCTCGACGTCCAGCGTCGACAGCAGGTGGCCGATGGTTTCCTCGAAGACACGGACGCCTTCGGCGGTGTCGAGGTCGCCGACGTGCTGGGAAACGAAGGCCTCGCTGCCGCGCGTGACCGTCACGGTCGACTTCAACGCGCCGCCGACCGCAAGGATCGGCGGCACCGGTCGCGCCAGCCGAACCGGCTCCGGCACGTAGCCGCGGGCACGGCGGATGAACTGCGTCCGGCCGGCGACGACGGCCGCCACGGAATCGTCGGCGTGGGTGACGATGTCGCGATCATGGCTGACGATGAGGTCGGCGATGCCGGCAAGGCGCAGCTCGGCCTCGCGATTGTCGATCAGAAGCGGCTCGCCGCCGGGATTGGCGCTGGTGGCGACGATCGCCCAGCTCTCGCCGGCGACCGGATGCGCCGCATCCAGCGCCTCGAAGATCAAATGAAGGAGCGGAGTGACCGGTAGCGCGATGCCGATCCGCGCCAGCTCCGGCGCGATCGCCGGCGAGAGCCGATGGCGCGATGTCAACAGCACGATCGGCCGCGGCGACGTCTCGAGCAAGGCGAGCTCGGCAGCATCGGCGTCGGCGATGCCGGCGACCGCGTCCACCGAGCCGACCATGACGGCAAACGGCTTCTGGTCGCGCCGCTTGCGCTGGCGCAGGCGCTGCACGGCCGCCTCGTCCCGGGCATCACAGACGAGCTGATAACCGCCGAGCCCCTTGACTGCGACGATCTTGCCTGCGGCGATCGCGGCAGCGATGTCCTCGATACCGTGGCTGAGCCGCGGGCCGCATTGCGGGCAGGCGATCGCTTCGGCATGGAAGCGGCGGCTGTCGGGATCGGCATAGTCGCCCGCACAGGCCTTGCACATCGCAAAGCGCTTCATGGCCGTGGTCGCGCGGTCGTAAGGAAGCCGCTCGGCAATGGTATAGCGCGGACCGCAATGGGTGCAGTTGACGAAGGGGTAGCGATAGAACCGGCTGGCTGGATCGAACAGCTCGCTCAGGCATTTTGGACAGGTCGCGGCATCGGCGACGATACGTGTCGACACCTTGCCCTGGTCGCTCGCGCGGATATAAAACCCCTCGCTCGCCACCGCCCCGACCGGCTGCACCGAGATCTCGTCGATCCGGGCGAGCGGCGGCTTTTCCAGCGGCAGTGCCCTGACGAAGTCTGACGCGCGCTCGCCCTCGACCTCGATGACGACGCCATGGGGATCGTTGGCGACGAAGCCGCCGAGGCGATAGCGCGTGGCGAGGCCGTAGACATAGGGGCGAAAGCCGACGCCCTGTACCGCGCCGCGCACGTGCAGGCGCAGCCGCCGTCCATCCCCCGCCGTGGCCTCGCCGCCCATCGTCACTCCGCCGCCGTCATCGCGGCAGGCGTCGGCGCCGGCATCCGCTTGCGGATCCAGGCAAAGAACGCCGCAAAGCCTTCGCCGGTGCGCGCCGACACCGTCAGGACCTCGATCTTCGGGTTGACCCGGCGCGCATAATCGATGGTCTTCGCCATATCGAAATCGAGCACGGGCGCGAGATCGATCTTGTTGACCAGCATCAGCGACGACGCTGCGAACATGTCGGGGTATTTCAGCGGCTTGTCCTCGCCCTCGGTGGTCGAGAACACCACGATCTTGCAGGCCTCGCCGAGATCGAACGCCGCCGGGCAAACCAGGTTGCCGACATTCTCGATGAAGAGCAGGCCGCCGTTCAGCCAGGGCAGCCGGTCATAGGCCTCGCCGACCATGGCGGCGTCGAGGTGACAGCCCTTGCCGGTATTGACCTGGATCGCCGGCACGCCGGTCGCGCGAATGCGCTCGGCATCATTCGAGGTCTGCTGGTCGCCTTCGATCACGCCGATCGCAAAGCTTGCCTTCAGCTCGGACACGGCGCGGACCAGCAGCGAGGTCTTGCCGGCGCCGGGGCTGGAGACCAGGTTGAAAGCGAGCACGCCGTCGGCCGCGAAGCGGGCGCGGTTGTCGGCCGCAAGTCGGTCGTTCTTGCCGAGGATGTCGCGCTCGACCTGGATGATGCGGTCGCTGCTCATACCGGCGATCTTCTGGCCAGCGGGATTGGCGCCGGAGTCGAGCAGCCCGGCCTCATCGGGGGCGTGGTCGTAGGCACCACCGTGGTGATGGTGGTGACCGTGATCGTGGCCATCACCGCGGTGATGATGATGGTGCCTGCCGTGCTCATGGCCATCGCCGTGATCATGATGATGACCATGCGCATCTTCGATCGATGCCTTGCCGTCGCTGCAGCCGCAGACCGTACACATCAATCGACCTCCAATTCCCTTACGCGCATCTCTTCGCCGCCCGTCATCTGCACTTGGTAGCCGCCGCAGGACGGGCACGGCTCGTAACGCTGCCCGATCTCAACGGTTTTGGAACAGGCCATGCACCAAGCCGTGCCCGGCGTCTCGACGATCTCGAGCCGCGCGCCTTGCGCGATGGTCCGCGCGGCCACGGCCTCGAAGCAGAATTTCAGCGCCTCCGGCGCGACATGGCTCAGCGCACCGATCTCCAGACAGACGACGTTCACCTTGGTAAAAGCGCGCTTGCACGCTTCCTCCTCGACAATACCGACGATGCCTTCGCACAGCGCCATCTCATGCATGGCCGGCCTCGCGAAATCGCAGGCTGAAGCCGACGCAGGGATCGAAGGAGCCGACCAGCGCGCGAACCGCTTCCTGTCCCTGCCGGCCGGTCGCGAGCGTAGCGCCCTTGAGGCTCCTGACCAGCGGTCCGCGGGCGTGAAAATTCCACTCGGTCGGTGCCAGGAACTCGAAGTTGACGACGCGATCCTCGTCGTCCAGTGCGACGGCGTGATGGAGGCGCCCGCGTGCGCATTCGACCGCGGCTGCTCCCTTGCCCGCGCCGAGCCGGTAGCTCGCGACGACGCCTTCATCGAGATCCGCATCGCCACGATCGAGCCAGGCGCTGAGCCGCGCGACCTCGGCGATCCGCGCCTTCAGACGCGCGGCGGAGCCCGCTTCCGCCGCCGAGACCGCTTCACGGCGTGCCCTGCGCGCCCAGACGCCGGTTTCCGGAATGCGGCCGCAGAGGTCCGGCGCATCGGAATAGGCCGCACCGTCCGCCAGCAAACGCGTGACGATGTCTAAATCGTCCGCCACCGTCAGGAAGGATGGATCGCCCTTCGGCTCTGACACCAGCTTGCCGTGGCATCCCGCGACGGAGGCGGCGAGCGGGCTGCTCGGCGCGGGCGTCTCGTCTTCTTCGCCGGCGATCCCGATCGCGCCGAGCGCGGCCTTGATCTGCACCACCGCGTCGCGACGCAAGGCCGGCGGGACGCTCTCGTCCGCGCCCCTAAGCAGCGCGCTTGCCTGCATTACGGCGCGCACCGCCGGAGCGTTTGTGCCGCCGAGCGCGAGCCGTCCGACGAACAGGCCGCGCAGCAGTTCGGTCAGCCGCTCGACGACGACTGCGGTGACGCGGCGCCGCACCGTTGCGGGAGCCGCCTCCCGCCCTTGCGCGGCTTCCACCGCCGACTGGAACGCCACGTGATGGGCGATCGAGCACAGCGAGAACAAACGCGGCAGCACCGGAAGCAGCGAAGCCGCGGGCTTTCCCGCAAACAGCCGCGTCAGCGGCGGCCGGTTGCGCGGCTTGATCGCGACGTCGGCGATCGTGGCGCCGGACAACAGCACCGTAATATCGATCTCGTTGCGGAACGAGAGACTCATCCAAGCCGCTCCGTCAAGGCACCCCGCAGGAAGTTACGCCGATCGATCGGGCTTGTCGCGGGCTCGCGGCGGCGAACCGTCTCCTCGCTGTCCGCCGGCAGCATCAGTTCGGCAAGCGCGGCTTCGGCCGTCGCTCGCGCGGCATCCATGTCGGCGACTTGGAACATCGGCGAGAACAGCGAGCAGCTCGCGATCCGGCCGATCCGGGCGACCTCGCTGAGGGTGAATTCGATATCGCCCGCGGGAAAACGCATTCGCACGGTCGCGCCCGAGGTGGCTGACGTCACCGCGCCCGCCGGCATCGCCACGTTCAAGAACCACGGCGTGACCATGATGCCGACGATCGTGCCGTTGAAGGGGCGGAAACCGACCGCCTCAACGCCGAGCGCATCGTTGTAGATGGGTAGATCGCGCATCGCGCGCTCGCCGATCTCCCGGTAGCTTGCGGCCAGAAGCTCGCCCCACGCCGCGGCGTCGGCGTCGCCGGCAGGACCTGACGCACTCGCTGGCGCGCTGCCTGTCATGTTTCGATCGCCATGAACTTGGATTTTGGCGCGTCGCAATTCGGGCAGTGCCACTCCTCCGGCAGCGCCGCGAACGGCGTGCCCGGCGCGATCTGCGCTACCTCATCGCCATCCGCCGGATCGTAGACGATCCAGCAGATGCCGCATTCCAGCCGCGTGACGTCGGCGACGTCCTGGCGCACGCCAAAATTCTCGAAGGCGCTCATTTGAAGTAGGCCTCGATGATTTCCCGCAGCCGCTCGGCGGAATCCTCGAAATCCTCGTCCGCTGCCAGCGCAACCGTCGGCACGCCGCCGACTTCGAGCGTATCGAGAATGATTGTGTCGATGGCGTTGAAGAACTGCACCGACCAGACATTGCGGATGCCGGTGGAGAGCACCCGGCAGGTGCCATAGCCGCGCGACACCAGCTGAATCGGTCCGTTCCGGATCGTGTCCTGCAGGAAGCTCATGTCGACCGGGCTCATCGGCAGCAGCGTGAAGTTGATGATCTGCGAGCGAATGCCGGGCCGCCAAGCCTGTGCCCGCTCGCGGATTTCGGCGAGCACCGGCAACACGTTCATGGCGCCCGCCGGCACCTGCCCGATTTCGAAATCGGCGGATGTCAGGTCGGCAGCCGCACGCTTGACGATCTCGGGAACCGCGCCGATCTCGAGATATTCGGAAGTGGCGTCGGTCTCGAGCCGCACACGCCAAATTCCCGCCAGCACCGATTCCTGGATCTGCGCCAGCGATCCGTCCGGCAGCGCGACGACGCCGGCGACCTCGCCTCGGCCGAGCACGTCGGCCACCAGCTTGCTCTCGAGATCGTTGAAATTAGCCAGCCGAAACAGTGTTGTCGGCGCGTTCGCCTTTTTGTCCGCGATGGCATCCGCGATCCTCGAGAGCAGCGCGACCGCGTTCGGGCAGCTCTTTGCAAGCTCCGCACTGTCGAGCGTTGCAAGCTTTGCGAGCGCGCCGGCCGCCGTCAGGCTGCCCTCCGCTGCATTGAGACTCTCTTCGCCGATCGGAAACACGTTGACTGGTTGCTCGGCGCCTTCGGGCGCATCCCAGAAGCTGGCCTTCATAGCCCGACCTCTTGTGCGCGATGCTGGGGAACGATGGTGACGGCGACTGCGGCGCCTTGCCCGCGGGGCCGGTCGATCAGCTTGGTAATGCGGTCGGCATAGACCGACCAGTCCTGGATCTTGGCGATCAACCCCAGCGTCTTGCCGTTGGCGACGAAGATCAGCGTCGGCTGCACCCGCACCTCGAAGCGTTCGCCGAGCGCACGCTCAGCGTCGCGTGCGATGATCGCACCGCGCAGCCGATTGCCGAACGCTGCGATAAGCTCGGGCAGCACCACGGCGACATCGATTGCCTCCGGAAACCGGTTGGGATCGCCCGCCGACAGCAGCACCGCGACCGCACCGGCCTCGTCCGCTCTGCCAAGAAAAAGATCGACCGTCGCAGCATCGACCTCGGGCAGACCACTCCGCGCCAGATCATGCTTTCCCACCTGGAATTCCATCGAACCTCTCCTGACAAGCTTGTGGTTTTGCCGAACTAGAGGTCAGCAAGCCACGTGCCAGGATCGGTTATCACATGTCCGGATTTATCCCATTGATCCAGATCATGTATTTCTTGGCGGCGACTGTAAGCCAAGCTTCAATGGAAAGATACTTGCCGTATCTTTGCAGGTAGAAATCGACCTTCCAGGCACACAGCGGCCGCCGAGGCCGGCCGGTCACTGATGTCGTCAACGCATCAAACGGGAGAAGCAGCGGCGATCCTAGTCGGACCGCAGGTGCTCGGGTAGTTGCGGCTCGCGGTCGATGAGGTCTGCGAAGAAGCGGTCGCAATCCTCGCCGTCGAGCGCCGCGCTGAGACCTTCGATCGCATTCGCGATCAGGCGTGCCTCGTCCTGGTCCAGCAGCCGGATCGCGGTATCGATATAGACCAGCACCTTGGCGCCGACCGGAGGTTTCGAGAGCAGCAGCACAGAGACGCGGCGCTGCTCGCCGCGATACGCGCACAGCGCCGAGATCCCGTTGGTCTCGACAATCGTCATGGGCAGGCCGAGGCACATGGGCAAATCTCCGGCAGTGTGGCCGATCAGGCCGGCCGCGTCTCGTAATGGAGATGATCAATGTCATTGGCGAGCAGCCGCTCGATATCTGGCAATGGCTCGGCGCGTTGGCTCACCGTGAGGCCCCATTCGGCCAGGATGGCGCAAGCGAGATTGATCGCCGGCGCGATCTGGTCGCGCACCGGCGGCGTCAGCGGCCCACCCCAGTCTTCGAGATCGAGCGGCTGGCAGCCGATCAGCACCAGATGTTTCGGGCAACGGCCGAGCAGGTCGGCCGCGCTGATGACTTCCTGGAAACCGGTCTGGTGCAGGCTCATCTTCTTGGCGCCGGTGAAACGCGGCACCTCGTCGTCACGCACAAGCTTCAATTGGCCGGGCTCGAGGCCATAGTCGATCGCGTCGAACACGATCAGGCGGTCCGCCTCTTCCAGATAGTTGACGAGATAGAGTCCCTGCGTGCCGCCATCGAGGATGGTGACGTTGTCGGGCACGGCGTAGCGGCGGTGAAATTCCTCCACTGCGCGCACGCCAAACCCTTCGTCGGCCCACAGGATATTGCCGATGCCGAGCACCAGGATGCGATCGTCTTGCGAGAATGTCGGCTTCACTTGGCGTTCCCGTCTCAGTCGCGGAATTGCCGTTCGCCGGAGATCATCGAGGAGATGATGCTCTGGCGCGACATGATGTCTTCGCGGATCGCGGTGTAGATGTGCACCATCACGAACACGACCAGCGCCCACATCCCGAGATGATGCCAGGTGTGAACGTCCTGGCTGTTCGGCCAGATCGCAAACACCCAGCCGAACAGCTTGTGCTGCCAGCTGTCGATGCCCTGACCTTCCGAATAGAGCGCAAACCCGGTGATGATCATGAAGGCCACGAACAGCGTGAATCCCGTGAACATCGCAATCTGCGCCAGAGGATTATGGCCGACATACATCTTGGGCTCGCGCTCCAGGAACGCGTACCAGCGGATTTCATGCAGCACTTCTTTCCAGAACTGCCTGCGATGCACCGGCAGATAGAAAATCTGCCGGGAGTGGTGGTTGCCGACGAAGGCCCAGAGGATGCGGGCGAGGAAGAACACCGCCAGCACCTGCCCCGCCGCGAAATGGGCAAACCGGATGTAGCCCATCACGAAGTTGTCGGACGCCTCGCCCGCGACCGTCGGCAACGGCGTTCCGATCAGATAGCCGGTCACCATAAGCACGATAATCGAGAACGCGTTCACCCAGTGACAGATCCGTACCGGCGCTTCGTAGACATAGACGCTGGGACGACCCACCGCACGTTCTCCGGAAGCATCGGCTGCGATCGCCGCGAGGTCGGGCCTGGCGTCCGAGGCGGGAGCAACTGCATCCATCATGATCCTCTCCTACCTGACCTTGACCTTGGCGAGCTCCTGGCCGTCCGGGCTCATGACGTGCGTCGAACAGGCCAGGCACGGATCGAAGGAATGGATGGTGCGCAGGATCTCTAGCGGCTGCTCGGGATTGACCATCGGCGTGTTCATCAGCGACGCCTCGAAGGCGCCAATATTTCCCTTGGGGTCGCGCGGCGAGCCGTTCCAGGTCGTCGGCACCACGCACTGGTAGTTGTCGATCTTGGTGTCCTTGATCTTGACCCAGTGCGCGAGCGCGCCGCGCGGCGCCTCGGTGAAGCCGACTCCCTTGGCCTCCTTCGGCCAGCTCTCCGGCTTCCACTTGTCGACATTGGCGGTCGAGCTATCGCCGGCCTTGATGCTGGCGACGAGCTTGTCCTGGAAGTAGCGCATCTGGCGTCCGGCCCAGACGGATTCGAGCGCACGCGCCGCCGTGCGGCCGAGCGTCGAGAACAGCGCCGACATCGGCAGGTTCAGATCCCGAAGGAACTTGTCGACCGGATCCTTGAACTCCGCCTTGTTCTGCGCGTAGCCGACGACCCAGCGCGCCAGCGGGCCGACCTCCATGGCGTGACCGCGCCAGCGCGGCGCCTTGATCCAGGAGTACTTGCCGCTTTCGTCGAGCTGCTCAATCGCCGTCTTGGTGCCCTTCGCGTTGGGTCCCAGCACGTAATTCGGCTCGGTGACGCCGTCCCAGGGATGAAGTCCCTTGGTCTCGTCGGGATATTTGTACCAGGAGTGCACCACGAACTCCTGGATCTCGTCGGGATTGGCGTGGTCGACCGGAAGCACCTCGGACAGGTTGCCGTTGATAATGGCGCCGCGCGGCAGCTTCAGGCTCTTGGCGGAATAGTCGTTGGCATGTTCTGGCACATCGCCATACGAGAGTACGCTCTGGCTCGAAAGGCCGCCGCCATAGAGCCAATCCTTGTAGAATGAGCCGATCGCCGCCACGTCGGGGAGATAGACCATTTCGTTGAACTCGATCAGACGGTCGATGATCGAGGAGATCAGGTTCAGCCGTTCCATGTTGACGGCGCCGACAGCGCCGGTGCCGTCGACATTGATCGGACAGGGCACGCCGCCGACGAGCCAGTTAGGATGCGGGTTCTTGCCGCCGAAGATGGTGTGAATCTTGACGATCTCCTTCTGGAAATCGAGCGCCTCCAGATAATGCGCCACCGCCATCAGATTGGCTTCGGGCGGCAGCCTGTACGCCTTGCTGCCCCAATAGCCATTCTTGAACGGACCGAGCTGTCCGGACTCGACGAACTTCTTCAGCCGGGTCTGCAGATCCTTGAAGTAGCCGGGCGACGACAGCGGCCAGCTCGAGATCGACTGCGCTAGCGTCGAGGTCGCCCGCGGATCGGCCGAGAGCGCGGAGACCACGTCGACCCAGTCCAGCGCGTGAAGGTGATAAAAATGGACGACGTGGTCGTGCACCTGCAGGGCAAGCTGCATCAGGTTGCGGATCGAATTGGCGTTCTGCGGGATGGTGATCCCGAGCGCGTTCTCGACCGCGCGCACCGAGGTCAGCGCGTGCGTGCCGGTGCAGACGCCGCAGATCCGTTCGGTGAACGCCCAGGCGTCGCGCGGATCGCGGTTCTTCAGGATCACCTCGATGCCGCGCCACATCGTGCCAGTGGAGACCGCGTTGCGGATGACGTTGTCGGCGTCGACATTGACCTCGACCCGCATGTGACCTTCGATACGTGTCACGGGGTCCACGACGATGCGCTTGCCGGAATTGTCGAGATTGAAGCCGTTGGGAGACTGGATACCCATGATTGTCCTGCCCTGCTGTGTCTTTTCGATCAGCTATTGTGGTCGGCGTCTTCGCGCTTGGTCGCGAGCCGCTTGACAGCGGTCACAGCCGCATGCACCGCCACCGCGGCGCCGACGGCGCCGGCCGCCACCATGCCGATCTGATCGGCGGTCTTCTCGATGCCGAACTGCTTAATGTTGGTGAGACGGTCGTAGAACGAGCCCTTGTCCCAGAAGCCGTCCTCCGAGCAGCCGATACAGCCGTGACCCGACTGGATCGGGAAGGACACGCCGCCGTTCCAGCGCACGGTCGAGCAGGCGTTGTAGGTGGTCGGCCCCTTGCAGCCCATCTTGTAGAGGCAATAGCCCTTGCGCGCGGCCTCGTCGTCCCACTCCTCGACGAACTGCCCCGCGTCGAAATGCGGGCGCCGGTAGCACTTGTCATGAATGCGCTGCGAGTAGAACATCTTCGGTCGGCCCTGGCGATCGAGCTCGGGCAGCTTGCCGAAGGTGGTGATGAAGGTGACGACGCCGGTCATCACCTCGGCGATCGGGGGGCATCCCGGCACCTTGATGATGGGCTTGTTGGTGATCACCTTGTCGATCGGAGTTGCCTGTGTCGGATTGGGCTTTGCCGCCTGCACACAGCCCCAGGAGGCGCAGGCGCCCCAGGCAATGATTGCCATCGCGTCCTCGGCCATCATCTTCAGCTTCTCGACGAACGGCTTGCCGCCGTCGATGCAGAACATCCCGCCTTCGTTCAGCGGCGGATTGCCTTCCACCGCGAGGATATACTGGCCTTTGTGCTTGGCGCGGGTCTCCTCGAGGATGGCTTCGGCCTGGTGGCCCGCAGCCGCCATGATGGTGTCGTCGTAGTCGAGCGAGATCATCGACAGCACCGCATCCTTGACCAGCGGATGCGCGGAGCGGATGAAGCTCTCCGAACAGCAGGTGCATTCGAGGCCGTGCATCCAGATCACGGGCACGCGCGGCTTAGTCTCGAGCGCGTTCGCGATGCGGCTCGCCGCCAGCGGTCCGAGACTTGTCGCCGTCAGGCTGCAGAATTTATGAAAGCTCCGACGCGTGATGCCTTGCCGCCTGATCACGCTGTAAAACGTTTCCGTCGCCGCGCCCATGAATCCTCCCGCCTTCGGCTTTGACTTTTCGATGACACAAAGGGTAGCAAGAAGCAGGCCAACAGCCTGGAGAGATTCAAAAGTGGAGAGATTCCATAACGTTGCAAATTTGAACCACTTTCATGAACGGTACGCGAGGACGCTGCCAACACGAGAAGCAGAAACAATTCGATTTGCAGCCGGCAACGAAGTTTCCGGTCCATGCGCGGTGCACACCATGCAGGGATCGAACGAGCGCACGATGTGCTGGATCGCAACCGCACGCGGGCCGGCGTCGCCGACATCAGTGCCGACCAGCGCCTGCTCCAGCGGGCCGCCGAGGTCGAAGGAATCGCGCGGCGAGAAATTCCAGGTGGTCGGCGCGATGATCTGGTAGCGCTCGATCTTGCCGTCGCGCACCGCCATCCAGTGCCCGAGACTGCCGCGGGCGGCCTCGACCAACCCGACATAGCTTCCGTCGGGGAGCTCGCGCGATTTGTCGCAGAACGGCTCCGACAGCCGCAGCGCGCGCGTCCGCTGCTCCATGGCGCAAGCGCGATGCGCGCGGTCTCGATCAGGCGCGCGATCACGCGGCTGCGCACGTTGGTGCCGTCCCGCGCGACCAGATCCGTGATCATGCCTGGCCCGCCACCGTCTGGCGCACGATCGCACCCACCTCGATCGGCTGGCCCGACAGCCGCGGCGCCTTGCACCAGCTATAGGCCGCCGGCTTGTCGGGATCTGGGACTGTGCTGCTATGGGCGGGATCCGCAAAGGAATTCCGCATCAGGCATGCGAGACGTCCTCGGTGATCTGCGCCAGCGGCAGCGGTTCGACGATTGCGCGCTGGCTGAACAGGCCGCGCGGAAACAACTCGCCATCGGCACCATGATAGGCGCCGTAGCTCATCATCGGCCCCGTGCCCCGACCGAGCCCGGTCAATGCCAGACTGTCCGCAAGCCGCAGGAAATGCGCGAAGTCGCCGCGGCCATCGCGCCAGCCGTCCAGCTCGTCGGCGGTTGCGATCGCCAGCACGTTCTCCAGCGAATCCGCGAAGACGATACGCTCGAGGAAACCTCGAAACGCCGTCGTGATCGACAAGAGCCGGATCCGCTCGCCGAGATCGATGGCGCGCGTGGTGCCGCCGTGCTGGAGCGCCAGGCTGTGGGGCCATTTTCCGGCAATGATCCCATGGTCTCGAGCAGCCGCGCCCGCGCCGGCAAGGCACCGCGCTGCCGCGGGTGGCGGCAAAGCGCTCGCGCGCCTCCTCGTGCCAGCCATGGGTGGCATAGGCCTCGCGGGCAAAGTCCGGCATAAAGTAGATGTAGAAATGGGTCAGATGGTCGGCCGCGTTCTCCGCGGCATGGGGGATGTTGGTGGCGAGCAACCCGTTGGGCGCCGCCTCGATCGACATGGCGGCGCGCAGGGCGGCCGCAGCCGCGACCGATTACGAGACCGAACAGATGCCGCGGATCCGCGGTGCCAGCGCCAGCGCATCGAGCGGCGGCCGACCTTCCAGGATCTGCTCGAAACCTCGGTAGAGCGGCGCCGTCGCCTCGGCGCGCATGACGCGGCCACTCTCGACATCGAGGCGGACTTCTAGATCGCCCTCGACGCGGTTGAACGGGCCGATCGGCTTGCCCTTCGTCGTCGCGCGACCCGGCGGCACGACCACATGGTCGGCGGTCGCGTTAAGCCCCACGCGGCGCGGCGTCGCGGACTTCGACAACGCGTCGAGCGCGACGAACCACGCCTTCGGCACGTCGGTCGGAAGCCCGACCGGAATGCCCGCGAGCTTGGCGGTCTCCAGAAAGTTCTGCCCCCCTTCGAAGCCCGGCGACGTGCAGGCGATGCAGGCATAGCCGCCCTTGGTGCAGGAGCCGCCGCCGTTCCAGGAGCGCAAGTTGCAGTCGCCGACCGCCTGCGTCGCCTTGCAGCCCAGATGCTCCATCAGGCAGCCCCGCTCCGACATGGTCTCGGCGCTGGCCTTGAACTCGTAGAACTCGTTGCGCGAGCAGCCGTGACGGGCAAGGTGATTGGCGAGGAATTTGGGCCGCCCGTAGGAATCGAGGTCGGTGGCGGCAAGGTCCTTGGTGGTCAGTGCCACGATGGTTTCCATCATCCAGCCCGGATGCGGCGACGTTGACACGTCAACATCGCGACTGAGCTGCCGAGTTGCTTCCTCGAGCACCAGACGGATCACAGCGTAGGAAAGCGCTCGCACCGGCCTTGCAGATCCAAATGGTCCGCAATTATCGGACAATCGGTGTGATGAAATCCGTCGAAATGAGCGCTCGAACGCGGAATTTAAGCGTCAAAGCGGGACGCGTTGCATTTATCAGTATCGACATCTCGTTACTGTACAGCATCGAACGCAACACACGAGCCGATTGTTGCGTAGTCCCAATTAGCGGTGCTCGCTGCCTCCTGCCAAGCTTGGTATACGTCTGCGAAAATTTTACTCACCAATAGGTCTCTGTTCAATTGGGAGTTCGCCATGGCACGTTTCTACTTTCACCTACGTGCCGGCGACGAGATTACGCTCGATGAGGAAGGAACGGAGCTACCAGATTTATCTGCGGCTGAGGGTGAGGCCGTATTAGTCGCGCGGGAGCTTCTAGCCGAAGCGATCAAGAGCGGTACGCCAGATGTGTCGGAGGTTTTGGTCATCGCAGATGAAGTGGGGCGACCGCTCAGTACCGTACCCCTCGCAACCGTTCTGCCGAGGCTCTTAAAGAAGTAGGGTGCCTCAGTTAGTGATCTGAGCATCATCCCGACGGTATTGCCGGTCCCGAGCATCCTTATTGCAGATTTATCGGCTTGCCATACGGCAGCGCCGCTATCCAAACTGCTGGATGGTGGTCCGACCAGCAGCGTCACTCAAGCGAGCGCTGGATCGCGCGCAGGCCTATTTCTTCAGGCGAACGCCCCTTCAACCTCCGATTCGTGATGGCCCGTTTCGCTTCTAGGTATCTCCGCACGACGCGTGGAAGCAGGTCTTCCTTTTAAGTTCGCACGATCAGCCTTGTATCTTGTCTATCCGCCCCGCATTCCCGCGGACACGGCTGCGCAATCAACGACGTGTAGGCGTCTCGCACCCTTTCACGGGCGCCGGATTAGCCAAGGCTGAAGATCAAATAGAGCAGGATCGCGGCCACGACGACTGTCCAGCCGATCGACGTGGCGAGAGCCCATACTTGCGGCGGCATCGGACGGCCTCTCCCGATGAAGCTAACGAAGAGATCGCTGGCGCTGGACCGCGATCTCTTGAACCCGCCTGAAAGACTCTTCGAGATGAAAGCCCTTGCCCAGGGTCCACCACTATCAAAAGCCGGACTCGCCCTGTGAAGTCAAAAACGATTCAGAGGCCAATGGAACAATCGTGACGTTGCGAGCGCGACACACCTAGTAAGCTAGGCCAGCACCGGTGGAGGGCTCGTCCTCGGGCCGAAGCCAACCAATTTGATATAGAAATGAGTGACAGTGCTCGGCGCGCAAGCCGGCGGCTGAATTGTGGGCTATTTCACAATGCTGATATTTAAAGTGAGCTAGGTAAGCGTTCGCCAAGTGCCAAATATCGATTTGCCGGGCAGCAGATGGAACGCAAGCTATCATCATTGGAGCGGCAGGCTGCCGACGCTCTCCGTCGTGCAAGAAGGTTACCTATTGGCGCGGACCGCAACGACTTACGGCAACTTGCCCGAGGGCTTCTTTGGCTGCACCGCAATGGCATGGATGCGTTGATGAACGAACGTAGTGGCAATTGGTTAGAAAAGCCGGGGCTAACTGCCGCAGCGCAATGACAGGATGGACCAAACGCCGACATGAGACCGTCGGCTTGAAATGATTGAGGTCCCAACTGAGGCGCGGTTGCGAAGCTGCAATTGGGATGGTCAAATTGAAAATGAAAAGCGCGATTGCCGCGGAGTTTTATCCGTCCCAAGCGATGAAGGCCATCTCCGGTCACGCGTGATACTGCGCGCGCATATCCTCTAAGGTTAACCTATTCGAGACCACCACCTGCGTAGTTTTGTGAGCGAGAACGTGAATTGACTTGGATCAATATTGCCTCCCGCTTAAGTGCACTAGCGTTGTGTCGACTTCGAGGAGGTTCCAATGCGCACTGTAGCTTTGACTATTCTGATGATGAGTATGGTTTTGGCAGCAGGGCAAGCCTCGGCTCAGACCTATGATTTTTCGCCTGCGCCTGCAGGGCCGGATAGCTACTGCTTGCAAGGGCCATATGGGGCTATCCCGGCAATTGCCAATTCTCCAGCTACGCCCAATGCATGGCCACCGCGAGCGGTACTAACGCCTATTGCGGGGTCAATCCCCGGTATGCGTTCGCGCGCCAGCGGCGCGGCGCCTATCGGGACCGATACTGAGCGGCAGTCACGCGGTATCGTAGCACAGTGCTGTCGGCGCAATAGCGGAGGAGCTCGCGAGGGATTCAGCGCAAACGCCAGATTGTGCTGTGCGATTGGCGCGCGCGAAGGACGGCATCGATCTCCGCAAAGTCCCTGGTGAACCGGACCTTGCCGAGCGTAGACGCAGTGTCCTTGCGCCCATAACGGAACATTTTCTGGATGAGCTGCAAAACGTTCAATCCGCGTCTCGTTGCACTGCCGCGGTCGAGCTCGGCGTCGTGTTCCCAGAAGCCGTCCGGGTCGAAAAAGATCATGGGCGTGAAATCGGCAGCCGTCTTTGTCCTACTAGTCTGTTCCGCATCCTCGAACACCTCGCGGAGAGTGCCGCCACGCCTTGCGCGTAGACGATACCGGTGCGCGATTGGGTAGCAGCGCCTCTTCCGGATGCTATTGTGGAAATGACTTCGCATACGTGGTCGCAAGGGGGAGGCGCGCCGGCGTTACAGTCGCATCGAAATCAAGTAGCCGCGATCAAAGCTTGTACGTCAAATGGGGCGAAGCGGCTGTCGAGGGACGGGCCTACAGTGTCGCACGTCACGCGCGCTTCTTCGGCTTCGTCTTCTGCTGCCTGTAGGACTGCAGCACCGCCTCGACGGCGCTGATAGCCTTCGCCCTCACGCTTGAAGAACTCGAGGACGTCCTCATCGACGCGAATGGAAATCGCCTTCTTCGGTGGAATCACGAGCACGGCATCCGACCAATTGACGTCCATGAAGTCTTGCCAGTCGGGATCATTCTTGATCGCCGCTTTGATCTCCTCGTCGGTCGGCGCCGCATCAACACGCCTCTAGTCAGCCTTGCCTTCCGGCGATCACCCCATTTTCGCCGCACAATCAACCGGATCAAACCATCGCTGCCACCTACTCGTGTCCGTACGATTGTTTCGTGAAGAACCGATAGTTTGGAGAGTGTCGGAGACCTAGGCAATCGCCCGAACCAAACTGGAGAAGAGGTTCGCCGGCCGCCTAAGGCCGTAATGATCGCGCAGCGTTGTGCCTGTGTAGTCGTGACGGAACAGGCTGCGCTTGCGCAGAATGGGCACGACCTGCTCGGCGAAGATGTCGAACCCGCCGGGCAGCCAGGGCGGCATGACGTTGAAACCATCGGCTGCGCCGTTCTCGAACCAGTTCTGGATGTTGTCGGCGATCTTCTCCGGCGGTCCGGCAATCACCCAATGGCCGCGGGCGCCGGCCAAGCGCTGCACGAGCTGACGAATCGTCGGCTTCTCGCGATCAACGATGTCGATCACCAGCTTGAAACGGCTGGCAACGCCGCTGGCGCCCTCGGTATCGATCAGATGACGAGGAAAGGGGCCATCGAGGTCAAACCCAGAGAGGTCAAGACCGATCATCTGGCGCAGCTGGGTCAGCGAATACTCGGGCTGGATCAGCTCGTTGAACTCGTCCTGCAGCCGATCGGCCTCGATTTGCGTGCTGGCGATGAAAGGACTGATGCCGGGCAGAATCTTGATCTGATCGGGACTACGGTCGAAGGCGCGCGCCTGACGCTTGATGTCGGCATAGAATTCCTGGGCGCTCGCCAGTGTCTGATGCGCAGTGAAGATCGCCTCGGCGAAACGCGCGGCAAAGGCACGTCCGTCCTCGGAAGAGCCGGCCTGGACATAGACCGGTCGTCCCTGCGGCGTCCTTGAGATGTTGAGCGGCCCACGCACGCGAAAATGCTTTCCGATGTGATTGATCGCGTGGATCTTGCCGGTGTCGGCAAAAACACCCGAGATGGGGTCGTTGACGAGCGCGTCGTCCTCCCAACTGTCCCAAAGCCGCGTGATGACGTCGAGATATTCCCGCGCCCTCTCGTAGCGTTCGTGATGCGGAGGATGCTCGGGCAAGCCAAAGTTCTGCGCGGCCTGCGGCGCGCTCGTTGTCACGATGTTCCAGCCGGCGCGGCCACTACTGATGTGGTCGAGCGAGGCGAACAGCCGCGCCAGGTTGTAGGGCTCGGTATAGGTCGTCGATGCGGTCGCGATCAGGCCGATACGCTGGGTGGCGGAGGCGATCGCGGTGAGCAGGGTGATCGGCTCGAGCCGAAACCGTTGCGCATAGCGCACATTGTCCGCCAGCGCAGGGCCGTCGGCGAAGAAGACCGCGTCAAACTTGTGCGCTTCGGCGCGCTGCGCCAGCTCCTGATAATAGGTGACGTCGAGGATGCGATTGGCTGCCGAACTCCTGTGGCGCCAGGCCGCCTCGTGATGACCGTCTGGATAAATGAAGAAGTTGAGGGAAAGCTGCCGTCGTTCGCTCATGTGTTGATCCGCGTGCATTGGGAGCTGTAACAAGCGAGACTCTACGTCTGCAGTCGGATGTCGATGAAATGAATTTGCGTTGTTGAGTTGGATGCAAGCATGAAGCTTGCGCGCAGAGCGCCAATGAAAAACCAGGGCAGTCGTCACGACGAGAAGCGGCGGCAGCTGTAGCGATTTTATCGCGTTTCTGGACGAGAAGTGCGTTGCGCCGCGTCTAATTACGTTACTCTTGCAGCCCGCCGGGCGGTCATCATTGCAAATCTTTCAGTGTCAGCATCGCTGGCGAAGCATTCGTTGCCTGTCGCCGAAAACAAAGCTGGTTTCGTTTCATTGACTGACGATCGATCGCTCGTACCATTCAAGGCCTCAACGCAAGGCCGTTTCATCATGCTCCAATCCGAACCCAGTGACCGATGTCCCGGCTCGGGCCGTCTGCCGGAGCACGTTGCGCCCGAGTAGGGCCCCTAGCCAGAAATGATTTCATCTATCTCCGCCGTCGTTTCCGCGACCGGCGCATGGCGGAGCTTTGTCCAGGGGATCGCAGTAACGAGAGCACGACCATGAGCAACACGACAACAATTGATAACGTCATTCCGCGCGCCGACATCGTCAAGCGTGCGGCCAGGCTTGGCGCCGAGATCAGGAACATCAAACTGTCGGGCGAGCTTTCGGACGAGACCATCCGTGCCATCAACCAAGTGCTGCTCGAACACAAGGTCATCTTCTTCCGGGACCAGGGACATCTCGACGATGCCGAGCAGGAGCGCTTTGCCATCAGGCTCGGCAAGCTGGTGCCCCATCCGACGGTCGGTGCGATCAAGGGCACGACGTCGATCCTGGAGCTGGACTCAGGCCGGGGCGGTGGCCGCGCCGATCAATGGCATACCGATGTCACGTTCGTCGAAGCCTATCCGAGAATCTCGGTGCTGCGCGGCGTGGTGATTCCACCCTACGGCGGCGATACCGTCTGGTCGAACACGGCAGCCGCCTATCTCGACCTGCCGGCGCCCCTGCGCAAGCTCGCCGACGAACTGTGGGCCGTTCACAGCAACGCCTATGATTATGCCGTGAAGACGCGGGCAACCGAGGCGGACAAGAAGCACTTCGACGAGGTGTTCACCGGAACGATCTTTGAGACCGAGCATCCGGTGGTGCGCGTCCATCCCGAGACAGGCGAGCGCACGCTCGTGCTCGGAAATTTCGTGCAGCGCTTCGTCGGCCTGCCGAAATACGACGGCCAGAAGCTGTTCGAGCTGTTCCAGTCGCATATCACGGCGCCGGAAAACACCGTGCGCTGGAACTGGGAGGCCGGCGACGTTGCGATCTGGGACAATCGCGCCACGCAACATTACGCGGTCAACGACTATGGCGACCAGCACCGCGTTGTGCGCCGCGCCACCATCGATGGCGATGTACCGCTCAGCGTCGACGGTCGTCGCAGCGTGACGCGCGTCAAGACATCCAAGCCCCAGACAGCCAAAGCCGCTTGATCCGGATTCGCTCAGGAGAGTTCGCAATGGTGAATACTATACTTCGATGGCTTGCCGCAACGCGCGCCGGGTTGGGACGTGCCACCCGCAAGACGTTGCGGATCTTGTTGGCCGGCGCCGTGGCGCTCGGCCTCGCGGCCCCGGCATTCGCCGAGCCGCCACTCGAGAAGACCGAGATCCGCTAGGGGGGATCGGCCGGGCAGGTGACGTTTATCGAGCTGGCCGAGGACCTCGGCTATCTCGCGCCGCTCAAGCTCAAATGGGTCGGCAACACCATCAGCGGGCCGCAGGACATCCAGACCGTCGTCACCGGCGATATCGACATCGGCGGTGCGTTCTATGGAGCGATCCTCAAGTTGATCGCGGCGAAGGCGCCGATCAAGGCGGTGGTCGGCTATTACGGCTCCGATGCCAACACGTATTATGGCTACTTCGTGAAGGAGGACAGCCTGATCAAGACGGCGCGTGACCTGATTGGCAAGAAGGTGGCGGTCAACACGCTGGGCGCACATTTGGAGTTCGTGCTGCGCGAATATCTGGCCAGGTCCGGCCTCAGCGCCGGTGAGGCCAGGCAGGTCACGTTGGTGGCGATCCCGCCGGTCAGCGGCGAGCAAGTGTTGCGCCAGGGCCAGGTCGAGGTGAGCGCGTTGAGCGGCGTCTTGCGCGACAAGGCGCTGGAACGGGGTGGCATCCGCTCGCTCTTTGTCGACACCGATCTGTTCGGCCAGTTCACCGGCGGTGCCTATGTACTGCGGGACAAATTCATCAAGGATAATCCCAATGCCTCGCGTAAGCTGGTGGAGGGGATTTCGCAGGCGATCGAATGGGCCCAGACCACAGCTCCGGAAGAGGTGAGGGCCCGGTTCGACAAGATCATCGCCGAGCGCAAGCGCAATGAGGATGCCTCCTCGATCAAATACTGGAAGAGCACGGGTGTTGCCTCCAGGGGCGGCGTGATCTCGGATGCCGAAATCCAGGTCTGGATCGACTGGTTGGAGAAGGATGGCCTGTTCAAGCCGGGTCAGGTCGAGGCTTCCGACACCTACACCAATGCGTTCAACTATTTCCGTCCCGGAAGGACGGCGGAGGCCCGATGACCACTGTGAAGATCCGTTTCGAGCATGTCCGCAAGGAGTTCGTCGTGCGCGGCGAGAGCGGCGGACCAGGCCGCCACTTCACCGCGCTTGAGGACATCACGCTCGATGTTCGCTCCGGCGAATTCCTCGCCCTGGTCGGCCCAAGCGGCTGCGGGAAATCCACCTTGCTTGATCTGCTGGGCGGGCTCACGCCGCCGACCAGCGGCCGGATCCTGCTCGACGGCCGGCCGATTGCAGGACCCGGTCGCGACCGCGGCATCGTGTTCCAGCAGTATGCGCTGTTTCCTTGGCGCACCGCCGAACAGAATGTCGAGTTCGGTCTCGATATCGCCGGGCTCAAGGCCAAGCAGCGGCGCGACATCGCGCGGCATTTCCTCGAGCTGGTCGGGTTGTCCGGCTTTGCCGACCGCTACCCGCATGAGCTCTCCGGCGGCATGAAGCAGCGCGTGGCGATCGCGCGAAGCCTCGCCTACGATCCGGAAGTGCTGCTGATGGACGAGCCGTTCGCCGCGCTGGACGCCCAGACGCGCGAGACGCTGCAGGGCGAACTGCTGCGGATCTGGCGCGCCACCGGCAAGACGATCGTCTTCATCACCCACGGCATCGACGAGGCCATCGTGCTCGGCCAGCGGGTGGCGGTGATGACGTCGCGTCCGGGCCGGATCAAGCAGATCATCGACATTCCGGACGTGCTGCGCAGCGAGGCTGACGACGTGCGCTCGCTGCCTGAGTTCGGCCGCGTGCGTCACGAGGTCTGGAGTCTGTTACGCGACGAAGTCTTGAAAGCGCAGCAAGGACAATTGGCCGTCGGCGCTGGTGCGCGCGCCGATCGCAAAGTGGAGGAGGTCACCCATGTCTAGCCTCGAGATGCTGACATTGCTGGAGGTTGCGCACGGGCGCCGAGAGCCGCTGACCAGCGTGGAAAGCACGGCATCGCCGGTTGTGGACTGGATCCACGCCGCGGCCCGCGGGCTGGCTGCCTTCGGGCACCGCTCGTTGCTGCTGATTGCCCTGTTGGCGGCCTGGGAGGTGGCGCCGCGGCTCGGGTTGATCGATCCGGTGTTCCTGCCACCCTTCTCGGAGGTGATCGCCGCGGGCTGGCAGCTTGCGCAAACCGGCGAGCTCTATGATGACGTCTCCGCCAGCCTGCTGCGTGCCTTGAGCGGATTTCTGATTTCTGTCGCCTTGATCGTCCCGCTTGGCGTGGCCGTCGGTTGGTATGCGCGTCTCGGCAATCTCGTGAACCAGTTCATCGAGATCTGCCGCAACACCGCGCCGCTTGCGCTGCTGCCGGTCTTCATCCTGCTGCTCGGAATCGGCGAAACGTCGAAGATCACGATGGTGGTCTATAGCTGCGCGTGGCCGCTGCTGCTCAACACCGTTGCCGCGGTGAAACAGGTCGATCCGTTGCTGATCAAGTCGGCGCGGACCATGGGTGCAACCCCGCAGCAGCTGTTTCGCAAGGTCATCCTGCCGGCTGCGCTTCCCACTATCTTCGTCGGTATTCGTCTGGCCAGCGCGTCGGCCATGCTGGTGCTGGTGGCCTCCGAAATGGTCGGCGCCAAGGCCGGACTGGGCTATCTCATCATCAATAGCCAGTACAGCTTCCTGATTCCGCAAATGTATTTCGGCATCCTCAGCATGACCGTCATCGGGCTGGTGTTCAATGCCATTCTGGAGGCACTGGAGCGGCGCTTCATGCGGTGGAAAGCGCCAGTGACGGCATGAGATATGGAATCAGGCGCCGCTCGGAACTTTCCGCGCGGTGGCCAGCGTCACCATGCTGCCCGGCGGCACGTCGCGGATCAGCCAGACATTGCGCCGACGGTCGATCCGCGGCTGATCGTGATTCAGCCAATGGTGATACGGCCAAGGATCGTTTCGCCGACGTAGAACACGACGCCGTCGTCCAGGATCGGATGGCGGGTGTCGCCCTTGATCACCTTGGCCTTGTCATCCGTCGGAAAGTCGCGCCTCGAGCGTGACCGCCTGATATGCAGACATTGTCGCCGATAACGGCCGATCGCGACCCCGGTGCCGTTATCGATGAAGAAGCTGGAGCGGAAGCCGGTGCGAGCGCCGGGGTGAATATGGATGCCGATCGGCCTGGCTCAATTGAAAACACATGCGTTTTGGGCGAATGTCAGCGATCGATGACATTTAACGATGTCATCGAGCGCTGACATTTTCAAATTGTCAACGAACGCCGACTTATGCTAAAGTAAGCGAACGCTGACATTTGGAAATCCCATGCTCGTACGCACACCGGCCGAACTCGGCGCCGTCCTTCGTGACCGACGCAAGAAGCTTAAACTCGATCAATCGACTTTTGCCAAACGCATTGGCGTCAGCCGCCAATGGGTGATCGAAGTTGAGCACGGTCACGCGCGCGCTGAGCTCGGTCTGATCCTTCGCGCCCTTGACGCCCTGGACATCCGCCTGGATGCGAGCACCGAACAAGCGCCGGCCGGCGGGGCCACCAGGCCAGCCGTCGATATCAACGCCATCTTGGCCAAGGCCAGGAAGAAAAAGGCATGACGAGCGAACTTGTTGCTCTGCTGGATGGTCGGGAAATCGGCCGCGTGCGCAATGACGCCCGCGGCCGGCTCACCTCTGTCTATGACAACGACTGGCGCCAGGCCGAAGGAGCCTATCCGCTGTCGCTGTCCATGCCGCTCGCGGCCGAAGAGCACGGACCTTCCGCCGTGCAGGCATTCCTCTGGGGACTCCTGCCCGACAACGAGCGCGTGCTCGAACGGTGGGCCCGAAGATTTCAGGTGTCCGCGCGCAACGTGTTTGCCCTTATTTCCCATGTCGGCGAGGATTGCGCGGGAGCCATTCAGTTCGTCACGCCCGATCGGCTGGAGGCCCTGCGAAGCGGGGCCGAAGACAAGGTCGATTGGCTCGACGAAACGGCGATCGCCAAACGCCTGCAGACCTTACGTGAGGATCACGCCGCATGGCGGTTGCCGCGCGATACCGGCCAATTCAGCCTTGCGGGTGCCCAACCCAAAACCGCCTTGCTTCTGCAAAAAGGCAAGTGGGGAATTCCCTCTGGACGCATTCCGACCACGCATATCCTTAAACCGCCGACCGGCCATTTCGATGGACACGCGGAAAACGAACATATCTGCCTCATACTTGCGCGCAATCTCGGTCTGCCCGTCGCCGACACCCAGGTGATGCGCTTCGGAAAAGAAATCGCCATCGTCATCGAGCGCTACGACCGGCAGTTCAGTGGGAACGAGATCGTCCGTGTCCACCAGGAAGATATCTGCCAGGCGCTCGGCATCCTGCCGACCATGAAGTATCAAAACGATGGCGGACCAAGCCCTGCCGCTGTGATCGAGCTTTTGCGCACCTACTCCACGGATCGCGTCGCCGACGTTGACACGTTTGTCGACGCGCTCGGCTTCAATTGGCTGATTGCGGGTACGGATGCTCATGCCAAGAACTATTCGCTGCTGCTGGCCGGAGGCCCTCACGTACGGCTCGCCCCGCTCTACGACATCGCCAGCATTCTTCCCTACGATGACGTCGATCTGCAGAAGATCAAGCTCGCGATGAAAATCGGCGGTGATTACGAGCTCAGCCAGATTAGTTTGCGCGATTGGCAGAAGTTCGCGCGCGAAACGCGCCTCGATCCTGACAAGGTGATCGCCGGACTGATTTCCATGGCCGAGCAGCTTCCGGACATTGTAGCCGCCGTACGGAAGCAAGCGCAGAAAGACGGATTGGACAATGCCATCATCGGGCATCTCGCCAAGCACCTGATCGCGAGAGCCAGGCAATGCCGTCGACTGCTCGGTGAGGCATAGTTTCCGGCGACGGCCGCCAGCAGCATCATGATGATCGGCAGCATGGTGCCGATCATCATCGGTCGACATGTCGTTGTCGAAGCCAACGGCAGCAACAGCATCAACACCGCCGCGATCGGCATGCCGATATCGATGTCGATGTCGACTACGATCGGTGATTGCTCGCGATCCGTGGCAGCCGCGTAGTCACTGCGGCTGGCGTCACCTCACGTTCGGCGTGTCCTTTCAAGGCTACGGCAGACAGCGATTTCTCCTCCGCGGACTTTCCCAATTCGGCGGGGCGCTTGCAGGTCCTCTTTTTGGCACACCCCTACGCGCCCGGCAGTCCCGTGGTCACGGCTGCGCAATCACGACGATTAGGCGTCTCGCCCCCCTTTAAGAGGCGCCGGATTAGCCAGGGCTGAAGATCAAATAGAGCAGGATCGCGGCCACGACGGCTGTCCAGCCGATTGACGTGGCGAGAGCCCACACTTGCGTCGGCATCGGACGAACTTTCCCGATGAAGCTAACGAAGAGACCGCTGGCGCTGGACAGCGGCCTCTTGAACCCGCCTCAAACTGTCTTCGAGATAAAAGACCTTACCCCGGGGTCCGCCATAATCAAACGCCGGACTCGCCACCCTGTGAAGTCAAAAACGATTCGAAGGCCAATGGAACAATTGTGACGTTGCGAGAGCGACACACCTGACAAGCTAGGCCAGCACTGGTGGAGAACTCTTCCTCGGGCGGATGCCAACCATTTGGCACAGAAATGAGCGATAGTGCCCGCATTCGCCTGCGGAGGGTGACGTAAGGCCAGCTGCTAGTCGACGGCCCCAACCTGATCGGAGAGGTCTTCGACCATACTCACGAACATGTGCGATTCCGCCCCGGGGGCGCCAATCTGCAAACGCCTCCACGAGATCACCCGGCGGCCACGAACTGGATTGCAGATCGTATCGACAATAGGCTCGAGCTGCTGGCTCTGCGCAAGTAGCTGCTGGTCGCGCTTTTCGATCAGCTCGGCCGTTTCCGGGGAAAACAATTCGCGCGCGGTCTTGCCGACAATGTCGGTGCGCGACATGCCGATCTGCTGTTCGGCCGCTTTGTTGATGAACAGATAGCGCAGACTGCGCGCGTCCTTGGCGATGATACCTTCGCGCACGTTCTCGACGACCGTGGCGAGCAGCCGTTCGGTACGCTCGAGAATACGCTCTTTCTGCCGCTGTTCCGTGACGTCCTCCTGTACGGAGACCCAGCCGCCCCCATCCATAGGCCGTTCATAAATCTTGACGATCCGGCCGTCGTTGAGCCTTACCTCGTAAGCTGCCGGCTCCTTCTTTCCGATGCGAACGAGAATGGCCGAAACGTATTTTTTGATGTCGCCGCTGAACAGCCCGTGCTCCAGGATCTCCTCGAGCGAAGACCCTGACTCGATGGTCTCGGGCAGATTATACATCCGGCGGTAGTTGTTGTTCATTGCAATCACACGTGCCTTGCCGTCGAGCATGATGAGGCCTTGCGGCATGCTGTTGATAGCGGCGGAGAGCTGCCACTTTTTGGCCTGGTACTTCTCGTTGAACGCGTCGCGCTCGGCCATCGCGGCGTCGCGCTGCTTGCTGAGGTCTAATTCAAGCTGTTCGAGTTCAATAACTTGAGCGACAGCAGCGCGGAAGTTCTGCACGGCGCGCGCCAGGTGGCCGATTTCGTCGCGCCCTCGCAGATGTGGCACCTCGCTTCCGATGTCCCCGGTTCTGATACGATCGGTCGCCTGGGCAATGTCTGAGAGCCGCGCCAGCACTGAATCCCGGATCACGAGAACATTGAGCGCGGCAAGCACCAGCGCCGCCAAACCCAGCATGAACAGGTACCCTGCCGCACAGCGATTCTGTTCGGCGAGCCCATCTGCTTCGCGAGTGCGTTCGTTGTAGCCGCGCTGCAACGCTTCCAGATCCGCATTCAACCTGCTGCGAACCGTGCTGCTGGCTTCGGTGTCCCCAAACTCGCGGGCAGCTGCGGGGCTAATCTCCACCGCCCGGCGCACCAACTCCCGGCGGAAATCGATGAATTTGGCAATCCGCCGTTTGAGGGATGCGAACTGTTCGAAGTCTTCCGAACGGACCGTAGGCTCCCAGCCGTTCATCACCTCCGCAAGCTCGTGGTTGCGCTTGAGGATTCCGTCCCCGAACTCTTTCACCTTGGCTCGTTCGGTGGACATGTAGATGCCGCGTGAGTCCATCACGATCGCATAGACGGATGCGTTGACCAGTCCGGAATTGATCGCCGCAGCAGCGGAGGAGGCTTGCATATTACGATAGGAATTCTGCAGTCGCACGGTCTGGACCGACATGACCAGAAGAAAGGCCGTAACAATTCCCAAAAACCCGGCGATCGCATAGACTTTCTCGGCGACTGTCAGGTCGTCGACCCCGCGCGCAAAGCAGATATATTTTTTCAAAAGCCGCGCGACCGGCCCGGCTCCAAGGGCTGCTATCGCAGCATTCACCACACATCCCAGCCTAAACCTGCGCAACATAAAACTATCCGATTGTCCAACCTTAAGGTTGTGCCGGTTTACGGGGGCAATGTGCGTTGAGGATCGGCCGGCGTCGGAGAGCACGTCTTCGGGGGAGAGTGGGCCGTAAGCATCCCCGCATAGGCCGCGGGCTCATTGGATTATTCTGGCGGCGAACGCTTAGGCGGCTTTATAGATCCGGACATGTTCGATCAGGTTGTCGATTCCGAAGTTAGTGAAAACCTGCATGCCATGTTCTCCGGCGCCATAGCCCCAGATTGCGCCATGTTCAATCTCAATTTCATTGGCGACTTCTCGCAGGCAACGTGACGAACCGGTGACGTGCATGGTTACACAGCTCAAGCGGCGATCGCTGATGCCAGCCTTCAATCCCAGGGAAGCAGTCCGTCCAGCCGATGAACTGGATGAGCAGAGAGGGGCCACACGAGCGACGGCTCACCTCATGTGAAGACGAAGACAAGCAGGCTCGAGCAGAGTAGCGCAACTCCTACTGCGGTCAGCCCTAGGAAACTGCTGGAGACAAGATCATGACTGCCCATGAGCGACCTCTGCGGCGAGGAATAGAGATCGGCAATCGCCGCTTCGTTCCCTTTCCAGCCAATCTCGAGATTATTATTCAAATGAGGCGCACAATTCCTGCTGGCCCCGCGATGGGACGCACGTTTCCAGCAAAATCGATGGGCAGTTCGCCGCGTTCCGGCGGCATCCTCGTTTAATGCTATGGCATCTGCAAACGGATCGCGCTCCCTCGAGGTGCAGCCAGGTTGGGGATAGGTCGAGCTCGGCAGGATGTCGATCCAGGCCTTCAATGTCTTTCACGCTCGCGACCGTCAGCGCAGGCGACTTATCTTTAAGAGAATGCTTCAGCTGCTCCAGAAAGGTTTCGCCGTTGGCCGACGAGAACGACGTCGTCCAGCGTTTCAAGCCATACTAACGCGTCGTCGTCAGTTTCGCGCCGTAGCAAGATTAACGCGTACTCTCCCTCATAGGAAAGTCAAAAGCGGCGTCGCCCGCGTTGTGCTCGTTCTTCGTGGTCTTCGTGGTCAAGCCCGCCTTTCCTAGCTGATGAGATGGATTCTTACAGCAGTCTCTATCCGGTGTGCAGCATTTGCAATCGGACTACATCATGTATCGGCGTAGGAGTTGCACGACAGGCGGTCGGGCGCATCCTCGCCACCGGCTAGCGCAGCAAAAAAAAGCGCTCCCAGATGCGGCGCCGTCACGAGAGACGGTCTCCGACCCCGATCCGGATCTGTGCGCAAATCCTTACGAACCTGGTGCTGTCGGGCCCGAAATTTCACGCCGCTCTCGAGGCCCTCGCGCCAAAACGACGCAAGAGCTGCTCCACCTCAGCGGCCGGCCTGGCGCCGCTGAATAAGAATCCCTGCACCTCGTTGCAGCCCTCTGCGCGAAGCCAATCCAGCTGCTCGGTCGTCTCCACCCCTTCCGCAGTTGTGGTGATGTTGAGGCTACGCCCGAGGCCCGAGATCGCGCGCACGATAGCGACGCAGTCGGAACGTTTCGCGAGATCCTTCACAAAGGAGCGATCGATCTTGATCTTGTCGAACGGAAAGCTGCGCAAGTAGCTCAGGCTGGAATATCCTGTTCCAAAATCATCCAACGAGATGGAAACTCCCAGCTCGCGCAGCTTGTGCAGGATCGCGAGATTGGCTTCGGTCTCCGCCAGGAACACCGACTCGGTGATTTCGAGCTCGAGCCGCTTGGGCGACAAACCCGAATTGGCGAGCGCTGAAATCACCACCTGGACCAGATTACGGCTACGAAATTGTGCCGGCGACAGGTTGACCGCGACCTTGATTTCGGACGGCCACTTCACCGCCTCGTTGCAGGCTTCACGCAATACCCACTCGCCGAGCGAGACGATCAGTCCGATATCTTCCGCCACCGGAATGAACTCCGCCGGCGAGATCATGCCCTTCTCCGGATGGTGCCAGCGCAGAAGCGCCTCAAAACCTGAGATCTTGTCAAGCGCGACGTCGACCAGCGGCTGGTAGTGCAGCTCGAATTCTCCATTGGCATAAGCGCGGCGCAAGTCGAGCTCTAGCTCGCGGCGCCGCTGCACCTGGTGATCCATCTCGCGCTCGAAGAAACGCTGCGTGCCGCGGCCATCCTGTTTGGCGCGATAGAGCGCCATGTCGGCGTTGCGCATCAGTTCCTCGCTACTCGTGCCGTCGCCAGGCGAAAGTGCAATTCCGATCGAGGCGCCAATCACCACCTGATTGCCGTCGATCTCATAAGGCTCACTCAACATACTGATCAGCCCGGCGGCGAAATCGCTCGCCTGCTTCGGCGAGGTATCGTCAGCAAGGATGATTCCAAATTCATCGCCACCGAGGCGTGCCGCCAGATTGTTGCTGGCTACACGCGACCGCAGCCTGTCGGCGACCTGCTTGAGCAGGCAATCGCCCATGGGATGGCCGAAGGAGTCGTTGACGTTCTTGAAGAGGTCAAGGTCGATGCACAACACCGCGACGCGTTTGCCGGCTGCATTGCCACTTCCGAGCGCCTCGCCTAGCCGCTCCTGGTGGAGCGCGCGGTTGGGGAGGTTGGTCAATCCATCGTGGAGCGCCATATGTGCGATGCGAGCCTCGGCCTTACGCCGTTCGGTGATGTCGACCACCGCGACCAGGTAACCTTCGCGCCCTTCGAGCACGATGCGTCGCCCGAAGGTGAGCACACAAATCTCGGTGCCGTCGGCTTTCACATGACGCCAGTGATGTTCGGACTGGTAGGTATCGCCGACGTCCCGCAGCGCCTGCGTATAGCTGAGCCACTCCTCCTTTGGCCAGATCTCGCGAACTTTCATCCGCAGGAAGGTCTCGCAAGCGTAACCGTAGTGCTGCACCGCCGCGTCGTTGACCCTCATAAAGGCCATCGTCTCGCAGTCCAACGCCCACATCGGCATTGGATTGGAGTCGAACAGCATTCTGAACGAAGCGTCTCGGCGCTTTAAGGACGTGACGTCGGAAATGACCAGGGAAAGGATCCCGCCGAAGGCGGTAATTGCCAACCGAAGGCTGCGATCATCGCTGTCGATCTCGAACTGATCACCCTGGTCGTCCTTAACCGCAGCCCGCAACCGCCCTACGACCGCTTGCGAACAGAGCAGATGGCCTCCATTGCTCAGACGCTGCCATAGCAGGCTTCGCTCTGCCACGTTGAGGAGTCTCACTGCTGCTTGATTGTGGTGCACGACCTGAAAATCAACCGGCTGGCCCGTCGCATCGCGAATGGTCGAGAGCGAGATTACGCCGTCATCGGTCGTAGAAAAGATCGCATCGGGCAGATTGTATTCCGTGCCGCGCTCGTTGATGTAGGCGCTGACCAGCGTGCCGCCCCAACGCGCCAAGGTCGGCAGCGCGAGCACGTCATACGTTCGCACCATGCCGTTGCGTACGCAATGAGCGGCGGTGAGATAAGGACGGTTGTTTGCAATCGCGTTCGCGGCTGCCTCACTGAGGACGGTCGCGCAATCCGGGCGCAGCGCGTCCATCGGAACGTCCCAGCGCTCATCGCCCAGCCATTCCTGCGCATAGCGACCCGTCCGCGAAACGGCGAATGCGTCGTTCTCGCACTTGAGCAGCATCATGTGATCGGCGAGTCGCCCGAGGCTGCCCAGCAGCACATCTTCGTAGCGGGGAAGAGTTTGGCCGGGCTTGAGTGCAGCCTGCCACTTGCGACGCAGGACCGGCATGCCCTCGAACATTCCCGTATCTAATTTCACGGATTGCTTCCTGGCAGCACCCATCACACATCCCCGAGATCCAAGCTTCCTGTCCGCGCGGCATCAAATCCTGCTCTGCTTAATTCGCTGTAAACGATTGACTTGGGCTGCAGCGAGTAGCCGATTGCGACAATCTTAAATCAGCTAGTGGTTAGCGCGCGCATGACGGATGCGCGAAGGAGTTGTGCACAGGCGGGAGTTTCGCGCGACTCTTGGTAAGAGCCGACACTGTGCTCACAAGCTTGCGAATCCTTATTTGCTATGGGTCATCGACGTACCCGGTGCAATTGGCTCGGGGCACGGCCTCATTAACGGCCTGCTGCAGGGCCACCTCGTGATCGCTTCCATGCAACGGGATGCAGGAAATCCTCGGCACAGCGGGAGAATTCGACGCAAATAGGCTGGCGAGGCCGTATGACGATGAGAAACTTCGAATGGACGTTTTGAACGTCGCGTATTTTACTGGCGGAGGTTTCATCCGTTACACGTGTCTGTACGGGCTGATGTTTGTCCGATTCGTACCAACTATGATCTGCCGGACGGACCGAGATGACGAGGAATCTGCGCGGCCAGCTGTTGCGCGAGCTCTGTCGAGAATGGAGACTTCTTTCGCCGGTTTGGCTGCGACATCGACCTCCATCGCGTGTATCTATGTGAACTTCGTCGGTACACGCGCAAGGGGTGGGCATCAGCGGACCCGCAATGTTGATGGCGACCGAGGATCTGGGCAAAGGAGATGTGCCGCAACCAAGTATATGTTGAAGAATCGTGGCGACGCGCAGCGTCAGGAGTCGGAGCATGAGAAAGAGTGATGCGACGTGGTCCGAGTGCGGTGCTGGCTTCCGCCGTCTTGAGCTTACCTCCGAGCGTGGCACGGAGGGCAGGTACTATTGCCCTGCTTGCGGCAATCTGATCGAGGCTTTCGGAGCGGCTCATCTCGTTGTTTACCGGTTGACGATACAGCCATCAATTAAAGTGCTCCGCTATCAGTAAGGCCATCTCGGTTGGCAGCCTTTGTCTTCAATATCCGGACATAGGCGCCTGACTCGTGCAGCTCGAGCCATCCGCGTTCGATGGCGGGATGGAGGCCGGTGTTATTCGGCGGCGGTGGCCTTGAGCTTGAAAAGCATCGCATAGTTGACCAGCTCGATATGCGATCGGGCATTGTTGGCTCGCGATTCATCTCCGCCGCACTGAAGCACTTTCCCAAGCGGCGATGGCCGGCATCGTCGGGGCGCCACTCTCGCGTTCGATCCTTTGGATGAGCTCGCCGAGCTTGAGCTTCTTGATCTTTGTCGCGCCGTTCTGGCGGTAGTCCTTCCAGGTGAAGGTGACGTGATCCTCGTCGAGGGCTACGAGCCGGCTGTTGGCGATTGCAACGCGATGGGTATAGCGGCCGAGATAGGCCAGCACCCGCGCGGGGCCGCCGAACGGCCGTTTGGCGTAGACGATCCAGCTGATGCGCCGCATGGCGACGAGCTGGGCTGCGAAGGCGGCAGGCTTGCCAGGGATGCGAGATCGAAGAAGTTCAGGGTGCCGGCGGTCAGAGATTCGAGGAATACGCGAATAGACTTTGGCGTCCCGCTCATGCAGATGCAGTTGGGCTTGGTAGCCGTCGGCCTTGATCTCGTAGACCCATCCCTCGCAGCGCAGCGGATTCTAGCAAGGCCACCAGCTTGCGCTGTCCCTGGGGGGTAGCCGGGAAGATCTGCCGCAGCGACAAAGAGCGAATACACGTATCCACCTTGTCCTTTGGCGACATCGATACCCACGACAACGAGATCACCTTGTGCCATCATCCACTCCCTTCCTTGCTCGGTTCGGGCTCGAAGCCCTTGCAACTGTTCGGGTTGAGGAAGACGCCGGAGCTGTCCCTCGCTCTTTTCCAAGCTCTGTCGCTTTTGGGCGCAACGGGCTCAGTTCAAGCAACGGGCGGTTGGGGCGCAACCGCCCGTTCGCACACTCTGACAGCTTTTACGGACACAAGGGCGCAGGGGAGGGCTCGGCAGCACCGCTCGCGCGAAATCGCCGTGGCGACACGGCCGCCGGTTCTCACTATGCCCAGAACCCCGCATCTGAACGCCGGGCCTGCTTTCTCGGGTGAGATCACGCGTCGTTTCAGGCCTGACCGGAAGCGGTCGATGAGCACGCAGGGCGTTCGGAGCCCGGTCAGTTCCACGACGGCGGTCGATCCCGGCCACATTCGGGTCCCGGGGCATTCGCTCAAGGTCCAGGCCTGCCATGGTGATGTTCTCACTTCCAACTCTCCCGCATCGAGCTCGCAGCGGTATCTGCGCTGCGTGTCGAAAAGCTCGGCCGGTATCGGGTGGACCTGACGCAGATTGGGCAGGCGAGGCTGCCTTCGGGCGAGATGCCTCTGCCGAACGAAGGGACCTGCGTGTGCGTCGCCTTCGACGCCGTGGCCTTCTCTCATCACGATCTCGCGCTGCGGTATCTTACTGAAATGGTGTCCCTGATCTGCGAACACTGCCGCAACCATCCCTTTCAGAACGAGATCATGCATCGTCGAGTCGGGCCCCAGCGAACCGTCTTGAAACACGGTCCAGATCGCGGCCTAGCGCCTTGGCGCGGGTCGCGACGCGCCGGATTGTCCGTTGGGGTTTTCCTGTCTTAGCGGCGGTATCGGAAGTAAAAGACGCCAGGTTGGCATCTTTTTTCCCGCGGCCCCCGGTCGCGCCGTGCTTCGTCTCCGGATGCACGGCTTCATATGCCGCCTTCCGCTTCGCGATCAGCTCGCTGCGCTGCGCTGCGCTGGGGTCCGGTCGCGGCGGATCAGGCTTTCGTCGATGCCGCTCACGGGCGCCTAATGGGACACAGAGCAAATTTCCCCGGACTAGGAACACCAGCCGGCGCCGCGAGGTTCTTCCACGCTAGGCTAGGACCTACGGAGTTCTCTTCCATGGCTACCCAGATCGTGATGGACCACACAGGCGACAGCAGACATTTTTTTGACCAAACCGCCCCCAAGGTGCTGGTCAAGGCTGAGCGGCGTTTCAAGAAGTTGACAGACCAAGGATTTACCGCTGCTACTCGGACGCCGGCCGGCGATCTCAAGGTCGTACGGACATTTGATCCGACTGCGGACGAGACGCTGTTTTACCCGCGCCTCGTCGGCGGCTAGCCACCCTCGCGGCACAGCATATCGTTTTGTTCAGACGCAACGGCGTCGGCAGTAGTGCGCGTTTGCGCGCCCTGCGTTCGCTGTATTGGAGCTTGATCGAGCAAAATGGGCCGGAAGCGCGTGCACGGCGTCTCTTGCGCAATTTTCTGTCTCCGGATCAGCGTGCGCAGTTTGATGCCGAGGGTTATTTGGAAGTCACGGGCTCTCACACCGGCCGACGATATCAAATTCATCAGGGCACCATGAGCAATGTTTTGGAGCTTGATGAAGAAACACAGCCTAAGATCGGGTGGTGTTTCGTTCCCGAACGGGCTCTGGCAGCTGGCGACGTGATGCTCGCCCAGAAGATCGCGCTCGCAACCGACGAAGCCGCAGTGCTCGCGTTTGCCCGCCGGTTTTCTCCGAGACTGCCCTCCCTGCCCTGAGTAGTGCGGGGTGCTTACTAGGCCGCTTACGGGCGGGGCCGCCGCTTGTGATGGCGGCGGCCCCTTGCCGCGAAGGCGGCGGTTACGCCAGACATAGCCACCTCAGCGACGACCGGTAGCATCAACGCAGCGCTCGCCTTACGCAATCGGATCTACTTGTTAGCCTTACTCGTGATGATCTTCTCAACATCTGCCATCGTTTCAGTGAATGCATCCCACAGCCGTTTCGCCTGAGCGGCGCTCTCTGCTTCGGTGAGATATGCAGTCTTGATCAGCAACCGGTTCAAGAGATACGTGACGCGGTCGTTGTCAGAGTGCCGGGTTCGCAGAGCGATAATCTGTCGACGCATCTCGACGAGGTCGAGCGTTTCGTGTTTTGACGGCCTCTTCAAAATCACACTCGCGCGCGTGGCCGGGCAAACGAAGCCGCCACGCCGAATATGATGGCGCGACGGCTTCGCCTGGGCGGACCCGGACGGGGGCAATGTCCGGTGCACAAAGCTAACCCTCCGATGCGCCGCTGCAATCAATTCTTCAAGTTAAGCTTGATCTCCTCGCGGGAAGTTAATTCGGGAACCGAGAAGCCCCACCGGAATGTACTTGCCGGTGAATGCCCAAGAAGGAACGTCAGGGCCTGCGTCGGAATTCCTGACTGAGCAACAGCTGCGAAACTTCGAGATGCATCGTGAGCTGTGACTGCGCGAGCCTCGCCAAATGCTTCGGGTTCTTGACCGCTATTGGTTCCGTTCACGACCCGCGAGATAGCGCCGATCGCGATCCTCTTGGAGATAACGCCCGTCGAGGCTGCGCCGTACGCGACGACGGCGGACCGTCCTACTGTTGAGGATTGCCGATGTCGAACGCGCCTAGACGGTAATCTTCGCCTACCGATTGCTCAGTCGTCGGCCGTGTGATCAAGGTGAAAGTGGCGTCGGGGTAACGCGTCCACACTTCGATGTCCTCTGAAGTGACGGTCAGATATCCGAAAAAGCACTTGTATCGACCCGGCTCCGTCACCCGGCCGATTTTGTCCGAATTGATCTTGTTGACGCGCATCGCTAGCTCCACTCGTTCTCAGGCAGCGAACCGGGCGGAGGTTTAAGTTCTTCGAGGCCGGCTTCGATCACCGCCAGTTCATCTTGGATCGCTCTTACTGCGTTTTCTGGGTTGATGCCCGATACGGCTTGCAGCTGGGCGAGCACCTTGCGACGATGTGCCAGCAAGTCGACCAGAGCGCGACGGTCCCGCACCTTCACGTAGCTAGCGACGATCAGTTCCATGGCCTTTGACACGTTCGTCGTTTCCCACCCGGTTTGACGGATTATCGGGGGCGGCAAAGTTCTGTCAGACCGGCTTCGGTCATACGATATTCGACACCTTCGCCGGTTGAGCGTCGCTCCATCCATCCGTTTCGTAAAAGAGCGAGCGTTGTTCCAGGGTGATCGGGAAGCTTCGAAGAAGACACCCAATCGCGGTCACGAAGAGGGTCGAGCATTTGCCGGTGATACTGATTAAAAGGCGGCCTGCGCGGGCGTTCGGTTTCCATGGCCGTTTGTTGCCATCGCATTGTTTACGATCAATTACGGAACGGGAACAGCCGGCAATCTTTTCTAAATGGTTCATGGATATTTTTCTGCGGCATGGAACACGAGGACGCATCTGCTTGGTTCGTTCCGGCTCTCAGGCGAAGCTACGCTCGTCTAGCAGCGTGGATGACGCGCGGTAATCGCGCGCCTGAGCCCAGCCGCTTGCCGGCGCCGCCGCGCTCAGAGCGGCCAGCTCGCTTTCCCGACCCGCCGCGGCGGCCAGCGCCGCCGCGCATTTAGGCATTGCAGGCATCGCGAATGACGAACGATCGCACATCGACGCGTCCGTGGTTGCCGGACGAAGAGGCGGAATTGCTCTCGCTCTTTGGCGCAGGTGCCACAGCTGAGGAGGTCGGCGAACGGCTAGGCCGCACCCGCCAAGCGGTCTACGCTCGCTTGCAGCGCTTTCAAAAACAGCGGGGGCGAGCGAGTAGGACGAGTGGGAAATTCTTTGCTCAGTTACTAGAGTGATCGAGCGACGGCGATCGATCTCCAAAGTCCTCAAGATCACATCCGCAGCGGAATCAAGGTAGCAATCGCATCGTCCGTTCGCCCGGCTGAAGTAACCCACAACCGATACATCGAAGGTTCAATTGCATCCGCTTCAAAAGGCACCAAGCTGTAAGTGATCGCATTGAGGCCGACCAATGACCAGCCCGACTGATGACGAATTGCGCGCCGCTGTCACCGCCGCCATTGAGCAGTGGAAGACTTCGCGCCAGCTTCCCCACCTGTCGCCGAACGATTGTGAGACGTTGAACAAGTTGATCATCACCGGACTTCAAACCGTGCTGTTCCAGCGTGCGAAGGCCTTCGACAAGCGCTAAACCGGACAGCTTGATCAAACCCGGCGGAATTCGACGATGCGATCTTTAATCGAAGCATGCGCCCGAAAGCCGGCGTTCATCCAAGCCCTTGCTTGGGTATGCCAACCTTCATGGAGCTTTCGTTGCTCCACCACGCTGTGAATTTGTGTGCCGATGCCGGAAGCTCTCTCCTAAGTGTCTCTTCCATCTCGGAGAAGGTTAGCCGAACGATTTGTCCACGCTCGCTCAAAAACCGTTGATGCAATGGTTCGTAGATCGATTTTCGGAAGCTCATGGTCTCACCGCAGAAGGCAAACATGGACGTTGTCCTAGTGCAAGTGTGTGCCGAGCTTGCGCACGGTGGCGATCACGAGAGCCGGAAGTACATCGCGGAGCAATCGATCCAAGCGGCTGAGGCAGGACAAGGGGCCTCAACAGACCTCACGGCAGTCGCACGACGCGCTTTGGTCCATCTCAACAATCGACCGCGGTCCGCCTAGAGGGCGCCAATCGGGCTGAGTGAGGGCGCCGCCGGGCTGGCTGCTGGCGGGCCCGCTCCACCAAAGGCGCTCCCGTCCTTGGAGGGTCGCTTCATCGCTCGCCTACCACCACCTTGTCTCTTGCTCTTTTATATTCGAGCAACTGCGACACAGCATCATAAGAATGGTACCTCACGTAGACACTCTTTGCATTCCTCTCGCGCAGATCGGCTAGAGCATCGGCCCAGTAGGCGACCATTGCGCGACGAACTCCGTCGAGAGCGAAGATGCGTTCGGCCTTTGCAAAATCCTCGTCGAAACTTACACTCACCGCACGTTCAGCAGCTTTGTAGTCGGCCGGTTGAACATCCCCAGCACGCTGGCCAAGCCACATGATCGTTTTGGGATACTCCAAAATCAGACGGTCGAGCACAAGGTAGTGCGAAAACTTTCCGTCCACAGGGGTTCGAGTGCTGAAAGCGACTTCGTGAGACCCGATGTTTAATGTGAACCAACGCCCTCCGTTGGTCTGCGGGAGAACGCTTAAGGTCCACGCGCCTTGAATGTCGAGGTTGCCGTACAATCCCGAAAGCTGGAACAAGCGGAAGAGAAACAGGCTGACATCGGGATTGTGGAAGAGCCGATCCGTCCTTTCGGGATCGACGCGGAGCGGCTCGCTAATCGAACGCAATTGTTCTCTAGCCTCGTGCGGAGCCACGCTGAATAGCTCCCGCGTTCCGTCGATCTCTACGTTTCGGTTGCGAAAGTGACGATGGAGAGCGTTCTCTATTGCGACGCAGTCCGTCACGTGGACAAAATCGGACAATTCCCATGGACCGTGAGGAGCATATGCCTCGCCCCCATTTATTCCGCGAAGCCGTTCGCTAATGGGCCGCTCGGTGCGGCCGATCTTTATGTAGTCGCTGTTCGGCGAAACGAGAATGTAGACAAACCCCTGCGGCATATGCGTGTTCCCCAAAACCACGCCGAACAAAGTAAAGGACCACCCGGACGTGAAACAGGCGGAACGTCTGGATTGCATGACTGGGTGCGGCAATCCTCGCGCATCGGCGGCAGATTGCTAACCAAAAGGTCTGACGAAACGATTAGTGGAATGACTGCGGGCTTCGCTAACAGCCTCGCCGCACTAAGCTTAGACGACGCAGACTGAATGAAATGGCCGGCGGGCATCACGGCCGCCGGCCATCGCTTGCGCTACCTTGGGCTAGGAGTGATCGTCAGCGCTGACCGCGAGGCCGCCGAACGCCGACTAACAACCCACTAACCAATTCGAGCGCGCTCTGGATATTTCGCGGCAACAACGCGGCGGGCCTGTGCTGCGGCCCGCGTTGAACCAGCCAACGTTTCCGACCACGCGCGCCGGATAGTGCTAAAACAGGCCGGGCATCCGCTTGCTAGCGTGGCGTTGTTGACGCGGAAGAGGACGGCAAAGGAGCCCGCCGTGATGAAGTATGCCGGCGTTGCTATCACTGCCCCGTTCCTGGATGCCCTCTTACGTTGGAAGAGCGAGCCCCACGGCGGTCGGCAAGCGCGGCCGGACCCAAGCCGATCGAGCAGAAAGACGGCGCATCACAAGGGTCAAACGCTGCCAATCGCCGTGGTTGCAATGCTAAAAGATCCTCGCCGACTGACTGGGGGGCAGCATGGTTAAGGCATTTCGCAATATGGTCATGGCATTTACTTTTGTAGGAGTTGCCGGCTGTAACATATTTTGGAATTTCATGAATGACTATATGGCCTGCGGCCTTGCGCTGGCTGCTTCAGTTGCAGCCGGCTTTTGCGTTGAGCGCATCTTCATCGAGCGGTCCCGTCGGGAGATGATCCGCCTCCACGGCGCGGACTGGCGTTCGGCGGAGAACCGACAGCTCGACTCATGAGCGTCACCCGTCGCTCGCTCGTCGTTTTCATCATCCGATTGTTCGCATTCGACCCGAGGGGCCTAGCTCGATGATCAAACTGGTCCATCCATTCCGGTTCGCTCGCATCGAGCGCCTGCGAGAGCTGCTTGAACGAGACTACGAAATGACAGTTGATCCGAATGCGGGCGTGAGCACCACGAAGCTGGTGAGACAGGATCCGCCAATGCTCGATGCAGCCTTGGTACTCGGTCGTGGTCCACGAGGGTGCGAGCTGGGTCCTTCGTTGCGAGCCATGCGAGCGCTACGGCAGCGCAGCCGGTCAATACGCCCGAGTCATCACGATCTGGAAGGGCGACGACCATAAGCCGACCCCGAGGTAGGGTGAATGCCGAAAGCGAACTCCCCGGCTCCATTGGTCCTTATCGCTTTACAATGTTGCCACAGGGATCTCGTCGTAGTCGTCACCATCGCCGCCAGCGAGATAGTCAAGAGGGGCGATCCGAACCAAGTCGGGCGCGAGGCTCAACGGCAACGGCTGGCGGAGAAGTAGTGCACGAGCTGGCAACCTGATGATTGAAGGCGGCCCTATCCTAGCGTCGCTGTCCTGTTCGTTCGTAGTCGTCAGCTTGCCGATGCAATCGGCAGGTGCGCTGTTCTGCGCGCTGGCGCTTGGCGCTGCTGCTGGTCGGCTTCGAACGCGACCTCGCTCAAGCTACGATGCGATTGAACTGGGTCTTGGAGTGCCTGCCGACATCTTTCAAGCCTCTCCCTCAAAATCAGGCGCCGCAGCTGCCGCTTCGGGAGGCCGGATAGAGGGATGGATCATCTCGGCCTCCTAAGGGCGTTGACCAAAACCCATCCACCTCAGACGAAGAAGCTAAAGCTCTCGCCCAGAAGACCCCGAGCAAATCCGGCGCGTCAGTTACGGTTACGCACCGCCAATCCGCGGGAGAGGGTCTTCGAGAGTGCCGTGGCAGTCTCGCGCAGAGCCGCGAGCCGATCATCCAGCTGCCGGTTCATGATCCTTTCAAGTGGTCCAGTCATGCCTACCGACTGAAGAACCGTGCCGTCTTCAAGCGTGACAGGAACGGCGAGAGCAGCAAGGCCCTCGTCGATCTCCCCAATGCAGGTGGCGTATCCCAGCTTGCGGACTTTTGCGAATTCCTGCTCGATCCACTTCCTGCTTGTGTGCGACTTGCTGGTTGGCTTCGGTAAACTGTTCGACAGCGCCTCGGAGATCAATTCCTTGCTCTGAAACGCCATGATTGCTTTTCCTGTTGCAGCCGCGTTCACGGGCATCTCAATCCCAGGCCTGACGTAGCCGCGCCACCTCACGTCAGGGGAGTAGGACACCGCGACCGTGACGCGAGAACCAACGAGACGGGCGAGATAGCAGGTCTCCGCCGAAGCTTCCGTCAATGCGCGAACATGTTGACCAGCCATCGACGCGTACCAACCATCGTCAGCCCCGGCGTGCAGTAAGCGCGTTAGCCGCTCTCCAATATGATAGGTGCGCCCGGCCTCACCTTCGGTGGCCAGTCCCGATCTCACGAGTCCTTTTAGCAGGCGGTGCGCGGTCGTCTTCGGCAGATCCAAGATCGAAGCGACGTCGGCCAGCGTGATAGTGCCCGCGAACGCGGCAATCACCTCCAGCACGTCGATATATCTACCGAGTGGTCCGGGCGAGTTTTCATCGTTGGACATGTGATCTGGCCATGTGCGGTGCACGCCAAATTCTGCGGCTTGACTCCGAGGGGGTCTGCCGTTTAGCGTTTCGTTATTCGGTACTACGTTCCGAAAAACGGAACGACTTGTCAAGGCATCAGATCGGTGGGGCGATCGAAAACTCTGGTTTGTGAAGGAGAGGGCTACGTGGGCATTACCCGGAAGTCATTTATCGGTTCGATCATCGGTGTAGCGGCGCTGTCGTTCACCGGTTCGGTTCACGCGCAGCAGAACGCCCCAATCTTGATTGGCGCGACCGTCCCGATGACGGGGCCGCTGTCGCTGACGGGTAAGCAATACCAAAACTCGCTCGCGATGGCCGAGGAAGACATCAACAAGGCCGGCGGGATCAATAGCCGTCAGATTAAGATCGTGTTCGAAGACACCCAGGCATCCAACAGCACTGCGGTGAACGCATTCGTCAAGCTGGCGCAAGAGACCAAGCCGGCGTTCTTCTTCCTGTCTAGCTATTCGACACAAAACCTCGCGGTTGCGCCCGAATTGGCCAAAGTACAAGTACCTGCGATGTATGCCGGCGGCGCCGACGCGGTAGCGGAAGGCGGCAATGAGTGGATGTTCCGAGTGCGTCCGGCGGATAGCGTCGCAGCCGAGGGCATGGTGAAAGCGACACTCGACGTTATCAAAGCCAAGAAGCCAGGCATTCTCTACATCCAGAACGATTTCGGCCAGGGCGGCGCGCAGACGGCTGCGAAGCGCTTTGAAGCAGCAGGCATAGCAGTTGTCGGCATGGAAGCCTACGGCCAGAACGACAAGGATTTCTCCGCCCAGCTCCTCAACCTGCGCGGTAAGGGAGCAGACACGATCCTGATCTTCAACTATCCGCAGGACGGTGCCTTGGTTCTGCGTCAAGCCAAGTTGCTTGGCCTTAAGATGCCACTCGTCACCTCGTCGGCCGCGCTGGTTCCGGCAGCAACGCAGCTCCTGTCTCCCGCCGATCTCGAAGGCGTCTGGGGTGTCGTTGATGCGTACATGGATGTCAGCGTCGGCGGTCGGATGAAAGACTATGTCGAACGCTTCAAGTCGAAGTTCGGCATCGACCCTGATCCCTACGGTCTCGCCTACTACGACGGCGCTATGCTCATGGCTGATGGCATGCGCAAGGTCGGCACCGATCCGAAGACGCTCCGCGATTGGCTTGAAGCAGTCAAGGGTTGGCAGGGTATCGGTCACGTCTACTCGTACGACAAGAAGGGCAACGGCGTGCGTGACCTTACCGTCGTGAAGGCGAAGGCGGGCACTAAGACGCTCGAGCTTGTCCAGCCTGTGACCCTCAACTGATTGCGTGGTTTGGATGGTCTGCGACCGGTTCGGCGGGTCGCGGGCCGTGAACAAGCGGGGATGTCATGGCGGATTTTGTTCAGCTTCTCGTCAACGGTCTTGCGATCGGAAGCGTCTATGCTTTGGCGGCGATCGGCTTTGTCATCGTCTATTCAGCGACCGGCGTGGTGAACTTCGCCGCCGGACAGTTCGTGATGTACGGAACGTTTGCGGGCGTCGCGACACTGATCAATCTTCAGCTTCCATGGCCGCTTGCATATGGAACTGCGCTAATCATCATGGCGATGTTCGGTGTGTTGTTCTTCGTGTCCGTCTATCTGCCGATGCGACGGGGATCGATCGTGACCATCATCATCGGCACCGTCGCTATCAGCATCACAATCCAGAATGCCGCGCTGCTGTCGTTCGGTTCGTGGCCGTTTCGACTGCCGTCTCCGGTGGAGGACAGCTCGATCGCCCTCGGCGGGACCATTATCTCAACGCATGCGCTCGGCGTCGTAGGCGTGACGGCGATCATGGTCGGCGGCCTCTGGCTGCTCTTCAATCGCACGTCGGTGGGAGTTGGAATGCGTGCCGTCGCCCAAGATCTGCAGGCGGCCAAGCTAATGGGACTTAAGGTCAACCGTCTGTTGGCGCTGTCCTGGGTGCTCGCCGCAGTGTTGGCCGGCGTCGCTGGCTTGATGCTTGGGCCGATGTGGTTCGCTGACGTCAACATGGGCGATCCGATCGCGTTGAAAGCGTTTGCCGCGACGATCATTGGCGGCTTCGGAAGTCTCCCGGGCGCCATTGTCGGCGGTCTGTTTGTCGGTTTGTCGGAAGTGCTTGGTGCATCTTACGTTTCGTCTGCCTACAAGGATCTGATCTCCTTCGGTATCATGATTGCCTTCTTGCTGGTGCGTCCGCAGGGCGTTTTCGGCGAGAAGATCCAGGATCGAGGTTGATCCGATGGCTCCGCGCATACCTCTTCTCATCGCGGCGGCCGTCTTGGTCGTGGGTGGCCTGCTCGGCGCGATGCTTCCGGAATACTATCTGCGTCTTCTCAACGTCTCGGCAATCTCGGCCGTTGCGGTGATCGGGCTCAACTTTGCCTTCGGTTATGCAGGCCTTATCTCACTTGGCCACGCGGCATTTGTCGGGATGGGCGCCTACGGTCTCGCGATCCTGACCACGACCATTGGCTGGTCGCCTTGGCTGGCGGCGCCGACGGCGATCGTGGCGACCGCCGTGCTGGCGGCGCTTGTCGGTTACCCACTGCTGCGCTTGCGCGGCCACTATCTTGCGCTAGCGACGCTCGGCCTCAACGTCTCGCTTTACATCGTGACCTCAAATTGGATCGCGCTTACAGGCGGCACCAACGGTATTGCGCGGATTCATGAACTGGCGATCGGTCCGCTCGCCTTTTCCGGCGAGCACCAGTTCCTTTGGCTCGCGCTGGTGGTTTTGGCGCTGGTCGCTGCAATGGCGGCGATCATGCACGCTTCCCGTCATGGACGTGAAATGATGGCGGTGCGCGATGACGAAATCGCGTCGGAAATGATCGGTATCGATACCACACGTGTGAAGATCATGGCGTTCGTGCTGTCAGCCGTGTGCGCTGCCATCGCCGGTTGCCTGTTCGCGCTTCATGTCCGTTTCGTGGCGCCTGAGGACTTCACCTATGCTCATTCGATTACTTATCTGGCAATGCTGATCGTCGGCGGTGAGGGCACGATTGTCGGCGCCATTCTCGGTGCCGCACTGCTCACCTTCCTGCCGGAATGGCTGCGCTTTCTAGGCCCCGCCTATCTGCTTTTCTTCGGCCTGCTCATGCTGTGCATTCTGGTGTTCCTGCCGACGGGTCTAGTCGGCCTTGGAAAGCGATTGCGCCGTGGGTCGCGGAAGCCCGTTTCATCGATATCCGCTCGTGCTCCGGAGGCTACACCATGAATGTGTTGGAGGCGCGTAGCATCCACAAGCGCTATGGCGGTCTTGCCGCTTTGTCGAACGTTGATCTGACTGTCGCAAAGGGACAATTCGTCGCGGTAATCGGCCCGAACGGTGCCGGTAAATCGACGCTCCTGAACGTACTGACCGGCCTCGCATTGCCCGACGAAGGGCAGGTGCTTCTCGATGGTCACGCCGTGACACGCATGGCGACCAATCGGCGTATTCGCGCTGGACTTGGACGAACCTTTCAGCACGGTCGGGTCTTCTCGAGGCTCAGCGTTCTGGAGAATGTTATGACTGGCGCAGCAATACGTGGCGATCTCAGCGAAGGCGGATTGCGTGACGTCTCGATGGAGATCATCAAACAGATGGGTCTCGGTGCAGAAGCACAGGAGGCTATTGGGTCGCTGTCCTACGGCCGCCGCCGAATGGTCGAACTGGCGCGTGCGCTCGCGTGTCGCCCGCATGTGCTTCTGCTTGATGAACCAGCAGCGGGCTTGAACTCCGGCGAGGTCGATCAGCTTGTCGATCGGCTGAACGAATTGCGGGCCGCGCACGGCCTCGCGGTCGTTCTGATCGAGCACAATATGGGCATGGTCATGCGACTCGCCGAACGCATCTTCGTGCTCAACTTCGGATGCAAGATCGCTGAAGGGACGCCTTCGGAAATCCAAACCGATCCGGCGGTGTTATCGGCCTATCTGGGCGAGGGTTATGTCCATGCTGGCGTGTAGAAATCTCGTCGTCGCCCACGGCGACATTTTGGCGCTGCAAGGCGTGAGCCTGAACGTGAATGCGGGAGAAGCCATCGCCCTGATCGGCGCCAACGGCGCCGGTAAGACTACCCTGTTGCATACCATCTCCGGCCTCAATCGGATCGCTTCTGGGGATATCGCCTTCGAAGATATGTCGATTGCGAATTGGTCTACCGACCGCCGCGTCGCCAAGGGTATCGCGCACGCGCCCGAAGGGCGGCGCATCTTCCCGGGCCTATCGGTCGAAGAGAACCTAACGCTAGCGACCGTGACGTGGCGGAAATGGGGGCGATCTATCGCAGCGGATCTCGAACGGGTGTTCGAATTGTTCCCTCGTCTCAAGGAGCGCCGGCGACAGCTTGGCTGGTCGTTGTCCGGCGGTGAGCAACAGATGCTGGCGATCGGGCGTGCCCTGATGGCAAGGCCGAAGCTGTTGCTGCTCGATGAACCGTCGCTCGGTCTCGCGCCGCGTCTCGCTGAGGAAGTCTATGAGCGCGTCAAGCTGATCGGAGAGGCAGGCCTCACTATTCTCGTGGTCGAGCAGAACACAGTGCTCGCGCTGTCAGTCGCCGATCGCGCCTACGTGCTGGAAAACGGGCGGATTGTGCTCGAGGGACCTGCGGACGAACTCAAAAATAATGCGCGGGTGCGCGAAGCCTATCTGGGCCGTTGAATCTGGAATCAAGGAGACCCCATGTATCCCGAAAATCACAAGCAATCGCGCGACCTCTATCAAAGAGCTCTGGAGAGCCTGCCGGGCGGCAATACCCGCACCACGGTCTTTATGAAACCGTTTCCGATTTATGCGGCATCGGGGTCGGGTTGCCGTGTCCGCGACGTCGACGGCAATGAATATATCGACTGCATCAATAACTTCACTTCGCTGATCCATGGCCATGCGCATCCGGCCCTGATCGAGGCGGCAAGCAGACAACTGGCGCTCGGCTCCGCCTTCGGCATGCCGACGGCCTCCGAGATCGATCTCGCCGAGTTGCTGACGGCACGCTTGCCGTCGGTCGAGCAGGTGCGCTTTGCCAACTCCGGCACCGAAGCCGTAATGATGGCGCTGAAAGCCGCACGTGCCTACACCGGACGCCCGAAGATCGCGAAATGCGAGGGTGCCTATCACGGTTCGTATGACTATGCGGAGGTCAGCCTCGATCCGACGCCGTCGGCGTGGGGCGGCAACGCTCCGGTGTCGGTGGCCTATGCGAAGGGTACACCAGACAATGTACTGGCGGATGTCGTCACCATTCCATTCAATGACATCGAAGCGGCGGTGAGTCTAATCCGCGAGCATGGTGAAGAACTCGCCTGCGTGCTCGTCGATCCGATGCCGAACCGCGCGGGTCTTGTTCCGGCCGACAAAGCGTATCTCGAAGCATTGCGTCGAGTGACGCGTGAGGTTGGTGCGCTACTGATCTTCGACGAAGTCATCACCTTCCGCCTCGGATATCACGGTGCGCAGGGTTTGTGGAGCATCGTTCCAGATCTGACCACGCTCGGCAAAATCATCGGCGGTGGCTTTCCGGTCGGTGCCATCGCTGGCGGCAAAGAGTTCATGTCGGTTTTCGATCCGACGTCAGGCAAGCCCGCGCTGCCGCATGGAGGCACCTTTTCGGCGAATCCCATGACGATGCGGGCAGGAATTGCGGCAATGGAGCTGCTCGACAGCGCGGCTTTCGCGCGGCTCGACGCGATTGGTCAGGCCGTGCGCGATGGCATCGACGCGGCGTTCCGGAAGACGGGCGTGCCCGGGCGCACGATCGGCTTGGGATCGCTGCTGAAGATCCATTTCACTGACCGGAGCATCCGCGACTATCGTACAGCGTATTTGAACGAAGTCGAGACGAAGCGGAAGTCCAAGTTCAACGCGGGCCTGCTGAACCGCGGCATCTTGGCGGCCGATTACGGATTGATGGCGCTGTCTCTGCCCATGACCGATGCCGACGTTGAGACGATTGTCTCGGCTACAGCGGCTTCGCTGGAAGAGGTCGCAGCGCTCGACTGACCGACCGTTCTCTGGTGACCGCTACGCCTGGCGTCGGGCTGACGCCGGGACGGATCCCCCATTTTCGCAGGGCAAGCGATGACTTTGAAGATTGATCCTATCACACGCTCCGTGGTGCAACATCGGCTCAGTTCGATCGTGAACGAGATGGGAGAAGCGATGCTTCGCACCTCCTATTCTCAGATCCTTAATTCCAGCCGCGACTTCTCGCTCGGCATCTGCGACGTGCGCGGACGCCTCATCGCACAGGCTGATCATATACCGGTGCACGTTGGCGCACTGTCGTGGGCGACACTGGCCGTGGAGGAGCGATTTGAGAACATCAGACCCGGCGATGTGCTGCTGCTTAACGATCCTTATCACGGCGGCAGCCATTTGCCCGATCTCACCGCCTTTGTGCCGGTATTCGACGGTGAACGCCGCCTGTATTGGACCATCGTCCGAGCGCACCAGAGCGACATCGGCGGAGCCACCCACGGCGCCTATAATCCGTGCGCGACGGACATCTGGCAGGAGGGTCTGCGTGTGCCGCCAATCCGTCTCTACGAGGCGGGCAAGCTGCGTGACGATCTGCTCGACATGCTGGCACTCAACGTGCGTAACCCCCGCGATTTCCGCGGCGATCTCGCAGCGATGGTCGGCGCCGCTCATCTCGGCGAGCGCCGCGTGCGCCGTCTGTTCGAGGAGTGCGGCGGCGATACCGTCGAAGCCGCTGTCGAAACTATCCTTGATGCTGCCGAACAACAGACGCGTGCCGTCCTCTCCACTTGGAAGGACGGCGTTTTCTACGGTGAGGCATTCCTCGATGACGACGGCCACGGCCGCAACGACATCCGGATCGCGGCGAAAGTTACCAAGAAAGGCACTGATATCGAAATCGATCTGTCGGACTCCGATCCGCAGACCACGAGCTTCGTGAATTCCTCGCATGCCAATATGCAAGCTGCAGTCGTAATGGCCTTCGCCTATCTGATAGATGCCGACATTCCGAAGAATGCCGGGGCATTGCGGCCGCTCAAGGTGGTGGCCAGGCAAGGCACGATCGTCTGGGCCGATCCCGGCCTGCCTGTGACCATGTGCACTAGCCATCCCTCCAACGAAATCGTCGAAGCCATCGTCAAGGCATTGTCGGCATCGTGTCCGGACCGCGCGATGGCGGGCTGGAGTCGACGCTTCCGCATCGCCATCCAGGGCGAGGATCCCCGCACGGGACGCGGATTCATCTGGCATATGTTCCAGGCACGACCGGGCGGCGGTGCGTCGTCCGCCGGTGATGGATGGTCGTCGATCGGTGAGTGGCACACTGTCGGCGGCATCAAGTTCGGCAGCATCGAGGTCGCGGAGGTTCGTTTCCCGTTGCATTTCAGTCATCATGAATTCCGCGCAAATTCTGGCGGCGAAGGCAAGCATCGTGGTGGTCTCGGCGTCTCCCTCGATCTCGTTATGGAAACTGCAAAGCCAGCGCTGGCGAACACGGCAGGTGAGGGCACACGCCATGGCGCTTGCGGCATGCTGGGAGGTAGCGACGGCGCACCGCATCATTATGCTCTGATTTCGAACGGTAAGGAGCCGCGCGTGCTCCGCACCAAAGAAGTTGGCATCAAGGTGTTACCCGGTGACCGCTTCGAGATTCGTTCCAGCGGTGGCGGAGGATGGGGGCCACCGGAGCAGCGCTCGCAACAAGCGCACGCGCGCGATGTAGCGCAGGGGCTCGCGATCAGTATCGTAACGACGAACCGGGTAGCTTAAAGATGTTTACGATTGGAATCGATGTCGGTGGCACGTACACGGACCTGGTCGCGATCGATCGCGACGGGCGGACCGTCTTTGCAAAGTCACCTTCCACGCCTTCGGATCAATCGATCGGAGTGATGACAGGTCTTGAAGAGTTGGCTCGTCGGGTCGGCATGTCCCGTCATGAAATGCTCGGCAAGGCCGATCGCCTCGTGCACGGCACCACGGTGGCGACCAACGCGTTGCTAGAGCGCAAGGGCGCGAGGGTAGCTTTGCTGACCACCCAGGGACACCGCGACGTCATCGAGATGCGCGAGGGTCTGAAGGGTGATCGGTACAATTTGCGTTCGGCCCCGCCGGTGCCGCTGGTGCCCCGCGAGCTTCGGTTGGGCGTACGCGAGCGCATCAAGCCGGATGGTGAAGTGCTGATTCCGCTCGATCAGGAATCGCTCGGAGAGGCGATCGCCGCGATCCGTGCGTCTGGTGCCACCTCCGTTGCGGTTTGCTTCTTGCACGCATACCGCAACCCGGCACACGAGATCGCCGCAGTGGACCGGCTACAGCGCGAGCTGCCTGACCTCAACGTTTCGCGGTCCAGCGACGTGCTACCTCAGATCAAGGAATACGAGCGCGTTTCGACGACAATTGTGAATGCTTATGTGGAGCCCGCGGTTCGCCGATACCTCACCAATCTGGAAATGCGCCTAAAGGAAGCCGGATTGGCCAGTAGCCTGTTCATTATTCTCTCGCATGGCGGCATGGCGCCCGTCGAAGAGGCCGCGCGGCTTGCTGCCGCTACTGTTCTTTCAGGCCCGGCGGGCGGAATTTCCGGCTGTCGACGATGCGCAGATTTGTTGGGGGTTCCCGATCTCGTTCCGTTTGATATGGGAGGAACGAGCACCGATATTTCGTTGATCGCCGACGGCCATGCCACGCTGTCAGCAGACGGCGGATTGGCCGATCAGCGGATCGCACTGCGCAGCCTGGACATCGCCAGCATTGCGGCAGGTGGCGGATCGATCGCGTCGATCGACGTCGGCGGCACGTTTCGTGTTGGTCCAGAAAGTGCGGGCTCCGTACCCGGACCCGCATGCTACGGCAACGGCGGAACTGAGCCGACTGTCACGGATGCAAACGTCATTCTTGGATATCTTGATGCGTCCGCATTCATGGGAGGCAAGCGTCCGCTAGACCGCAATGCCTCTGAGGTAACGATCGATCGGCTGGCGAAGGCCCTGGGTCTATCGCGCGATGATGCTGCGGCCGGAATCTATCGAATGGTCAATTTGCGCATGGCCGATGGCATCCGCTTGATGACCTTGCGCCGCGGCGTAGATCCACGTCGCTTTGCCCTACTCAGTTTCGGCGGTGCCGCCGGCCTTCATGCAGCCGAAGTTGCACGCGAACTCGAAATGAAGCGGATAATCGCGCCCACAGCCGCATCAGTGCTATCTGCTTGGGGCATGCTGACAAGCGATCTCCGATACGAAGCTAGTAGCACGCACTACAGCGCAGGCAGACGTATCACGCCCCAAGAGGTGAGGGCCGTCTTTGCTGGTCTCGAACAACGAAGTGTCAGTCATCTAACTTCGTGGTTTGGTGGAAAAATTGTAACGGAACGTTCCGCGGAAATGCGGTACGGCGAGCAGATCTTTGAGATCGACGTGCCGCTCTATGGTCTCGATTGGGATTCCAACGAGATTGTTGACAGGATCGAGGAGCTGTTCCATCGGCGCCACGAGGAACTTTACACATACTCGTCTCCGGACCAGGAAGTCGTTTTCGTGAACGCGAGGGTGGCGGCGGTCGGCGTTATTCCGGAGCTCGGGCAAGTTGTTCGCGGCCAGGCCATTTCAGAGGCCTGCAAGCCGAAAGGCGTGCGGAAGGCTTTCTTCGGCGAGTGGCGTGACGTGCCCATATTCACTGCGGAAGAACTGAGACCAGGGAACGAGATTGAAGGGCCGGCGATCATCGAAGCGGAGACCACGACTGTGGTCATTAACAAATTGGATCGTGTTTCCGTCAACGAGCTTGGCTGGCTTGATATCTCCCTTGGGTGAGCGTTAATCTTGCATTCGGTCCGTTGACGAATTGTCGTCCCCGTCACGACTTGCCACTTGGGAGGAATCTGATGTGGAAGGCGATTATCCATCGTGACCTACTCTTGCTGGAAGCAATCAGGAGCAATTTCAAGCTTGGGGAATCTACGACACCTAGCCTGCAACCAGCGTTGCTATGAATGGGTCCATCGAGGGTTGTCAGCCTTCTGCATTTTGTGCAGGTCTTCAGGTTTTAGATTGGTATAGCGTCGCAGCATTCGCCAATCTTTATGCCCGGTCACCAATGCAACCTGTTGTATTGAAAACCCAGCTTCGAATAGTCTGCTCGTTCCTTCGTGGCGCAGTTCGTGGAAACACAAATCATCAATATCGATGGCATCGCATGTCTTGTGGAAGGCAGCTCCCACGGACTTTGAGTGGTAGGGAAAACGCCACCGAGGCCGCGCGTGAGAATCCATTGCTCGAGTATGATCTGCCACGCATCGTAGCCCGTCGAATTGAGAAGAGGAACCACTTGATGGTTTCCCTCCTTACGTCTCGGGTCTTTGCGATCGCGAATAGTAACTGTCCGCTTCTGCATGTCCAAGGCGACGGCGCGACACTGGTGGCGCAGCGCATCGTTCGATGGCTTTCAGGACCAGGTAGCGAGACTATCCATACCGACCGGTAAAGGTGGAGGGAGGTCGCGGCGGTCTTCACCGTTCTCGCTCCAGAACGCCGCAATGAAATCGCAACGAATTGGCTGAAAACAGCGTGAACAAAACGGGACGGAAGTGCCCGTCACAGCAAGAAAAATCAACAGCTTAGAAGATGCTCACTGCGTTCGGGACGAAGGCGTTGGACGTGGTCAGATCGCAACTTGGACAGAATGTCGGTATCGGTGGTTGCGCCTCCGCGATTTGAACCCGCGAAGATCTTCGCCCGACCAGGCCGAGAACTGCGCACCGCTTGTTCTAACCGAGCTCGGTTGAATACGAATTGCTTGCTAGGTGCCGTAGATACAGGCCCTATGAGAAAATTTTTCGGTCGTTCCGTCAGTACGGTTCAACCAGAAGCACTTCGTACCGAAGTCAGCAGTTCGGACGCTAAAGTGGGTAATTCCGCATCCCTTCTTGGCCTCGGCATCGGGATGGTGCTCCAGTGCCGTTCGTAGAATCACAGTGTCATCGGCGCCAACCCGATCGCCCACGTCGTACCGGTGAAGCATGTCATTCAAATATGCAACGGCGTCACCTCTTTTGGCGAAGTGCAGTGGACCGAGGTCGATCGGCTTCGCGGGCATGTGAAATCTCCATTTCAATCAAGCGGTAAAATTACTGTCAAAGTCGTCGAGCGGCCAGAAGCCGCTCGCGTACCTCGCGGACGATGATGACAGGGAAATCCATGGCTTCGAGCTGACCTTCGCGTTCGGTGACCCACGCGACGCAGTCCTCCTTGCTGAGATCGTCGCGAGCGATCTTCTCGTACAAAGCCACCGCGCTCATGCGGGAGAGACCGAGTTCCATGAGTGAGAGGAGGGTCCTCGACGAAATACCAAACTCAAGTTGTGTGCCGATGTCCACGCCGTGATCAATCAGGTCCTCACGGTTGATCTGGCGGAGATGCAGGTGCAGGACATCCATGTAGGCAGACAGATACTTCGGCGCCTTGAATCGCGCGACTTGCTCGACCAGCTCCATCGTATTGCGGATCAGCACCGGAAGGCTGTAAGTCCTGCCGGTGGTACGGTGCCACTCGATGTTCCTGCGAATCATCTCGGCCAGCGAGAGCCCCTTCAGCCACTGAACGACGATCAACGCGTATAGCCTGATCGCCTTCTCGGGTTCGAAGGCGGGGAATAGATGCTTATTGATCCTCCCCAGGATTGTAACGAATCGGTCGTAGCTGTCTTCGCTCGCGACCTCGGCAGGCAGCAGATTCTCGACGTCGCCCGCGTACGATCGGAACGCTTCAAGTAGCCGCTGAAGGCCGATTGCGCTCACTCCGGGATGCCGTGCGAGAAGGTCGACGTCGATTTCGATTTGTGCTGCAAGCGCCGCTAGCGCTTGGTCGAGCTTCGCCAACGACGCGGCATCGTGGCGCTTCGAGAGACTGGCCGCCGATATGGACCCGAGCCGCATGAATGTGGTGAGCAGATAGGCGCCAACCTGTTCGAATTTATCTGAGTCCTTGAGGCTGGACAGGTCCGAGACTCCGCGCCTTGAAAGGTAGTCCGCCATACCGTCACCAAGCTCGAGCACCGCATCGCTTTCGCGCTTAATGGGATAGCGCGCGCGGCTGGGTACGCCGGTGGGCCAAGCCTCCGTATCCTCCGGGTCGATACAGATGATGTTGCCTTGAAATTCATTGCCCCAACGGCCCGCGCGGCCGGCTAGGTTCCAGAAGTCGTGCGGCTCCATCGGGTGGCCAATTCCCTTCCGCGGTCCGCGCAGCACAATCGTGCGACACGACAGGTTCACGCCCTCAATCAGCGTCGAAGTGCAAACCAGGAAGCGGATCTTGCCCAATCGGAAGAGACGCTCGATCTCGAGCCGGATCAGCGATGGCATATTGCCGAAGTGGAACGCGACCCCGCGTTCAACGAGCGGTGCAAGGCGGAAGTTGGGGTGTACGCCCTTCCGGGCGAGGTCGGCGAGTTGTGCAAGCTCTGGATCGATTGACTCGGGCTGAGGCAGGAGCTGACTGATCAGATCGGCGACATCCTCCGACTCTCCGGCGCCGTTCGTGTAGACGAGCGTTCCGCCTCTTTGGCCCGCCGCTGCGGCGATGAACGCCAGGCGCTTCCTAAGTCCCGCCGGCGTGCTTGCGAGCTCGAGCGTTCCGACTGGAAGTGCCGAACCCTGCTGCTGTCGGACAGTCAATTTCCAGAGCTTCGGCTTGCGCGGTGTTTGGTTCGCGACGATCAGGTTCTGGAGGACGGTGGGAGCGTCGCTGTCGATGGCCACAGTCTGCACACCGTCGGGCGCGTCTGCTAGCAACGCCTCCGGGTTCTGGGTCGCGGGGCTGATGAACACGACCTTCAGCTTCGAGTTCGCACGGCTAACCCGCTCTATTGCGTCCTGCAAGACCACGCCGCGTTGGCTGTCCCCGATCTTGTGCGCCTCATCCACGATAAGCAAATCAATCGAGAACGTGCCGGCGAGCACGTTGGCGAGAAGGTGCATTCGCTCCTGCGTGAAGACCAGAACCACTTGCGCGCCTCCAGCGCGCGCGGCTTCGTATTTGTCGCGGAGGGGAAGGGACGACACCTCGATGCCCTTGGTCTTGCCGAGTAGACCTTGGAGAGTGGTCTCGATCTCCGAGACTAGCGCGCGGGTCGGGGCGAGGTAGACTGCGACCCGGGTGTCACCCGCGGTCAGTTGATCGATCAACCACTGAAGGACGAGAAACGTCTTGCCGGAGGCAGTGGGGGCGGACGCGGAGAGCCAACCTCCTCCGCCTGCACTGTTCCAGAAGCGTTGCTGAAAATCGTTCATCTGTAGCCAAGCGCCGCTCGATTCCACCAGGATGGAACGGTCCATCTCGCGACGCTGGGATTCAAGGCGCAGCGCCACACCTAGCCGTCCGTCGAGACCGGCCGTCAGCAGGTGGCGATCGTTGGCTAGCGCGATGGCCCGGAAATTAGAGAGCTTGCCTAAGAGGACGGCGCCCGCGTCCTTGAGTGCTTGATCGTTCGTCAGAGAGATCGCCGCAGTTGCGATTCGGAGCGCGCCCTCCTGGTCGATCCGTTGATCGGACCGCGCCAATATGCTGCCGGCGAGCAGCAACCTTGGCCAATCGATCGCCACGGTGGAGGGGGCGGCGGGCTCGGCTACCAGATTGTCCAGTTCGGTGCGCACGGTGAGTCGGACGATTGCATCGAGATCGTCACGAATCCCTTCCTGAAGAAGCCACGACTGGAGACCGGCTAGGCTCATTCCGTCTTAATCCCCATCGCGCTGAGAAATGCAGCGCGGAAGCCATCCGCCGACGGCAGCGGGACGCAAAACAGCTCGATTTCCATCTGGTCGAGCTTCTCCGACTTGAGCCGCTCGCCGATCTTTTTTCTCCAAACGGTCAGTTCAGAGCGGGAGGCCTCAACAATCTCGTCCGCGATCGCCTCTACGTCGTCTTTTGGATAGAACGGCGCGTCGAAGCCCACGAGGGCCACGCCGCAGTATCGGACCCGCTTGGACATCACCGACGATTTGTCAAAATACTTTTTCAGGGCGTCGGTGAGTGTCGCGTCACTAAGGTCGGCCTTGTCGCTCAGGAGAACCAGATCGCGTTCCCTGTCGGCTTCCTCGTGTTCTGGTTCAATGAGGAAGGGAGCGAGTGAGGCAAAGCAGTCGCGGATCGCGGCTCCCACATCCTTGTAGATTTTGGACTCACCCCAGTAGAGTTTCAGGATGCCTTCCGGCATCACGCCAGCGTACACCCCATCGGCTCCATGGTAATGTAGGCGCGTGTCTGTCTTGAGATCCATCTTGCAGAGAATCTGAGGCAGCTTGAGAAAGCGCTCGGCCAATAAGAACAGCAGCATCTCGCCGCCCTCGCCGGTCTTCGCCAAATCGGTGAACGACCGCTTGGCCCGCTCGACGAGTTCGGCTACGGCCTCGGTGCTATTGTACTTGGCGTCGCGCGCCTTCGCGGCAGCGAGTTTCGAGCGCGGTATCGCATAGTCGGCTACGGCGTTACGCATGAACTCGGCCAGCCGGTACGGCTGGACGCGGCCGTTTCCATCCACTGTGAGGCAATGACAGTGGATCTTGACCGAATGACCCTCGATGAGGACGTCGCGCTCCACCAGCATAAGGTGAACGTCGAGTGCTTCCGGATGCCCTGTCAGCGCAGACGTGAGATCGGTCGCGGTGATGGTCGACAGACGGCCTACCCCCTTGTTCGTACGCCCGTCTGCCCCCAGACGAGTCAACCCCTAATTGTACCCGGCTAGGCCTCCGCAGTCCATGTTCGGTCGGAATTGCCAGCGAATTCGCATGATCGCGAGCTGCGTTTTCACGCGCCGTGGACTACACCAGCACCATCGCGCGCGTCGTCTCGGTCGCTCGGAAGCCTAGAGCAGTATCGGAACTGATCAAGGACGAGGGGGTGCTCTATACGGAATCAGGCTCGCCAAGACGCGGCCGCCGTCTGCACCTGGACGGTTGGCTTCTCGAGGCGGACTTCGATGAACGCGGCCCGAAGGTTCTAATAAGTCAATCGGATGGCGTTGAGGTCCGGCGGCAGCGATTTTTTTCGCATCGATGTGCCCGCATTGTGCCCCGATTTTGCTGGGGCACACCCCCGGGGAGCCAGCTGTTAAGTCCTTGAAGCGGATCAGAAATGGTGGGCGCACAAGGGATCGAACCTTGGACCTCTCCCGTGTGAAGGGAACGCTCTCCCGCTGAGCTATGCACCCGAAACCATCATGCAGGCGACCCGTGTTTCGGCCGCCGGCGCTTTGGAGCCCGCGATTTAGAAGTGCGGGCCGAAGGTGTCAAGTTTCGAGGCGCTGCCCGGCCGGAAAACCTTCCCCCGGACCCGCAATCCGGCGGTGAGGCCGTTTCGGACCGCTTACGCGCCCTGCTGGCGGGCGCGGGAGGCGTGGGCCTGGAGCGCGCGGATGCGTTCGGCCAGTGTTCCGCCGCCTTCGGGCAGGGTGCCTGCGGCCGTGCCGTTGGTCGGGGCGTCATTGGCCGGGCGCGGCGCCGGCCTCGGCGGCTGGCCCGCCTCCGCCGCGAGCAGGGCCTCGATCGGCGAGTTCGGCCCTTCGAGCTGCATCGCGAGCTTGGCCACCTCGGCGGCGATGTCGTTGATGCGTTCGCGCAACAGCGCGTTCTCCATCCGCTCGGTCGCCCAGGAGCTTTCGGCCTGTTGCTGGATCGCATTGATGTCGCGCTGGAGCTTGGCGCGCTCATCGCGAGCGGTGCGGAGCTGCTCCTCCAGCGCGGCCTTTTCCGCGCGGATCGATTCCATTGCCGCCGACGATTTGCCGCCGCTCAGGGCCGCGATCTCGACGCGCAGCTCCTTGATGGTGCGCTCGGAACTTTCATTGGCCTGGCGGAGCTGGTTGTTTTCATAGTCGCGCTCGGCGAGCAGCTTGCCCTGCGTGGCGAGGCGTCCTTCGAGATCGCCGACGCGGCCCGACAGCATCTCGGCCTCTTTCACCTGCAACATGAGCTGGCGATCGAGGTCGGTGACGCGCTGGCTCAGATTCTCGACCCGGCCGCGCGCATCCGAAAGCTCGCGCGAGGCGGTCTCGGATTCGGTGCGCTCCTGGGCCAGCCGCGCCTGCGTCGCGGCAAATTCCTTTTCGGCGTCGCCGACGCGGTTCTTCAGCTCCTCGATCTGCGCACGGACCACAACCAGCTCGACCTGACGGCTCTCCGCCATCATCGAGCGGTCGGACAGTTCGGAATTGATCTTTGCGAGCTCGCCCTGCTTGTCGGTCAGCGCGAGCTCGGCGGCGCGCAGGGCCGCGGTCTTGGCGTTGAATTCCTCTTCGGTGGCGCGGAGCTGCTCCTTCACCGCCTTCTCGCGCGCTTCGAGCGCGAAGATCGTGGCGTTCTTCTCGCCGAGCTCGATCTTCATGCGGTTGATGGCGTCGCTCTTCTTGCCGAGCTCGGCGAGCTGGCTCGTGGTCTTGTTCTTGAGCTGGTCGACGCTCATCTCCAGCCGTCGCGCCGACATGGCGAATTCGGCGCGGAGCTGGTCCTTGTCGGCCTGGATCTCGGCCATCGACAACGGCGTGGCGGCCTCGAGCCGGCGCGTGGTCAGGCGCACGGCGCGGTTATGCACCAGCGGCACGATGGCGAGCCCGCACAGCATCGAGAGTAGGAAACCGATCGCCAGGTACATGATCGGTTCGACCATGGGCCAGAACTCCCAAAGCTAAGGAAAAATTTACCAAGGACATTGCATGCGGGGCCGGCAAAAAGCCAGCCCCGACATGTCGTTAACCTTGATCCGTCACCGCGGGGGAAAGCGGAACGCTAGAACGGGTTCCAGGTCGCGCGCGGGGTGAATTTCAAATAGCCGATATTGGCTCCCAGCCGCAGGCCGAGGCCCGAGCGGATCGGCACCAGCACGATGTTGTTGGCGGTGAGCGCCGTCATGCCGAAGCCGCCGATGATGTAGGCCGAGCCGTCGAGGCCGGCGAAGCGCTGGTAGATCGCGTTGGTGGCGGGCAGATTATAGACCAGCGTCATGGTGCGCGCGCCATCGCCACCCCAGTCGAAGCCGAGCGAGGGACCCTGCCAGTAGACCCTGAGGTCGCCGGCGTTCTTGGTGTAAAGCGTGCCTTCGCCGTAGCGCAGGCCGGCGACGAAAGCGCCGGACCCTTCCTCACCGAGGATATAGCCGTTGGGCAGGCCCCATTGGCTGACCGCCTTCTCGATGATCGAGGCGAGACCGCGCGAGACATTGCCGAAGAAGCGGTGGCCGGCGTTCACGAGTTCGTCCGGCCCATAGGTGCTGGGCGTCTGGGTCCGCTGCGGCGGCGGCAAATCGGGCGGTGGCGGCTGCTGGGCGGAAGCCGGACTGATCCACCCGACCATCGCGGCAAGCGCGACTGCGGCAAGGCGTGATGCGAAAGTCATAAAAGAACCCCTGGTACCGAATCCGGTCGCTTCCTTAACCTGACGCCAACAGGCACGGCTCTAGGTTGCGCCGGATGTCCCCTCGACTCGGATGTTATCCGCAGCAACTATGACGGCACAACGGCAGGAAGCCAGCCCTTTGCGCCCCGGAATTGCCTTGATCGGCCTTCTGGTCTGCATGCTGTCGGGCATTTGGATCCTCTGCATGGGGTTGCCGGCGCAGGCGGCCACCACCGAGCGGATCGTCGTCAACCGTTTCAGCGGCGTGGCGATCGAGGGCTTCGACCCCGTGGGCTATTTCGTCGACGGCGCGGCCGTGCAGGGGACGGCCGAGTTCGAGGCGAACCTGTGGGGCGCAGTCTGGCGCTTTCGGAACGAGGGCAACCGCGCCTCTTTCCTCGCCCATCCCGAGGTCTACGGGCCGCAGTTCGGCGGCTACGATCCGGTCGATATCGCCCGCGGCGTCACCATCGCCGGCAACCCCCGCTTCTTCGCGATCGCAGCGCAGCGGCTCTATTTGTTCAGCCGGGAAGCCAATCGCGACGCCTTCGCCGCCAATCCCGAGCGCTTCCTCTACGAGGTGGGCAAGCGCTGGCCGGCCCTCCAGGACAAGCTCAGCCGGTAGCGCCTTGACGACGTCAGAGTCTTGAGAGTCTTGCCGCCTGCGGGTCACCCCAGGCGATGAACTCCGGGATGATGAAGCCGCCATCGTGCCGCTCGCCGAAGCGGAGTGCGCCGCCCTTGCCGTCGGTCACGCTGCCGCCGGCCGCGGTCACGACCGCGTAGCCGGCCCCGACGTCCCATTCACAAGTGGGCCCGAAGCGGGGATAGATGTCGGCACTGCCTTCCGCGATCCGGCCGAATTTCACGGCCGAGCCGACCGTCTTCCTGGCGGCGTTGGGGCGGTGATCGATGAAGGCCTCGGTTCGGGGATCTCCATGCGAGCGGCTCACCGCGGCGATCCAGGGCTCGCCCACGGGCGGCAACTTGCGGGTATGGATCGGCTCGGCAGCGCCGATCGTCGCGCCGTCGAACCTGACGCGCTCGGCGCCGCGGCCGACGATGCCGCGCCAGAGCAGCCCGAGGGCCGGGGCGCTGACGATGCCCAGCAGCGGCACGCCCGATGTCACCAGGGCAAGGTTGACGGTGAACTCGTCGCGCCCGGCAACGAACTCCTTGGTGCCGTCGAGCGGATCGATCAGGAAGAAGCTGTCGCGGAACGGCGGCGAGGCGAGCTGGGTCCGCTCTTCCGAGAGCGTCGGGATGTCGCCCGCAAGCTGCGCCAGCCCGTCCGCGATGATGCGGTCGGCGGCAAGGTCGGCCTCGGTCACCGGCGAGCCGTCCTGCTTGCCGTCGACCCGCATCGCCGTGCGGTTGACCGCAAGGATGGCTTCGCCCGCTTTCACCACCAGCGCGGTGAGCGGCTCCATCAGGTGGGAGGCGGCCGCGCCGTCGATGATCCGCTTCACCTGCATGCCTCATTCATCGTCAATTCCATCCCTCCTCGGTGATTCGCCGCGGCATTAGGGCCGCTTCGAACCGATCGCAAGCTAGCTGCCACGTGCCAGCGAATGTTAGAACCTGCGGCATTCGTCAAGCATGCTTGATTCGCCGCGTCCGCGCCGTGCAATTCCAGGAACCCTTTATGTCTGACGCTTCGTCACCCGCTACCGCCACCGCTCCAGATGCGCTCGAACTCGCTGCGCTGCTGTGCTCACGGGTCTGCCACGATCTCATCAGCCCTGTCGGCGCCATCGTCAATGGGCTCGAAGTGCTCGACGACGATCCCAAGCCCGACGACCGCGAGTTCGCACTCGACTTGATACGCAAGAGCGCGAAAACCGCCTCCGCCCGGCTCCAGTTCTGCCGTCTTGCCTTTGGTGCGGCCGGCTCGTCCGGCGCGCAGATCGATCTCGGCGATGCCCAGACCATGGCGCGCGGCCACATCGAGGACGGCAAGTGCTCGATCACCTGGAATCTGCCGCGGATCCTGCTGCCGAAGAATCGCGTCAAGCTGTTGCTCAACATGCTGGTCGTTTCGCAGCACACGATCCCGCGCGGCGGTACGCTGACGATCGATCCGATCGGCGAAGGCGAGACCATGAGCTTCCGCATCACTGCGACCGGACATAATGCGCGCCTGCCGCAGAACATCTCCGAGCTCCTGAGCGGCGAGCGCGGCCCGGCCGCGGATGCACATGCGATCCAGCCTTATTATACGCGGCTGTTGGCAGAGGCTTGCGGGCTCACTGTGAGGCTCGCGCACGAAGGCGAGGCCATCACCATTATCGCTTCGTAGACACGTCGCCGCTCTCAAACGTTAATCGAATCTTTACAAGGCGCTTCGGCTTGTCCGGAGCGCCTTATCTCTTTGTTGATTCCGTTCTTTTCCACATACTCAACCAATATTAAACGCTTTGCGGTGAAGCTGGCCCCATTCCGAATTGGCGCATCACGTCTTGTGTGCGCGCCCTCCCTGTATGAAGGCCTGTTTTCATGGATGATCTGTTGCGGGAGTTTTTGACGGAAACCAGCGAGAGCCTGGACACCGTGGACAATCAGCTGGTGAAGTTCGAGCAGGAGCCGAACAACGCCAAGATCCTGGATAACATCTTCCGCCTGGTCCACACCATCAAGGGCACGTGCGGCTTCCTCGGATTGCCGCGACTGGAAGCGCTGGCGCATGCCGGCGAGACGCTGATGGGCAAATTCCGTGACGGCATGCCGGTGACCGGGCAGGCGGTGACGGTGATCCTGTCCTCGATCGACCGCATCAAGGAAATTCTGGCCGGGCTGGAGGCGACCGAGGCCGAGCCCGAGGGTACCGACCGCGACCTCATCGACAAGCTGGAAGCGATGGTCGAGCAGGGCATGGCGGCCATGGCGGCCGGCGCCGTGGCTGCTCCCGTGGCCGAAGCGCCGCCGCTGGTGCCGGACGCGCCGGCTGCGGTGGAAGCCGCGCCGTCCTCCGGCGTGCTGGCCGACCCGAGCCTGGAGCGTCCGCTGCGTCCGGGCGAAGTCTCGCTCGACGAGCTCGAGCGCGCCTTCCGCGAGACCGCGATCGAAGTCCCGGTCCCCGTTGCCAAGGCTGAAGTCAAGGCCGAGCCCCAGCCTGCCGCTGAAGCCCCGGTGCCTGTTGCCAAGGACGCTGCCAAGGAGACCAAGGCGCCCAAGGACAAGGCCGCGCCGAAGAAGTCGATCGCCGACGAGGGCGCCGGCGAGGGAGCCAGCATCGCCAACCAGTCGATCCGCGTCAACGTGGATACGCTGGAGCATCTGATGACCATGGTCTCCGAGCTGGTCTTGACCCGCAACCAGCTGTTGGAGATCTCCCGCCGCAACGAGGACACCGAGTTCAAGGTGCCGTTGCAGCGGCTGTCCAACGTCACCGCCGAGCTGCAGGAAGGCGTCATGAAGACGCGCATGCAGCCGATCGGCAATGCCTGGCAGAAGCTGCCCCGCATCGTTCGCGACCTCTCGAGCGAACTCGGCAAGCAGATCGAGCTGGAGATGCACGGCGCCGACACCGAACTCGACCGCCAGGTGCTCGACCTGATCAAGGACCCGCTCACCCACATGGTGCGCAACTCCGCCGACCATGGCCTGGAGACCCCCGCCGAGCGTCTCGCCGGCGGCAAGGGCGAGCAGGGCACCATCCGCCTGTCCGCCTATCACGAGGGCGGCCACATCATCATCTGCATCGCCGACAACGGCCGTGGCCTGAACACCGACAGGATCAAGGCCAAGGCGATCTCCTCAGGGTTGGTCACTGAGGCCGAGCTCGAGAAGATGAGCGAAGCCCAGATCCACAAGTTCATCTTCGCGCCGGGCTTCTCCACCGCGGCCGCCATCACCTCGGTGTCGGGGCGTGGCGTCGGCATGGACGTGGTGCGCACCAATATCGACCAGATCGGCGGCACCATCGACATCAAGTCGGTCGCCGGTGAAGGTTCCTCCGTCACCATCAAGATCCCGCTGACGCTCGCCATCGTCTCCGCGCTGATCGTGGAAGCCGCCGGCGACCGCTTTGCGATCCCGCAGCTCTCCGTGGTCGAGCTGGTGCGGGCCCGCGCCAATTCGGAGCACCGCATCGAGCGCATCAAGGACACCGCGGTGCTCAGGCTGCGCAACAAGCTGCTGCCGCTGATCCACCTCAAGAAGCTCTTGAAGATCGACGACGGCGCCGTCTCCGATCCCGAGAACGGCTTCATCGTGGTGACGCAGGTCGGCAGCCAGACCTTCGGCATCGTCGTCGACGGCGTGTTCCACACCGAAGAAATCGTGGTCAAGCCGATGTCGACGAAACTGCGTCACATCGACATGTTCTCGGGCAATACCATCCTGGGCGACGGCGCGGTCATCATGATCATCGACCCCAACGGCATTGCCAAGGCGCTCGGCGCCGCCGGCTCCTCGGCCCATGACATGAACAACGAGAACGGGACGCACAGCATTGGAAGCGGCGAGCAGACCACCTCGTTGCTGGTGTTCCGCGCCGGCTCGTCCCAGCCCAAGGCGGTCCCGCTCGGGCTCGTCACGCGCCTCGAAGAGCTGCCGGCCGACAAGATCGAGTTCTCGAACGGCCGCTACATGGTGCAGTACCGCGAGCAGCTGATGCCGCTCGTCGCCATGGAGAGCGTCACCATCGCGAGCCAGGGCGCCCAGCCGATCCTGGTGTTCTCCGACGACGGCCGCTCCATGGGCCTCGTCGTCGACGAGATCATCGACATCGTCGAGGAACGGCTCAACATCGAGGTCGGCGGATCCTCCTCCGGCATTCTCGGCTCGGCCGTGATCAAGGGCCAGGCCACCGAAGTGATCGACGTCGGCCACTTCCTGCCGATGGCGTTCTCCGACTGGTTCACCCGCAAGGAGATGAAGCCGTCGCTGCATTCGCAATCGGTGCTGCTGGTCGACGATTCGGCGTTCTTCCGCAACATGCTGGCCCCGGTGCTCAAGGCGGCCGGCTACCGCGTCCGTACCGCGCCGACCGCGCAGGAGGGCCTGGCTGCGCTGCGCGCGCAGAGCTTCGACGTGGTCCTGACCGACATCGAGATGCCCGACATGAACGGGTTCGAGTTTGCCGAGACCATCCGCTCCGATAGCAATCTGGGTGCGATGCCGATCATCGGGCTCTCCGCGCTGGTGTCGCCGGCGGCGATCGAGCGCGGCCGTCAAGCCGGCTTCCACGACTATGTCGCCAAGTTCGACCGTCCCGGTCTGATCGCGGCGCTGAAGGAACAGACCGCGGGCGCCGCCGGTGCCTCCGAGCTGAGCCGCGCAGCCGCCTAAACCCAGCGGGATGGATCAGGAGATACGCACATGACCAAGAAGACCCAGTCCGGCGAAGGCGCCATGGTCGAATACGTCACCGCGATGATCGGCGGCCAGCTGTTCGGTCTGCCGATCTCCCGCGTCCAGGACGTGTTCATGCCCGAGCGCGTCACCCGCGTGCCGCTGTCCTCGCGCGAGATCGCGGGCGTGCTGAACCTGCGCGGCCGCATCGTCACCGTGGTCGACATGCGCGCCCGGCTCGGCCTGCCCAAGCCCGAGGACGGCAAGATCCCGATGGCGGTCGGCGTCGACCTGCGCGGTGAATCCTATGGCCTCCTGATCGACCAGATCGGCGAAGTGCTGCGGCTTGCCGAGGACGGCATGGAAGAAAACCCCGTCAATCTCGACCCCCGCATGGCCAAGCTCGCCGGCGGTGTCCACCGTCTCGACGGCCAGCTCATGGTCGTCCTCGACGTCGACCGCGTCCTCGAGCTCGCGCCCGAGATGATGGCGGCCTGATACGCCGGCACATCCGCCGACGTACCTGCAATTGGAAGTGCCCCCGCAAAAGGGGGTGGAAGCAGAGGTTCACATGCGAACTTGTCTCGTCGTTGATGATTCCAGCGTCATCCGCAAGGTTGCGCGCCGGATCCTGGAGGGCCTCGACTTCCAAATCCTCGAAGCCGAGGACGGTGAGAAGGCGCTGGAGGCCTGCAAGCGCGGCCTGCCCGATGCGGTCCTGCTCGACTGGAACATGCCGGTGATGGATGGCTACGAGTTCCTCGGCCATCTCCGGCGCATGCCTGGCGGCGACCAGCCCAAGGTGGTGTTCTGCACCACCGAGAACGACGTCGCGCATATCGCGCGCGCGCTGCACGCGGGCGCCAACGAGTACATCATGAAGCCTTTCGACAAGGACATCGTGACGGCGAAATTCCAGGAAGTCGGCCTTATCTGAGCGACCGCTCCGGAGGCTGAACGGCTCCTTCGGCGTTTGTTTTCAACTGACCGTTTCAGTCTGAGTTGGTGAGTAATGAGTGTTGCGTTCGCAGGTAACTCGACCCCGGGCTCGTCGCGGGAAGCCGGACCGTTGCGGGTGATGATCGTCGACGACTCCGTCGTCATTCGCGGTCTGATCTCGCGCTGGGTCGGTGCCGAGCATGACATGGAGGTCGCGGCCTCGCTGCGCACCGGGCTCGAGGCGGTCAACCAGATCGAACGTATCAACCCCGACGTTGCCGTGCTCGATATCGAAATGCCCGAGCTCGACGGTATCTCGGCGCTGCCGCAACTCCTGGCGAAGAAGCGCGATCTCGTCATCATCATGGCTTCGACGCTGACCCGCCGCAACGCGGAGATCAGTTTCAAGGCGCTGTCGCTCGGCGCGGCCGACTATATCCCGAAGCCGGAATCGACGCGTGAGGCGTCGGCTGCGGACATCTTCCATCACGACCTGATCCAGAAAATCCGCCACCTCGGCGCACGGCTGCGCCGCAAGCCCGCGGTTGCGAGCCCGCCGCTCGCGCCCGCAAGCCCGGCTCCGGCTGCACGTGGACCGCTTGTCGCGCGGCCTGCCGCGTCCGCGGCGGCTCCGGCCCTGCATGCGCCGTCGTCGTCCTCGCTGCTGTCCACGCGTCCGTTCTCGACCCAGGCCCCGAAGGTGCTGCTGATCGGCTCATCGACCGGCGGTCCTCAGGCGCTGATGGCGCTCGTCGCCGAGCTCGGCCCCGTGATCGACCGCGTGCCGGTGCTGATCACCCAGCACATGCCACCGACCTTCACCACCATTCTCGCGGAGCATCTGGCACGCACGAGCCGCAAGCCGGCAGCCGAAGCCGTCGACGGCGAGCCGGTGAAGCCGGGTCGCATCTATCTTGCGCCGGGCGGCAAGCACATGCGCGTCGTGCGTAGCGGCGCCGACGTGGCGATCGCGCTCGACGACGGCCCCGCGGTCAATTTCTGCAAGCCCGCGGTCGATCCGCTGTTCACCTCCGCCATCGACATCTGGCATGGCGCCATCCTCTCGGTGATCCTGACGGGCATGGGCTCGGACGGCATGCGCGGCGGCAAGGACATCGTCGCCGCCGGCGGCAGCGTGATCGCGCAGGACGAAGCCTCCAGCGTGGTCTGGGGCATGCCGGGCGCGGCGGCCAATGCCGGCATCTGCGCGGCGATCCTGCCACTCAACCAGATCGGCAGCCGGGTCAATCGCCTGTTCGCGGGAGACCGCTCGTGACACCGGGTGACTACGACTATCTGCGCAAATTCCTGAAAGAGCGCTCCGGCCTCGATCTCTCGCCGGACAAGCAGTATCTGGTCGAGAGTCGGCTGCTGCCGCTCGCCCGCAGGGGGAGCCTTAGCGGAATTCCCGATCTCGTGCTGAAGATCAGGAACGGCGACGGGCGGCTTGCAAGCGACGTGGTCGAAGCGATGACCACCAACGAGACCTTCTTCTACCGCGACAAGATCCCGTTCGATCATCTGCGCGAAACGATCCTGCCGGGGCTGCTTCGGGCGCGTGCGGCGCGCAAGTCGCTGCGCATCTGGTCGGCGGCGTCGTCGACCGGACAGGAGCCCTATTCGATCGCGATGTGCGTGAAGGAGATGGGCGCGGCCTTCGCCGGCTGGCGCATCGAGATCGTGGCCACCGATCTGTCGCAGGAGGTGCTGGAGAAATCCAAGGCCGGCGTCTACAGCCAGTTCGAGGTGCAGCGCGGCCTGCCGATCCAGCACCTGATGAAATACTTCACGCAAGCGGGCGAGGTCTGGCAGCTCAATGCCGACATCCGCGCCATGGTGCAGTTCCGGCAGCTCAATCTGTTGCAGGACTTCTCCCATCTCGGCACGTTCGACGTGATCTTCTGCCGCAATGTGCTGATCTATTTCGACCAGGACACCAAGGCTGTGATCTTCGAGCGCATGGCGAAGATTTTGGAAGCCGACGGCACGCTGCTGCTCGGCGCCGCCGAATCCGTCGTCGGCATCACTGACGCGTTCCGCCCGATCGTCGAACGTCGTGGTCTCTATCAGCTCAACCCGACGCGCTCCGGCCGCCCGATGGGCGGATTGATGCCGCCGTCGTTGAAGGTGGCAGCGGCGCGGTGAGACGCGTGGCCCGCGCCTATCGGCGCCGTGATGTTGCCGCGCGTTCGAAGCTGCTTTGCTTTAACGGAACGATGCTAGGCCGATAGACGTCGGCCTGCGCGGTGCCTGTCGCCGCCTGGTGGACGACGCGACGTCGTCTGCTGTCGGAGTGGGAACGAAAAAGGCCGCCACGGGGAGGAAGCCGTGACGGCCTTTTGCGTCGTGAGACAGGCCCTTACCGCCCCGCCCAACGCGGTTGACACCGCCATTTGCATTGCCCCCTGCATTATGGCGGACGACCTAACAAGGCGCTCGCAGCAATCCCGGCAACAGTCGCTGACTTGATCGAAAGACGCTTTGTCGGATGCGTCGCAGACCTCCCTTTTTCGTGCCTGCGAAACAGATACACGGACGCCGTGTCGGTGCAGCTCCAGCGGGCTCAGATCGCAGATGTCGGCTTGCGCGCGGAGTCAGTGCTGCTTAGTTCGAGGGTCACAAGCCTCGCTAAGAGGGTCGCCGGATAAAGCTGGCCGATGACGCTTTCAATATTGCAGAGACTTCGTGCTAACGGATGCACCGGAACGATGTCGCCGTAGCCGGTCGATGTCAGCGTGACAAAGCTCATGTAAAAGAGCGACGCTGCGACTGATTGGTCGTCCTCAAAGGTTATTCCCTTGATCGCGTCTGGGGCCGCCAGCCCTATAAAGAGGAACAGCGTGGCAAAGGCCACGGCAATCAACAGGTACAGAAGGATCGCTCCAATAATCCGGTGATACGTAATGAGGCCTCGCCTGAACACGGCCTGAAGCACGACAACGCCTAACGTGCAGGCGATGACCAACCATGCACCGGCCAAAATGTGAAGGTGGTACGGTACAGGATAATAGATGCGAAGGAAGAATACGGCGACGTTCGAGACAAGCGCGAGCGACATCAGAACGAGGGCGGTTGGGCTGTTCGAAATGATCACCATGCTGACGATGATCGTCAGCAATAGACCATCAGCAAATAGATGAAAGGCGGTTATGCCCATTGCCTGTAGTGGCGCGAAGACAAAAATCAATAATGCGAGCACTCCGGTCAGCACCGAGAGCAGCCAGTCGATGCGTTCTCCGCGCAACCGGCGTAGCTCGCTTATGGGCGTTCCCATCGATGGTCCTAACACTCCTGGCACTGATCGCGCCGATCACACCCTCGCCTTTACAGTTCGAGACGAAAGCTCAACGTTGTTGACGTAGATCAACGGAGCGGCAGGTATCTGGAAACTGCTGGAGTTGTCAGGCCGTCCCTTCCTCGCCGGATGCGCCGTCCAAGACGCCGATCCGCTCGGCAAGAGAGACCAGTTCGGCTAATGATCGAACCTGCATTTTCTCCATCAAGCCGTGGCGGTGAGCTTTGATCGTGCGCTCGGTCGTTCCGAGCGTGTGTGCGATCTGCTTGTTGATTTTGCCCCGAACGACAAGGTCGAAAACCTGTCGCTCGCGCGGCGTCAATTTAGCGAGACGAGCACGAGCCATGTTCAGCCTGGTCTGTAGGTCTCGTGATGACCGATGGTGTGCCAAGGCTCCGGCGATTGCGCGAAGAAGCTCTTCTGAGCTTACCGGCTTGCTAAGAAAATCCTGCGCACCCGCTTTTATGGTCCGCACCGTGATTGGAATGTCGCGATAGCCGGAGAGAAATATGATCGGCAAGGTCGATCCGAGTTCGCCCAATTGTTTTTGGAGGGCAGGGCCGTCCAAGTCGGGGATTTGCACATCGAGAAGGATGCAACTCGGAATGTTGTCGCTCGGCAGTCGGTCCAGCAACGCCTGCGCGGACGCATAGACGGCGACCTCGTAACCGGCGTGCCTTAAATGACGCTCCATGGCCGTCAGGAAAGACAGGTCGTCGTCAACAATATGCACGAGCCCCGGCACCGGTCCCCTCTTCATCGCAGAGAGGCTACCGCGCTATTCAGGGTGCCCAAGTGTCTTTGTGCACCCTTTTAAGACATAGCTGATCTGTCGGCGCGAAAAGTCTCTATGCACTTTGTGCCATGCCGCCGCCGTGCGGCCTTTGTCGATGCGCGAGCCGCGAAACCAACTGACGCTTTGAACTCGCGAATAGAACCCGTCATCCGGCGCTACGCGGCGACCTTCTCCCAGAAGGAAAGAAGGGTATCCCTCACAAAATCGCATGCGGCAGAAACCGCGAACCGTTGCCGGTGATCGGGCTCTCGTCCTCGCGGATCGAGAGACCGCAGGGTTCGTGATCCACCAGCCAGCTTCCCACCACCGGATAGAAGTCTGAGAAGTTCGGCAGCGGCGCGAGCGCCTGCCGCACGAATCCTTCGGCGCCATAGGGTCCTGGCTGCTCGTCGAGCGGCATTCCGCCGGATACCAGCGTCACATTGGCGCCTTCGCGCGACAGCAGCGGCTTGCGCACATAGGAGCTGCCGAGCTCGGCTGCTCGCGGATCGTCCTCGAAGAAAGCCGGCAACAGATTGGGATGGTTCGGAAACATCTCCCAGAGCAGCGGCAGGATGCCCTTGTTGGAGAGCACCGCCTTCCACGGCGGTTCGATCCAGCGTGTCGGTGCGTCCTTGAGCTTTGCGCCGAAGCTGTCGTGGAACATCCATTCCCAGGGATAGAGCTTGAAGGCGAGCGCGATGTCGCGGTCGTCGAGATCGACGAAGCCACCGGCATCATCGCGCCAGCCGATTGTCTCGATGTCGAGCAGCGTGGTCGCCAGTCCCGCCTGGCGCGCGGTGTCTTCGAGATAGGCGAGCGTGCCGGCGTCCTCCTCATTGCCCGTGGTGCCGGTGAGATGGACGTGGCGCCCCGCGGCAATCTGCTTCCACGCTTCGATCAGTCGTTCGTGGATGGAGTTGAACTGGTCGGCGCGCGACGGGATGATGCGCCGTTCGATCGCCTGTTCGAGCCAGGTCCACTGAAACACCGCGGCTTCGAAAATCGAGGTCGGCGTGTCCGCGTTGTATTCGAGCAGCTTTGCCGGTCCCTTGCCGTCGAATTTCAGATCGAGCCGGCCATAAAGGCTGCGGTGGTCTCGTGCCCAGCTTTCGGCGATCAAGCTCCAGAACGCGTCCGGTATCTTCAAGCGCCGCAGATGGCGCTCGTCGCCGATCACGCGGCCGACAAGCTCCAGGCACATCGCGTTGATCTCGCCGGTCGGCGTCTCGATGCCGCGCTCGATCTCGTCGAGCGTGAAGGCGTAGTAGGCGCGCTCGTCCCAAATAGCGCTCGCCGTCGATGGTGTGGAAGGCGAAGCCGCATTGTTCGGCGGTCTGCCGCCAGTCGTCGCGCTCGGGGCAGACGATGCGTCGCATGGGTCAGCCGCCGCCGGAGAAGCCATGGCCAAACGAGCCGAAGCCGCCGCGGCTCACGCCGCCGGAGCCTGAATCGGACGACGTTCCGGACGAGGAATGGCTCGAGGAGTCGCTGCTGAAGAAGCTCGATCGCGATGAGCCGCCGCCGCCCCCGGAGGAGCTGCGGCTGCTGCTGCACGAGGTGCTCGCTTGCACCGCTGGGTCCGTGCCGACAGGAGAGGGCTCGCAATTCTGCCGCGGCATCAGCGTGTAGGCGGTGGTGCCGACCGCGATCGTGCCCATCACCAGCAGCGCGACATGGCGGGAGCGCTTCACCGGCGGCCGCGGAGGCGGCTCGGCCGGCGGCCGGCGCTTGCCGAACTGCTGTTTGGAGGGTTTGTCGGCCATTTCAGTGGATCATGTCAGTAGATCATGCAGGCGGCATTGAGCAGTCCCGCGGCGAGCGAGGACAGCCCGAGCCAGATCGCGGGCGCAAGCTCGCCGGCCGCGATCCGCGCCGGCAGACTCGGCACCGGCACCCTCACCAGAAAGAGCACGATGATCTGCACGATCAGCGCGATGAGCGCCCAGATCAGGCAATCAAGCACATTGGCCGAATGCGCGATGGCGCTGACCAGCGGCGCCACGAAGCCGAGCAGGCTGAGGCCGAGTGCGACCGCCGCGGCCGGCTCGTTGTCGCGGATGAGCTGGAATTCGTTGTAGGGAGTGATGCGGGTGTAGACGAACAGATACGCCACGATCGCGATCAGCCCGGTGCAGAAATAGACCAGGAAGGCGGGCAGGCCGGCGAGTGATTGCAGGATCATCGTTCCCCCATCGTGCAGCGACCATTCGTCGGCGGGGGAAGGATAGCGGTTCAACGGCGGCAGGACGATGAGGCCGCGTTCGTGTCCCCAAAAAACAAAACCCCGCCATTCGCGGCGGGGTCCAGGCTGGGAGGAGCAAGCCCCGAAGGGCTCGCGGGTAAACCCAGGATCAGGCGGGAATGCGCTCTTCGACCTCGTGCGGCTCGCGCAGCACGTAGCCGCGGCCCCACACGGTCTCGATGAAGTTGCGGCCTTCCGAGGCATTCGCGAGCTTCTTGCGGAGCTTGCAGATGAAGACGTCGATGATCTTCAGCTCGGGCTCGTCCATGCCGCCATAGAGGTGGTTGAGGAACATTTCCTTGGTGAGGGTCGTGCCCTTGCGGAGCGAGAGCAGCTCCAGCATCTGGTATTCCTTGCCGGTCAGATGCACGCGCTGGCCGCCGACTTCCACCGTCTTGGTGTCGAGGTTGACGACGAGGTCACCGGTCTGGATCACCGACTGGGCATGGCCCTTGGAGCGGCGCACGATCGCGTGGATCCGGGCAACCAGCTCGTCCTTGTGGAAGGGCTTGGTCATGTAGTCGTCGGCGCCGACGCCGAGACCCTTGACCTTGTCCTCGATGCCGGCGAGGCCGGAGAGGATCAGAATGGGTGTCTTGATCTTGGAGACCCGGAGCTGCTTGAGCACGTCGTAGCCGGACATGTCGGGCAGGTTGAGGTCGAGAAGGATAATGTCGTAATCGTATAATTTACCGAGATCGACGCCTTCTTCCCCCAAATCGGTCGTGTAGACGTTGAAGCTCTCAGACTTCAACATCAGCTCGATCGACTGCGCGACGGCGCTGTCATCTTCAATCAGCAAAACGCGCATGCCAGTTCCCCATAGTCGCCGCTCCTGGGCGTCAGGTCGGCCGCATTCGCGGCACACAACAAAACGCCTTTGAACAACTGATTCGGATCCTGACAACAGATGGTTAACAAATTCTGATTCTGGAACGCAAGCCCTGTAGATGCAATTTTCGTCGAATCGCCCTAAGGTCTTGTGTACGAAGCAGCTTTCGTTATCCGGTTGCGTTCAAGTTCCACTTTAAGAGACGGGCCTAACCGACTCCCGCGACTCAGCCTTCTTCTGAAGGGGAGCCACGCTCAGTCACAAAGACAGTGACGCAATGATTAACGATGCGGGTAAACACGAAGTTAAGCGCCGTTCAGAAATATGGCGAAACTTAAGGTTCTCGCCACGAAACCCCGGATTATGAAGGCGATCACCTCATGAAGGCCCTCTTGTGAAGGCTCTTGCCGAACAGATCGGCGACATCGACGGCATCAATATTTACGGCCGTGTGGTCGGCGTGCGCGGCCTGATGGTCGAGGTGGCCGGCCCGATCCATGCGATGTCGGTGGGCGCGCGGCTCGTGATCGAGACCGGCGGTAACCGTTCCATCCCCTGCGAGGTGATCGGCTTCTCCGGCAACAACGCCGTCGTGATGCCGTTCGCCGGCCTCGACGGCGTGCGGCGCGGCTGCAAGGCCGTCATCGCCAATGCCGCAAATCAGGTGCGGCCTTGCGCGGCCTGGCTCGGCCGTGTCGTCAATGCGCTGGGTGAGCCGATCGACGGCAAGGGGCCGCTGCCGCAGGGCCCGGCGCCGATGCCGTACCGCAATTCGCCGCCGCCGGCGCACTCGCGCAAGCGCGTCGGCGCGCCGCTCGATCTCGGCGTGCGCGCGATGAACACCTTCCTGACCTGCTGCCGCGGCCAGCGCATGGGCATCTTCGCAGGCTCCGGCGTCGGCAAGTCGGTGCTGCTGTCGATGCTGGCGCGCAACGTCGATGCCGCCGTCAGCGTCATCGGGCTGATCGGCGAACGCGGCCGTGAGGTGCAGGAGTTCTTGCAGGACGACCTCGGCGAGGAGGGCCTGGCGCGTTCCGTCGTCGTGGTCGCGACCTCCGACGAGCCGGCGCTGATGCGCCGTCAGGCCGCGTATCTGACTCTCGCGATCGCCGAATATTTTCGCGACGAGGAGCAGGACGTCCTTTGCCTGATGGATTCGGTGACGCGCTTTGCCATGGCCCAGCGCGAGATCGGCCTGTCCGCTGGCGAGCCGCCGACCGCCAAGGGCTACACGCCGACCGTGTTCACCGAGCTGCCGAAGCTTCTGGAGCGCGCCGGCCCGGGCCTGGGCGAGGGCGCCATCACCGCGATCTTCACGGTGCTGGTCGATGGCGACGACCACAACGAGCCGATCGCAGATGCCGTCCGCGGCATCCTCGACGGCCACATCGTGATGCAGCGCTCGATCGCCGAGCGCGGCCGCTACCCCGCCATCAACATCCTCAAATCCGTCTCCCGCACCATGCCGAAATCGGCCGACCCGGAGTTTTGGCCGATCATCCAGAAGGCGCGGGCGGTGATGGCGACCTATGCCGACATGGAGGAATTGATCCGTCTGGGCGCCTACCGCGCCGGCTCCAGCCCCGAAGTCGACGAGGCGATCCGCCTGCACGAGCCGCTGGAGGCCTTCCTGCGCCAGCGCAAGGATGAAAATGCATCGCTGGCGGACGGCTACCGCCAGTTGGCGCAAATCCTCGGCAATTTGGAAACGGAACGCTAACTTTGTCCCGTCATCATCCCATCCCACAGAGTAGCAGAGCCGGTCTTGGCCCCCGTCGGGCCCGTGGGGAGACCGGTGTTGTCCCACGTGCAGCCAAGGGACTTCTGGGGAGTACGAGTCGATGAAGTCACGTGATACCCTCATCCGCCTGAAGAAATTTCAGGTCGACGAGAAGCGCCGCCGGGTCAGCCAGATCGAGACCATGATCGCCGACTTCCAGCGGATGTCGACCGATCTTGAACGCGAGATCTCGACCGAGCAGGAGCGCGCCGGGATCAACGATCCCTCGCACTTCGCCTATCCGACCTATGCCAAGGCTGCCATCCAGCGTCGCGAGAACCTGACCCGTTCGGCCGACGAGCTGAAGGGCCAGCTCGACGAAGCCAAGGCTGCGCTGGCCGAAGCCTTCGAGGAGCTGAAGAAGGTCGAGCTCCTCGACGAGCGCGATCAGGCCCGCGAACGCGCCGAGGAAAACGCCCGCGAGCAGGCCGATCTCGACAGCATCGGCCTGATGCGTGCCCGCATGGGCGCCGTCGCCTGAGACGCTAGCCGCCAGACCTGCGAGAATTTGCAGAACCCGGACCCCATGGGTCCGGGTTTTTGCATGTGCTGTCCACAGTGTGCCGCCGCGCCCCCTTGGTGGTCGGCTTTGTCGCGCGCTATGGTGGCGAAGTGCCAGGGCCTGCGCGGAACGCGACGGGCTGCGCATTGGGGGGCTGAATGCTGACGCCAGCAGAGCTGGTCGGGCTGATTGGGGCGGTGGCGCAGGGCGATCAGTCCGCGTTCGAGCGCCTCTACGTCGCCACGCGCGCGAAACTCTATGGCGTCGTGCTCCGTATCTTGCGCCGACAGGATCTCGCAGAGGAGGTCATTCAGGAGACCTACGTCAAGATCTGGAACAGCGCCGGCCAGTTCAATCCCGCTCTCGCGTCGCCGATCACTTGGATGGCGTCGATCGCGCGCAACCGCGCCATCGACATCGTGCGCAAGAAGACGGAAGTCTCCATCGAGGAAGAGCCGCAGGCGATGGAAGTCGCAAGCGACAGCCCCGATCCGCTGGCGCGGCGGGAGATGACCGAGGAATTGAGGCGGCTGCTCGAATGTATCGGCCGGCTCGAGCCGGACCGTCAGAGGCTCGTGCTTCTCGCCTATTACAACGGCTGGAGCCGCGAGCAACTGGCGGAGAAATTCGCGGCGCCCATCAACACGGTGAAGACGTGGCTTCGGCGCAGCATGTTGGATATTCGCGAATGTCTCGGGCTATGAGATTCGAGCCATGAGAGCTCCTACTGTGAGGGTGGGTCTGGACCGCAAGTGATGGCCTATACGGAGGACCATATCGCGCTCGCCGCGGAATATGCGCTCGGTACGCTCGACGCCGGCGAGCGCGCGCAGGTCGAGACCATGATGGCGGTGGACCAGGCGTTCGCCGATGTCGTGCAGGCGTGGGCATTCCGGCTCGGCGTCCTCAACCAGATGGTCGGCTCGATCGAGCCGCGTCCGATCGTGTGGGAGAACATCAGATCCGAGCTCGCGCGGACGGGCTTTGCGCAGGATCCGCCAGCACTGCCGGACGCAGCACCGCCGCCACCTGTGCCGGAGTTTTCCTCGCCCGACACCGTGCCTCCGCAGTTGCCGTCGGAGACTATGCAGCAACCGGGGCCGCAGCCTCCCGAAGCGGAGCAGCCTGACCCGGCGCGTCCTGCGTCCGATGCGATCCCCGACGTCGTGCCGATCTTCATGCCGCAGGTCCACGCGCCGAACCCGGATGTCGTGCGTGCGGCACCGCCGCCGGTTGCCGACAACAGCAACGTGATCCGGCTCGAGGGCCGCGTGAAGCGCTGGCGCATCATCGCATCCGCCGTCGGCGCGCTCGCGGCCGCGCTGCTCGTGACGCTGTCGCTTCAGATCTTCCTGCCCGACGCGCTGCCGGGCGGCTTGCGACCGCCAGTGCGCATCCAGACGGTCGAGGTGAAGACGCCGGCGCCGCTCCCGGTGTCGTCGCAATATGTCGCGCTGTTGCAGGGCCAGGGCGGAGGTCCCGCCTTCATCCTCACCATCGACGGTGCGACCAAGAACTTTACGGTGCGTAAAGTCGGCGCGACACCGGAGCCCGGCAAGAGTTTCGAGCTCTGGCTGATCTCCGACAAGCTGCCGCGTCCGCGCTCGCTCGGCGTGATCGGCGCCGGCGATTTCACCGCACGACCGGTGCTCGGTTCGTACGATGCCGACGTCGTCAACGGCGCGACCTACGCCGTCACGCTCGAGCAGGCGGGCGGTTCGCCCAACGGCCAGCCGACCTCGGCGCCGGTGTTTTCCGGCAAGCTGATCGAAACCGTGCCCCCGTCCCCGCCGCAGGCGCCCGCGAAGAAGTAGGCGTCGTAGCCCGGAAGGAGCGCAGCGCAATCCGGGGCCGCCGTCCCGCATTCCGCTTTGTTCCATGCGGGCTGCAAGCGCAGAAACCCGTCGCCACGGTCCGCCCCGCCGTCGCATCCCGACAAGTCTCGCCGAATCCGCCTCCGATTTGAACCTCTCCGCGTTTCGCGGCGTCAAATGCCCGGAATTTGCAGTCGGCGCCCCCCAATCATGGTGCCGGAGAGGGGCGAGAAATCAGATGGATGCAGCGAAAACGTCGGGCATCTTCATTCACCAATATGCGGGGCTGCCACACGGCCTGGCCTTCGAACATTGGCGCGAGCGGACTTTCGGGGCCTGCGGCCTGGATATCGGGCCGAGCCGGGGCGACAGCATCGATTGCCGGCTCCAAGTCAGCGTGGTCGACAATATCGCGCTCGCCATTCCCGAAGGGGCCTCCGCGCAATATTCACGCACCCAGAGCCACCTTGCCGACGGCAGCGACGATCTCGTCCTGATCGCGGCGCATGCGGGTCTCGTCCGCGTCGGGCAGAACGGCCATGCCGTGGAGCTTGCGCCCGCGCAGATGGTGCTCGTCGACATGGGCATCACCGGCACGGTCGGCCACACCGAGGAAGATCGCTTCACCACCATCCGCATGCCGCGCCGCGCGCTGCTCGAGATCAATCCGCGTGCCGAGGACAAGCTGTCGCAAGTGCTCTCGGACGGCGCGGTCGCCGAGACGATCTTGCGCTACCACTCCCTTGCCGCCCATCACGCACCGCATCTCGACGCCGTCGGCCAGCGCCTCACCGCGCAGCACATGGTCGATCTCGTCGGCCTCCTGCTCGGCACCGACGCCGAACATGCAAGTCTCGCGCGCGGGCGAGGTCATGCGGCGGCCCGTCTCGACCTCATGCGCGCCGACGTGATGGCGGCGCTTGGCCGCAACGATCTCTGCCTGTCGGAAATTGCCACGCGCTCCGGTCTGAGCCCGCGCCAGGCACAGCGCCTGTTCGAGCAGGCCGGAACGACCTTCACCGAATTCGTGCTGGAGCAGCGCCTGCTGCAGGCGCGCAAGTTGCTCAGCGATCCCCGCGCCAGGACCCGCAAGATCAGCGACATCGCGCATTCGTCAGGCTTCTCCGATCTGTCCTATTTCAATCGCGCCTTCCGCAAGCGCTTTGCCGCGACGCCGTCGGAACTGCGCGAGGCCTGAGCCGCACTGACAATTTGTGCGGCGCGCTGGTGCCACCGCAGTTGGTCAGTCCGGCCGGATAAGCTATATCTGTCTGCGCGGTCAGACGGCTTGATCGTTCGTCGCTTCGTCGTCGCTCTCTTGGGAAATGCAGTCAACGGACATGGCGCGTATCGTCGTGCTCGGCGCCGGGTTTGCAGGCCTGTGGGCGGCCATCGGTGCCGCGCGCAAGCGCGACGAGATCGGCGCTGGCGGCGACATCGAGATCCGCGTCGTCGACCGCAATCCCTATCACAACATCCGCGTCCGCAATTACGAGGCCGATCTCAGCGAGGTCGCGCTTCCGCTGGCGCAACTGCTCGATCCGATCGGCGTCAGTCACGGGATCGGCGAGGTCGAAGCCATCGATCCGGCACGACGTGAGATTTCGCTGGTGACGGGTGGCGGCAACGAGACGCTGACTTATGACCGGCTGGTGCTGGCGCTCGGCAGCGAAGTGATGCGTCCCGACATTCCCGGCCTTGCCGAGCATGCTTTCGACGTCGACACCTATGCAGCGGCGCTCCATCTCGAGCATCATCTCACCTCGCTCGGACGCAGCGTGCCCGCGCCGGGGCGCTCGACGATCGTCGTGGTCGGCGCCGGCTTCACCGGCATCGAGGTCGCGGCCGAGATGCCCGACAGGCTGGCGCGCGCCGGCATCACCGGCAGCCGCCGCATCATCCTGGTCGATCCCAATCCTGCCGTGGGCGCCACGATCGGCGCACATGCACGTCCCGTCATCGATACGGCGTTGGCCTCGCTCGACGTCGAGACGCGGCTTGGTGTCCGTGTCGTCTCCGTCGAGGCGGCCGGTCTGCGCCTGAGTTCGGGCGAGTTCATTCCGACGCGGACGGTGATCTGGTGTGCCGGGATGCGCGCGAGCCCCTTGGCGGCGAGCTTCCCGGACGCACGCGATCGCCTCGGGCGCCTTCTGGTCGATCCCATGATGCGGGTTGCGGATGTCGGCGGCGTGTTCGCGGCCGGGGACGTCGCCTCGAGCGTGGTCGACGGCTTGCATCCGACCGTGATGTCCTGCCAGTTCGCGCGTCCCATGGGCCGCTTCGCCGGCCACAACGTGGTCGCCGATCTCGCGGGCCTACCGATGCTGCCGCTCCGGATCGACTGGTACGTGACCGTGCTCGATCTCGGCGGCTGGGGCGCGCTCTATACGGAAGGGTGGGACCGCGAAGTCCGCGCCACCGGCGCGGCCGCGAAGGCAACCAAGCAGACCATCAACCGCAAGCGGATCTATCCGCCGCTCTCGGGGCGCAAGGACGAGCTGTTCGCGGCTGCTGCGCCGACGGTGCAGGCGCCGCCGCCGACTTACGGCGCGCGGTAGCGTTGGTGCCCGTTGCGGATGAGGGCGGTACATTTTGCTCCGTCATTGCGAGCCTAGCGAAGCAATCCAGAATGTCTCTGCGGAGGGGTTCTGGATTGCTTCGTCGCAGAGCTCCTCGCAATGACGGAGCTGGACGCGCGTGCGCTCAAAATGGCGACATACCCCAGACATGAGAAAGCGCCCGTGGGGGGCGGGCGCTTTCTGTAGTCGACTTGGGGTTGGGTCGTCTACATATCCACGTGGCGACTTTGGGGGGCTGATAAAGAGCCGCGTGAATTCCTGAAACTCAAATCTCCTTAGCGAACGAGGGAAACGTTCGAGCTGGTGATAGCGATCGGCTTGCCCGCCTTTATGACGCGAGCGGTCTGGGTCAGGCCTTCGTCTGAACTCGTACGCGCGGTGATCCCGAGACCCGCCACCGCGATGCCGGCAACGAGCGCGACAACCACGATCTTGAGGTGGGTCGAGCGATCTGCGCTGTAAATCGAGTGGTTCATGGAAGGCTCCTGCCGCCATCTACCCGAAGTAGTCGCCTGCGTGTTTGGGCAGGTTCATGCTTCCGGTGCCCAACAACCTAGTATTGGGGGGATTCGTTCCCAAGAGGCGATCACAAGAGCGTGACAGGACGTGAGAAGCCGCGATCGAAAGCGACCCTGGATCGTGCAATTTGGCAATTATTTCAAAGCTGTAATCTGTTTGTCAGGCGCCTTGCCCGCCGTTGATCGGCAAGGCGCCAAAACCTGAAAAACCATTTGCCTGTGGCCAAAAAACACACGGCTTCTTAAGGCAAATCAGATGCTTCCGACGGTTTTCAATCTCGCCCTGGGGTGGATTTCAGCCTGCGACAGCACGGTCGTCTGGGCCCGGAACCGCTCGACCAGCGAACGCACGAAGGGACGAATTGCCGCAGAGGTGACCAGCACGGGCGCCTCGCCTTCGCGCGCAGCGCGCTCAAAGGCCTCGCGCACGCCGGTCATGAACTCCGACAGCTTCGAGGGCTGCATCGCGAGGCTGCGCTCCTCGCCCTGACCGATAATGGATTCGGCGAAGGCTTGTTCCCACCGCGCTGACAGCGCGATCAGCGGCAGGTAGCCGCTGTAAGAGGTGTTCTGCGCACAGATCTGCCGCGCCAGGCGGGCGCGGACGTGCTCGACCATAGTGGCGGGATTGCGCGAGAAGGCGAGCGAGTCGGCGATGCCTTCGAGGATGGTCGAGAGGTCGCGGATCGAGATGCGCTCGGCGAGCAGCAGCTGCAGCACGCGCTGGATGCCGGAGACCGTGACCTGTCCGGGAACGATGTCCTTGACCAGCTCGCCCTGCTCCTTCGGCAGCTCCTTGAGCAGCTTCTGCACCTCGCCATAGGAGAGCAGGTCCGACATGTTGGCCTTGAGCAGCTCGGTGAGGTGTGTCGAGAGCACGGTCGCGGCGTCGACGACGGTATAGCCTTTGAGCGAGGCCTCCTCCTTGAGGCTGGCATCGACCCAGGTTGCGGGCAGGCCGAAGGTCGGCTCGGTGGTGTGGATGCCGGGCACCTGCACTTGGCTGCCGCCGGGGTCCATGACCATGAACTGGCTCGGCCAGATCTTGCCGGTGCCGGCGTCGACCTCCTTGATCTTGATGATGTAGGTGTTGGCTTCGAGCTGGACGTTGTCGAGGATGCGCACGGCCGGCATCACGAAACCCATCTCGATCGCGAGCGAACGGCGCAGCGCCTTGATCTGCTCGGTGAGGCGGTCGGTGCCGTCGGGGCCGTTGACCAGCGGCAGCAGGGCATAGCCGAGCTCGATCTTGAGGTCGTCGATCTTCAGCGCCGCGGAGATCGGCTCCTCCGCCGTTGCGGAGCCGGCTGCACCCGGCGTTCCCGGCGCAGGTGCGGTCTTCGCAACTTCCTCAGCCCTGGCAGTTGCCCGGTTGCGGTTGCGGGCGTGCCAGGCGAGCGCGCCGGCGCCGGAGCCGAGCGCCAGGAAGGGAAGGGTCGGGATGCCCGGCAGGGCCGCCAGCACCAGCATGACCGCCGCGGACATCGCGAGCGCCTGCGGATATCCGGAGAACTGCTTCATCAGCGCCTTGTCGGCGGCGCCGGACACGCCGGCCTTGGAGACGAGCAGGCCGGCCGCGGTCGAAACGATCAGCGCCGGCACCTGGGTGACGAGGCCGTCACCGACGGTCAGCAGCGTATAGCTGCGGCCGGCGTCGGCAAAGGACAGGCCCTGCTGCGCCACGCCGATGATCATGCCGCCGACGACGTTGATGAAGACGATCAGAAGGCCGGCAATGGCGTCGCCGCGGACGAATTTGGAGGCACCGTCCATGGCGCCGAAGAAGCCGCTCTCGTCCTCCAAATCCTTGCGCCGCTGCTTGGCCACGGCCTCGTCGATCAGGCCGGCGGAGAGGTCGGCGTCGATCGCCATCTGCTTGCCGGGCATGGCGTCGAGGTGGAAGCGCGCCGCGACTTCGGCGATACGGCCCGAACCCTTGGTGATGACGACGAAGTTGACGATGATCAGGATGGCGAAGACGATGATGCCGATGACGAAATTGCCGCCCATCACGAAGCTGCCGAAGGCTTCGATGACGTGACCGGCGGCATCCGTGCCCTCGTGCCCGTGCGACAGGATCAGGCGGGTCGAGGCCATGTTGAGCGACAGCCGCAGCATGGTCGAGATCAGCAGGACCGTCGGGAAAGCGGAGAATTCCAGCGGCGCCTGGATGAACAGCGACGTCATCAGGATCAGGATCGAGAGCGTGATCGAAATCGCCAGGAATAGGTCCAGCACGATCGCGGGCAGGGGAAGGATCAGCACCACCAGGATGGTGAGGACGCCGAGCGCCAGCGCGATATCGCCGCGCTTGAGGATGTTGCCGATCTCGGCAAGGGTGGGGAAGCCAGCGTTTGTGCTGCCTACGCCCTGTCCCGCGGTGACGTCGACCATGGTAGCTGCCCCTCCGCGCGACTGCCGTCCGCGCGCCCCAAATGTCTGCGCGGCGGCCGAGGGGCCGCCGTTCCGAAGGTGAGGCACCGCACTGGCGTCCACAGGGGATTCCCCGTTCTACGCGGCTGACGACACTCGACTCCACTGGGCAATTATTGCCGGGTGTATGGTTAGCAAACGGTTAATAAAGAGTGCGGCATGGGGGCTGACCGGGGTGTTTCGGGGCCCGGACGTCATTCCGGGTTCACGCTGTGCGCGCCCCGGAAGGACCAAGACGACCCTACTTCGTCTTCTCCATCCGGGTCACCGTATAGCCCGACGCCGCCTCCTCGGCTTCGAAGGTCACCTTGTCGCCGACCTTCACCTGCTTGAGCACGGCCGGGTCCTTGACGCGGTAGACCATGGTCATGGGTTCATCCATGCCGAGGTTCTTCGCGGGTCCGTGCTTGAGCGTGATCTTGCCGGCGCCCTCGTCGATCTTCTTGACCTCGCCGCTGATCGCGGCGCCCTGGGCCGCCAAGGCACCTGTGGCAAGGCCGACGGCCAGGGACAGTGCAGCGGCGATGCGGATGATGCGGTTCATGGGAGCCTCCCTTCGTTACTTCACGGTGACGTGGCCGACCATGCCGTAGTCGCGGTGGTCGGGAATCAGGCAGGAAAATTCGAACGTGCCGGCCTTGCTGAACTTCCAAAGGATCTCGGCTGTCTTGCTCGGCGCGAGCCTGACACCGTTAGGATCGTCGTGCTCCATGTGCGGATGCTTCTTCATCTCCACCGCATGCGCGAGATTCTCTTTGGTGGTGGCGAGCAGGAATTCATGGTCCTCCTTGCCGACGTTGCGCAGCACGAAGCGGATCTGCTCGCCGCGTTTGACCTCGATCCTGGCGGGTGCGTAGTCCATCTCGTTCAACAGGATCTCGATCTTGCGCGCGGGCTTCTTGGGATCGCCGGGCTCGCCGGCCGAAAAGGTGCCGTGCCCGTGCTGGTCGTGGGCAAAGGCCGGCGCGGTGGAAAGCGCGGCCAGCGCGAGACCGAGCTTGATCGTCTTCTTCATTGGTAGCTCCAGTTGGTGGTGGTTCATCGAAACGCTCACATCTTCATGTTCTTCATCGACGGTCCGCCAGGCTGTTGCCGCACCGGCTCCGGGGCCGGCGGCGTGACCTCGTAGGCGACGGTGCCTTGCGGGAATTGGTAGGGGCCGGGATCGCGATAATCGTCGCGCGCGAGGCCTTCGCGGATCTTCATCACCGTGAACATGCCGCCCATCTCGATCGGGCCGAACTGACCGGTGCCGGTCATCATCGGCAGCGTGTTGTCGGGCGCGGGCATCTCCATGTTGCCCATCGCCATGCCGGTCGAGCCCATCGCCATGCCGTCAGGCGCGAGCTTGCCAACGGCCCTGGCGAGATCCTTGCGCGACACCCCGATCATGTTGCGCATGTCGTGTCCCATCGCATTCATGGTGTGATGCGACTTGTGGCAGTGGAACGCCCAGTCGCCGGGGTTGTCGGCGAGCACGTCGAACACCCTGACAGCACCGACCGGCACGTCCGTCGTCGTCTCAGGATACTGCGCGCTCTCCGGAATCCAGCCGCCATCGGTGCAGGTCACCGCAAAGCTGTGGCCGTGCAAATGGATCGGATGGTTGGTCATGCTGAGATTGCCGATGCGCACGCGCACCTTGTCGCCGAGCCTGACCGGCAGCGGATCGATGCCGGGAAACACCCGCGCATTCCAGGTCCACATGTTGAAGTCGGTCATCTCGTTGACGCGCGGCAGATAAGTGCCGGGATCGACGCGATAGGTGCTCATGACGAAGACGAAGTCGCGGTCCACGGCGCGAAAGCTCGGGTCACGCGGATGCACGACGACCATGCCCATCATGCCCATCGCCATCTGCACCATCTCGTCGGAATGGGGGTGGTACATGAAGGTCCCGCTCTTCCTCATCTCGAACTCGTAGACGAAGGTTTTTCCCGGCTGGATGTGCGGCTGCGTCAATCCGCCGACACCGTCCATGCCGCTGGGAATGATCATGCCGTGCCAGTGCACGGTGGTGTATTCGGGCAGTCTGTTGGTCACGAAGACGCGGACCTTGTCCCCCTCGACGGCCTCGATGGTCGGGCCCGGCGACTGGCCGTTATAGCCCCACAAATTCACCTTCATGCCTTCGGCGAATTCGCGCACCACGGGCTCGGCGACGAGATGGAATTCCTTCCAGTCGCCGTTCATCCTGAACGGCAGCGACCAGCCGTTCAGCGTGACGACGGGGCGATAGTCCGGCCCACTGACGGGGTGCAGCGGCGGCTGCATCACCACCTTGTCCATGTGCGGGGCTTCCGGAATGGAGGCGGCCTGCGCGCGGCCGCTGACGACGGATGCGCCGGCGAGCGCGGCGCTACCCAAAAATCCTCGGCGGGAAAACATGATGGCCTCCATGTCAGTGACCGCCATCGGCAGGCGCTGCCGCGGCGAGAGTGGTTGAATTGTCGCCGTCAGCAGGCGCGCCGCCGCCATTGACGGCGGTCTGCAAGTCGGATTGGGCAAGGAAAAATCTTTGCCTGGCATCGATTGCACCGCGCAGCGACGCGAGCCGCTGCCGCGCCTCGGTGAGCAGCGCAAAAATATCGACCTGCATGCTGGAGAAGCGGAGCTGCATCTCCTCGGTGATGATTTTTCGCAAGGGGATGATCTCGCGCTGATAGTGGCTGGCAATGTCGTAGCCGGAGCGATAGATCCGGTAAGCATCGCGCGCCTCGGAGCGTACATTCACGGCGCGCTCGGTCAGCCGATTGAAGGCGAAATTGTAGGTCTCAGCCGCCTGCCGCACCCGAACCTCGCCGCCGTCGAAGATCGGGATCTGGAACTGCACATCGAAGCCGCGCTCGCGGAATGGCGCGCCTTCCGGATCCCGGGTGCGGCGAGAGATGCCGGCGAGATCGAGCAGTGTCACGAAGCGCGTCGCCTCGGTGAGGTTCAGCGACTTTGCCAGCGCCGTCAGTTCGAGCCGCGCGATCTGAAGGTCGATGCGATGGGCGACCGCGTCGGCTTCGATCGACGGCAAAGCCTGCGGCCGGCGCGGCAGCGGCGGCAGTTGACTGGGCAGGCGGAAGTCGAGGCCGCCGTCCCACAGTCCCATCAGGCGCGCCAGCTTTTCGCGCGCGCTCGTTGCCGTCTGCCGCGCGGTGGCAAGGTCGGCGGTGGTTTCGGCGTAAAACACCTGTTCACGGGCCTGATCGAGCTTGTTGATCGAGCCGGTCTCGCCGAGCTTGACCGCGAGTTGTGCGGTCGATTCCGCCGTCGCCTTTGCATCCGTCAGCAACGCCACCATCTCGTTGCCGCCAACGGCGCGCCAATAAGCTCGGCGGACATCGGCGGCAAGCCGCAACGTCGCCAGGCTAGCTCGCAATTGCGCCTGGCGAAAACGGTCGCGGGCGATCTCCGAGCGGAACGGCAGCGTGGCGAGCGCGAGGATGTCGCCGACAATTTGACGCTCGATTTCGCTGGCGCCGTTGCCCGAGATCCGCGAGACCGAGAACACGGGATTGGGCGGCAGGCTCTGCTTGACGAGATCGGTCTCGGCCAGCGCCAGCTCGTTATAGGCGGCCTGAAGCCCCTTGTTGTTGAGCAGTGCGATCTGCACGGCGGTCTCGGGGTTGAGTGTTCGCGAGAGCAGTTGGCGAATGCAGGCGTCGACCGCACCGGCTCCCTCGGCCGTTCGCACAAAGGCGACATCCTTTTTGATGGCCTGGCTCGTCAACTCCGAGACGGCATTCATGCCGCTGTCGGGCGAGAAGGCGGCACAGCCCGACAAGCCGAGCGAGGCAAGAACGAGCAGGCTTGGCACGAGACGGCTTGGCGCGAGACGGTGTGTCATGGCGCGCTCCTACCGGTCTGGTTTGGGTTGTGGCGCGACGCTCTCGTTGCGCTCGCGCCATGGTGCCGGCGTCGCGGGCCGCAGGCTGGTGTAGGGCGCAATCGTCGAACGATAGCCGGCGCGCGCGACCTTGGCCGCGGGATCGGCAGGATCGGCGCCGGCGACTTGTGTCGTTGCCGGCATGCACCCGGACAACGCCAATGCCGTCGCGGCCAGCAGCGGCCAATTGAATCGAAAATGTCGTCCCCGCGCCGCGGATGCAGCGGCGGACTTCGCCCCGGAAAGCGTAAGCATGAGTCATTCCTGATCTGTCTGGAGACCACAGGCTCGCGCGCGCGGATGCGCGCTCGGCCTGACGTCGTCGCGCGTCAGATCAGGCGATGGGAGGGCGGTAGTGCAGGGGCGGCGCCGCGCTGTGCAGGCTGGCCACGATCTCGGGCGAGCAGGCGGAAACCGGCTGAAGCGGCTTTGCGACGCTGGGCAGGTCCGCTGGCAGCGCGCTCACGCACATCATCGCGCAGCATGGTCCCGCCGTACCCTTGCCGTCGTGATGATGAGGAGCGGGGGGCGCGTCCTGCGCGGCGGCCTGGTGATGCGCATGCGGCCCGGCGTGGTGATGCGAGGCGCCGTCATGCGTGTGGCCGGCCTGCATCTGGTGATGCACCGGCACGCGGTCGGCGAGAAGCGCGTCGTCGAGGCACGGTGCTGGAGCGCTACCCCAGGCAAGGCTTGCGGCCGGCGCGAGCACGCAGAACAGATAGGCGAGGGCAATGAAGCGCCCCACCCTGATCCGCATCGATCGTGTCAATCGCAGCAACATTCCGTCGACATGCTCTCCGCGCGGCAATGTTGCACGCGCTGATTTGCAAAATAATGACAAAACGCGCGTTCGCCAAGCTCCTTCTTACCGCAGTGCACCGTGCATGCCCAATATCGCGCCACAATGCTTGACCCTGTAGCGATCCGCGGGCCATGGTCCCGCCCGTGCACGCACCAAATCAATCGGGACAAACACCTGAAGCATTCACCCCTGATTCGCGTCAGGCCTGGATGCGCCTCGTCATCGCGCTTCTGATCGGCTCGATCGGCGGCGTCGGCATGTGGGCGATCGTCGTCATGATTCCCGCGGTGCAGGCCGAATTCTCCGCCACGCGCGGCGCGGTGTCGCTGGCTTTCACCCTGATGATGTTCGGTTTCGGGCTTGGCGGCGTCATCGCCGGCAGGATCACCGACCGGTTCGGCATCGTGGCGGCGATGGCGATCAGCATCGCCTTCCTCGGCGTCGCCAACGTGCTGGCGGGTCTGTCGACCCAGCTCTGGCAGTTCGTGGCAGCGTATTTCCTGATCGGGCTCGGCACCTCGGCGACCTTTGCGCCGCTGATGGCGGAGGCCTCGCACTGGTTCGAGCGTTATCGCGGCCTTGCCGTGACCATCGTCGCGAGCGGCAATTATGTCGCCGGCACGATGTGGCCCCCGCTCGTGAGCACGGGCATGCAGACGATCGGCTGGCGCTTCACTCACATCGGCATCGGCCTCGTCTGCGTCAGCCTGATGACCATCCTGGTGCTGGTCCTGCGTGCGCAGATGGGCAACGACAAGGTTCACGATCATGCCAATGCAGCGCCGCCGCGGGTCGACCTCAAGCTCTCCACCAACACGCTGACGGTGCTGCTTTCGATCGCGAGCATCTCCTGCTGCGTCGCCATGGCAATGCCGCAGGTGCATATCGTCGCTTATTGCGGCGATCTCGGATATGGCGTGGCGCGTGGCGCCGAGATGCTATCGCTGATGATGGCCTGCGGCATCGTCAGCCGGATCGGCTCGGGCTATCTCGCCGACAAGATCGGCGGCATCCCCACGCTGCTGATCGGTGCGCTGGCGCAAGGCTTTGCGCTGGTGTTTTACCTGTTCTTCGACAGCCTGACGTCGCTGTATTTGATCTCCGCGATGTTCGGCCTGTTCCAGGGCGGCATCGTGCCGAGCTACGCCATCATCGTGCGCGAGGCGATGCCTGCGAGCGAGGCCGCAACCCGCGTCGGCATCGTGATCTTCGCGTCCGTGTTCGGCATGTCGTTCGGCGGCTGGGTCTCGGGCGTCATCTTCGACGCGACAGGTTCCTACGCAGCTGCGTTCGCCAACGGTGTGGCGTGGAACGCACTCAATATCGGCATCGTCTTGACGCTCCTGATACGCTCGCGGATGAATGCCGTCAGGACCGGCCCGGGTTTTGCGACCTAGACGGCCTGTCCCGCCTTCAGCAGCGAACACCCCGTGATCTTGTAGCTGCCGTCCGCTTGCTGCTCGAGCGTGTAGAGCGCTTCCCAAGCCTCGCCATTGGCATCGATGATATGGACGTGCTGGGCAATGCGGCTGCCCTCGCTCTTGCTGTCGCCAAATTCAAAGCTCTTGTGCCGGTAGACCGGCGGGTAGCCGTTTTGCACCATGGACATGAAGATGTCGGGCGCGGGGAAGATCTCCCGGATCGCCGGTGCGGCGTAGGAATAGGCCGCGCGCGCGTCGTCGCGGCCGAATGCCTGCTCCTGGGCGCGGATGATATCCTGTGCCGTCCCGACATCGTCGGCGCGTGCGGAAGCGACAGCCAGCAGCGCAAAAATCAGGACGAGGAGCACACGCATGGCAAAACCTCGCTTGGTCAACCCGGCCAGCAAGAATATCGCCATGCGGATGTTCGGGCAAACAGCCTAATGTGACAGCGGGTCGAAGAAGGGCGTGTCGACCGCGCTGACATAGAAGATCACGACCCTGGTCTCGCCGGTCGTCCGATTGTAGCCGGTCATCGCCACGTTCGGCGGTTCCACCATTGCCTCGCCGGCCTTGACCGTCAGCGGCGGCTTGCCCTCGAGTTCGAGTGTGAAGGCGCCTTCCAGCACGTAGACGGTCACCGGGAAGCGGTGGGTATGATGGACCGTCTTGTCCCCCGGCTTGAACGATGCGGTCATCACCCGCACGGACTGCTTCTCCTCCTTCGGCAAGCCTTCAACCACTTGTTGAAGCACCAGATTCGGCTTGGCGATACCCTGTGCCCCATGGTCCTGCGCGGTGGCTGCAGCCGAGCATCCCAGAACGATTGCGGCGGCGAGAGTGAAATGGGGGCGCATCCAAAGTCTCCATTGAAAAGTCGCTGAAGACATCAGCCTAGGTGCCGTCGTTCAGGCCCGGCAGCCGCAACATTGCGGCCGGCGGCCGCAGAAGTGCATAATCGCTCGATGTTCGACTGGAACGACCTCAAATATTTCCTGGCGGTGGCGCGGCATGGCAGCACCATTGCCGCCGGCAAGGCGCTCGGCCTCAGCCAGTCGACTGTGCACCGGCGGCTCGAGGAGCTGGAGCGGCGGCTCGGCCGCGCGCTGGTGACGCGTCAGTCGAGCGGCTACCGCCTCACCGAATTCGGTCACATCATGCTGCCTTATGCCGAGCGGGTCGAAGCCACCATCGACGACTTCCAGCGTCGGACGGCTGACGCCGAGCAAGACATGAAGGGCGTGGTCCGCGTCACCTGTCCCGAGCCGGTCGTCGCCCGGCTCATCCAGTCCGGCCTCGTCGGCGACTTTCACGCGCTGCATCCTTCGCTGCGGGTCGAATTCGTGATGAGCGACGGCTATCTCGATCTGTCAAAGGGCGAGGTCGATATCGCTTTTCGCTCGGGCGATACCGACGACGAGCTGGTCGGGCGCAAGATCGCCGAGTCGATCTGGACAGTTTACGCCAGCCGCGACTATCTTCACAGGCACGGCAGCCCGGATCGTGTCGAGGACCTCACGTCTCATTTGCTGGTCGGGCTGGACGAATCCCTTGCCAAGCATCGCGCCGTCATATGGCTGAAGGAGGTCGCGCCCAATGCCAAGATGGCTGCGCGCGTCAACAGCGTGCTTGGCCTCGTTTCCGCAATCAAGGCCGGCGTCGGCATCGGCCCGCTTCCCGTCGCGCTCGGCGATGCCGAAGCCGATCTCGTGCGCGTCCTTGGCCCGATTCCGGAGTTGACGCGAAGCTGGCGCATCCTGACGCATCCCGATCTCCGGCGTGTGCCGCGGATCGCCGCCTTCTTCGACTTCATCGTGCATCATCGCGAGGCACTGAGGCCGATCCTGACAGGGTGACGCTATCGCTTCCGTTTTGCCGCCGGCTTCGCGGGTTTTGCGGCCGCACGGACCTTAGCCTTCACGACAGGTCGCACCCGCAAACCGTCGACGAATACGTCGAGCATCCGCAGCACTGAGGATTGCCAGCCGGGCTGGTCGTGCATGTAGCACATGCCGAAGAACGCGCGCAGCAAGTCCTCGGGACTTATGTCTGCGCGCATCGCGCCGGCCGCGGCTGCGCGATCGAGCAGCGAGCCGATCGCCTTGGTCAGGCGCTCAAAGGAAAAGGCATGCAACTCCGACCCGCTCTGCACCGCGAGTGCCAAGGCTGCGACCATGCCCTTCTTGGTGGCAACGAACTCGACGCCTGAGTGCAGCCAGCGCCTGAGCGCATCGACCGGGTCCCCGTTCTTCAACTGCTCGGCAAGCTCGCTGAGCTGCTCGACCTCGCGCCGGTACACCGCCTCGAACAAATCCTCGCGGGTCGGGAAATGCCGATAGAGCGTGCCGATGCCGACGCCGGCACGTTTTGCCACCGCCTCCAGGCTCGCCTCGGGACCACCCGCGTTGAACACCGCCTTGGCCGCCTCCAGCACGCGTTCACGGTTGCGCACGGCGTCGGCGCGGGGCTTGCGGGTCTGATCAGTGTGGTCGTCCATGCCGGCACTGTAGATCACGAATTGGTTAGATTGAACCCTTGGCGGCTGCATCCCGTTGGTGACGCGTGGGGTTTTGACGAATTCCAAAAATTTTCCGGCGGCCCTTGTTAAGCGGAGGGTGCCTCCGTATCTTCGGTGAGATGTTGGCCGGGTTCCGCCTGGCCAGCGCATGTCGACGGCGGCCACGGCGGTGGCGCGCTGCGCGACGACTCATGTCCATATCTGATCGGAGCCTTGTATGAACCACTCCATCAGCCTCACCGTGAACGGTGCGCGGCGCGACTTCGTCCTCGACGATCCGCGCGTCACGCTGCTCGATCTCCTGCGTGAGCGCCTCCATCTGACCGGAACCAAGAAGGGATGCGACCGCGGCCAATGCGGCGCCTGCACCATTCTCGTCGACGGCAAGCGCATCAACTCCTGCCTCGCGCTCGCGATCAGTCATGACGGCGCCGACATCCTCACAATCGAAGGTATCGCGCGCGGCGACCAGCTTCACCCCGTGCAGGCCGCCTTCATCGCCCACGACGGCTTTCAGTGCGGCTTCTGCACGCCCGGCCAGATCATGAGCGCGATCGGCATGATGAGCGAGGCGCAGGCCGGCAACGATGCCGAGCGCATTCGCGAATGCATGAGCGGCAATCTGTGCCGCTGCGGCGCTTATGCCGGCATCGTCGATGCCGTGCTCGACGCGCAGGCCGGCATGGACGAATCCAACCAGAGGCGCTCCGCATGAAGCAATTCGATTATGTCAGGCCCGCCACGGTGGCCGAGGCCGTCGCGGCCGCGGCGCAGCCGGGCGCCGTTTATCTCGCCGCCGGCACCAACCTGCTCGATCTGATGAAGGGGGGCGTCAGCCGTCCGGATCGTCTGGTCGACGTCACCCATCTCAACGGCCTCGATCGGATCGAGCGCCTTGCCGACGGTGGTATGCGTATCGGCGCACTGGTGAGCAACGCAGATCTCGCGCATGACGCCGACTTCGCAAAGTCCTATCCGGCCGTCGCCGAAGCGCTGCTCTCCGGCGCATCGGCGCAATTGCGCAATGCCGCGACCGTCGGCGGCAATCTGCTGCAACGGACCCGCTGCGCGTATTTCTATGACACCGCCAGCCGCTGCAACAAGCGCGACGCCGGCAGCGGTTGCGACGCGCGCGAGGGCGAGAACCGCACCCACGCCGTGCTCGGCTGGAGCGAAAACTGCATCGCAACGCATCCATCCGACTTCTGCGTACCCTTGGTCGCGCTTGACGCCATCGTCGAGATCGAAGGCAGGAGCGGGCGGCGCGAGATCGCGCTCGACGAACTTCATCGCCTGCCCGGAGATACGCCCGAGCGTGAATCGGCGCTTGAACCGGGTGATCTCATCGTCGCGGTGCGCCTGCCGCCCGCTGCGCGGGGCTTTGCCGCGCATGCGCGCTATCTCAAGGTCCGCGATCGAACGTCCTACGCGTTTGCCGTCGTCTCGGCTGCGGCTGCGCTGCGGATCGAGAACGGCAAGATCGCGGAGGCGCGGCTTGCGCTCGGCGGTGTCGCTGCAAAGCCCTGGCGCGCCCGCGCTGGGGAGGACGTGCTCAGGAACGTCGCGCCCACGGTGGACGCTTTCCAGGACGCCGCCTCGCGCGCGCTCACCGACGCAAAACCGTCCGGCGACAACGTCTTCAAGATCGAACTCGCGCGCCGCATCGTCGTGCGCGCGCTAAGCCTCGCCGCCGCCGGTACGCCCGCGCGCATCCCCGCGCTGCCGGCCTCTCCCTTTGCCTCGACGTCCGGAGCCATTCATGCCCGAGCTTAATCTCACCAGCGCGCCCGCTCATCTGCGCCACGGCTCGAACATCGGCCAGCCGCTGACCCGCCGCGACGGCGTGCTTAAGGTCAAAGGCCAGGCGACCTACGCCGCCGACAATCATCCGCCCGGCCTGCTGTTTGCGGTGATGGCCGTCGCCAGCATTTCGCGCGGTCGCGTGACCTCGCTCGATGTCAGCGCTGCCAAGCGCCACCCCGGCGTCGTCGATGTCATGACGTCAGACCACAAGCCTGAGCTCGCGATCGACCCCGAGATCAAGACCAATCCATTCGTGTTCCGGATGGAGGTCTTGCAGAGCAACGAGGTCCGCTACGCCAACCAGCCGATCGCCGTCGTGATTGCCGAAACGCTCGAGGCGGCCACGGAAGGCGCCGCGCTGCTGGCGCCGCGCTACGAGACGCTGCCCGCGCTCATCGGCCTCGATGCGGGTGAAAGCTTCGTGCCGCCTGCCGTCGGCGTCGGCAACCCCACGGAAAATCATCGCGGCGATGTGGAGGCGGGACTTGCGTCGGCCGAGAAGCGGATCGACGCAGTGTACGAAACGCCGCCACAATATCACAACGCGATGGAGCCGCATGCGATCGTGGCTGCATGGGATGGCGACAACCTGCAGATCGACATGCCGACCCAAGGCCTCATGCTGTCGTTGGCGCGCGTCGCCGAATTGTTCGGCATCGCGCACGACAAGATCCACATCCGCAGCCCGTTCCTCGGCGGCGGGTTCGGCTCGAAGGGACTCATGGCTGGTCCTCCGGTCCTCGGCATCATGGCGGCAAAGCTCGTCGGCAAACCGGTCAAGCTGGTGTTGCGCCGCGAGCAGATGTACGGCCCGGTCGGCCATCGCGCGCCGACGCGGCAGCGGCTGCGCATCGGCACCGATGGCGAGGGGCGCCTGACCGCGCTCGATCACCACGCGCGCACCGTGTCGAGCACGTTCGACGACTTCTACGAGCCCGCGGCCGATGCCTCGCACACGCTCTATGCGGCGCCTGCGATCCGCACTTCGCATGACGCCGTGCGCGTCAACACCGGCACGCCGTTGTTCATGCGCGCGCCGGGCGAGGCGACCGGCTCGATCGCACTGGAGAGCGCGATCGACGAGATGGCATGGGCCTGCGGCATGGATCCGCTCGCCTTTCGTCTGAAGAATTATGCCGAGGTCGAGCCGATCACCGGCAAGCCGTTCTCGTCCAAGGCGCTGCGCGCCTGCTACGAGCAAGGTGCGGCGCGCTTCGGCTGGGCGAAGCGATCGCTTCAGCCGCGGCAGATGCGCGACGATGCCGGCCTTCTGGTCGGCTGGGGCATGGGCACCGCGACCTTCCCCGCGTTGATGTTCCAGGCCGAGGCGCGTGCCGTGCTTCGCCGCGACGGCTCCGGTGCCATGGAGATCGGCGCGCATGACATGGGGCAGGGCGCCTGGACCGCGCTGGCCCAAATCGCGGCCGACGAACTGGGGCTCGATATCGACCACGTCGAGTTCAAGGCCGGCACGTCCGACCTGCCCGATGCCGGCATCGCCGGCGGCTCGGCCCACACGGCAACCGCGGGTGCCGCGATCCACAGCGCAGGCGCGGCCGTGATAGCAAAACTCGCCGATCTCGCCACCAGCGATGAGCGCTCGCCGCTGTTCGGTGCCGGCAATGCCGGCGTGATCGCGCGCGATGGCAGGTTGATCCGGCGCGACGATGACAGCCGCGGCGAAAGCTATTCCGAGATTATCGCGCGCGCCGCCGTCGCCGAGGTCGAGGCGCGCGGCACCGGCGCGCCGAATCCGGCGGCGATGGAGGAGTATGCGATGCACGCCCATGGCGCGGTATTCGCGGAGGTGAAGGTCGATCCCGAACTCGGCCAGGTCCGCGTCACCCGCATGGTCGGCGCCTTCGCCGCGGGACGCATCGTCAACCCGCGCATGGTGCAGAGTCAGCTGTTCGGTGGCATGATCTGGGGCCTGTCCTTCGCGTTGCACGAGGAAGCCATCACCGACCGTCGCACTGGAAGGATCATGAACGCCAATCTCGGCGAGTACCATATCCCGGTGAATGCCGACGTGCCGCCGCTCGACGTGATCACGGTCGAGGAGCACGATCCGCACGTGAACGCGCTCGGCATCAAGGGTGTCGGCGAAATCGGCATCACCGGCAGCGCGGGCGCGGTCGCCAACGCGGTGTGGCACGCGACGGGCGTGCGTGTCCGCCGCTTCCCGATCCGGATCGAGGAGCTGTTGACGTAGGCTTTAAGCAGCGGCGGGCGAGGCCGTCTTGCTCCGCCGCGTGCTAATGCAGCTTCTTGCGTAGAGCCTTGAGCGCTTCTCGCTGCGACTCGATGTAGTTCGCGATGGCCTTGCGCAGCTCCTCCGAATGGAGCTTGTCGCTGTCGCGCTGCACTTCATCGAGTGCAGCCTCTGCATGTGCGAGCGTGATCTTCATAGCGAGCCCTGTTACAAAGCGGCTCCGGAAGCGGAGGCTGCTTGGCTATGGCCCGAAACATATAGAGGGATCAGGCTGCGGAAATTGAGATGGCTCAAACTCCGTATGATACCGGTGGCTCCGTAGGATTGCGGACAACTTCAAAATGTCGGCGGTGTGCAGGCCGAGATCACCTCGCACGGCTTGCCGCCGATACAGCGGAAGCGATGCGGGCGACGGCTCTCGAAGTAGTAGGCATCGCCCGGATTGAGGATGCGGCGCTCGTCCTCGACGGTGACCTCGAGCTTTCCCGAGATCACGATGCCGCCTTCCTCGCCGTCATGGACGAGGTGAACGCGCCCGGTGTCGCTGCCGGGCTCGTAGCGCTCCTTCAGGATCTGCAGGCTGCGCCCGAACAGATTGTCGCCGACTTGCCGATACGAGATCGGCTTCTTGCCGACCTCGGTCAGCTCTTCGCCGCGGTAGAAGATCTTGCGCCGGCTCTCCGGCTCCAGCGCGAAGAACTCGGCGAGCCCCATCGGAATGCCGTCGAGGATGCGCTTGAGCGCGCCGACCGAGGGGTTCATCTGGTTGGACTCGATCAGCGAAATCGTCGAATTGGTGACGCCGGCGCGTTTGGCGAGTTCGCGCTGCGACAGCTTCTGGCGCGCCCGAATGAATCGCAGCCGTCCACCGATATCGACGCTCATGTCCCTGTCCCGTGTTGCAGGTGTTGCGGATCGCGCAAATATGGACCGGCAGCCCCAGTAAAATCAATGGCTTGCAGGCCATCAGAAAAGGACTTGTTGCGCTTTTCAAGCCGTGCCTCTGGTAGCAAGTCAGCAAAGGAGCGTGGCCCGTGACCCTTCATCAGATTCCGAACACCATCAAGACCGACTCGTTCTGGATGCCGTTCACGGCCAACCGGCAGTTCAAGAAGGCGCCGCGCCTGTTCTCCTCGGCCGAGGGCATGCACTACACCACCGTCGACGGCCGCAAGGTGATCGACGCCTCCGCCGGCCTTTGGTGCGTCAATGCCGGCCACGGCCGTAAGCAGATCGCCGCCGCCGTCGAGCGCCAGCTGATGACGCTGGACTTCGCACCGTCGTTCCAGATGGGCCATCCGTTGGCATTCGACTTCGCCGAGCGGCTGGCTGAAATCGCGCCGAAGGGCCTCGATCGCATCTTCTTCACCAATTCCGGCTCTGAGTCGGTCGACACCGCGCTCAAGATCGCGCTCGCCTATCACCGCGCCAACGGCCAGGCGAGCCGCACCCGCCTGATCGGCCGCGAGCGCGGCTATCACGGCGTCGGCTTCGGCGGCACCTCGGTCGGTGGCATGGTCGCCAACCGCCGCGCCTTCGCCACCCTGCTGCCGGGCGTCGACCACATCCGCCATACCCACGATCTCACCCGCAACGCCTTCGCCAAGGATCAGCCCGAGCATGGCGCCGAGCTCGCCGATGATCTCGAGCGGTTGGTGGCCTTGCACGGCGCCGAGACCATCGCTGCCGTCATCGTCGAGCCGGTGCCGGGCTCGACCGCGGTGTTGCCGCCGCCGAAGGGTTATCTCCAGCGCCTGCGCGAGATCTGCGACAAGCACGGCATCCTCCTGATCTTCGACGAGGTCATCACCGGCTTCGGCCGGCTCGGCACGCCGTTCGCCGCCAACTTCTTCGGCGTCACGCCTGATATGATGACGACGGCCAAGGGCATCACCAACGGCACCATTCCCTGCGGCGCCGTGTTCGCGAGCCGCAAGGTGCACGACGGCCTGATGGTCGGCCCGGAGAACGCGATGGAGCTGTTCCACGGCTATACCTATTCGGCGCATCCGGTCGCCTGCGCCGCGGGTATCGCCACGCTCGACATCTACAAGGACGAAGGCCTGCTGACGCGCGGTACGTCGATCTCCGAATACTGGCGCGATGCGCTGCATTCGCTGAAGGGTCTGCCCAACGTCGTCGACATCCGCAATTGCGGCCTGATGGGCGCGGTCGAGTTGTCGCCGCGTGACGGCACGGTCGGCGGGCGTGGCTACGACGTCATGGTCGATTGCTTCAATCGCGGGCTGTACTTCCGCATGAGCGGCGATAGCTTTGCGCTGTCGCCTCCGCTCATCGTCGAGAAGAGCCACATCGACGATATTGTGTCGATCCTCGGCGATGCCATCAAGCGGGTGGCCTGATAATTGCTCTCGCCGTTGCGGAGTTCCTCTTGCAGCGGCGAGCGGATGCCGCGGGAGTCTGACCAAGCGTGAAAGTTCTGATCCTCGGCAGCGGTGTCATCGGTGTCACCTCTGCCTACTACCTCGCGCGTGCCGGGCATGAGGTGACGGTCGTCGACCGTCAGCCCGAACCGGCGCTCGAGACCTCCTTTGCCAATGCCGGCGAAGTGTCGCCCGGCTATTCCTCGCCCTGGGCTGGTCCCGGCGTACCGGTGAAGGCGGTCAAATGGCTGCTGATGAAGCACGGCCCGCTGGTGATCCGGCCGAAGCTCGATCCCGTGATGTGGGTCTGGCTGCTCAAGATGCTGCGCAATTGCACCAGCGAACGCTACGCGATCAACAAGAGCCGGATGATTCCGATCGCGGAATACAGCCGCGATTGCCTGCGCGACCTGCGCCGCGACATCGGTATTCAGTATGACGAGCGCTCGCAGGGTACGCTGCAGCTGTTCCGCTACCAGGCCCAGCTCGACGGTACCGGTGAGGACATCGCCGTGCTCAAGCAATACGGCGTGCCGTTCGAGGTGCTGAGCCGCGAGGGCTGCATCGCGGCCGAGCCGGCGCTGGCGGGCGTGAAGGAGAAGTTCGCGGGCGGACTGCGCTTGCCGCAGGACGAGACCGGCGACTGTCACATGTTCACGCAGGCGCTGGCCAAGCATGCCGAAGCGCTCGGCGTGCGCTTCATGTTCAACACCGGCATCGACCGCATCGTCAGCGACGGCGGGCGCGTCAGCGGCGTCGTGACCAGCGCCGGAATGTTGCAGGCAGACGCTTACGTGCTCGCGCTTGGAAGCTGGTCGTCGCGGCTGGTCGCGCCGCTCGATATTTCGCTGCCGGTCTATCCCGTGAAGGGCTATTCGATCACGGTGCCGATCAAGGACGCTTCCGGCGCGCCCGAATCGACCGTGATGGACGAGAGCTATAAGGTCGCCATCACGCGCCTCGGCAATCGCATCCGCGTCGGCGGCACCGCCGAGATCTCCGGCTTCTCGAGCCAGCTCTATGATGCGCGCCGCGCCACGCTCGATCACTCCCTGACCGATCTGTTCCCGCGCGGCGGCGATCTCTCCAAGGCGACGTTCTGGAGCGGTCTGCGCCCGATGACGCCGGACGGCCCGCCCGTGATCGGCCCGACGCAGTACGCCAACCTTCACCTCAACACCGGCCACGGCACGCTAGGCTGGACCATGTCCTGCGGCTCCGGCCGCGTGCTCGCCGACATGCTGTCGGGCAAGAAGCCGGACATTGATGTGAGTGCGCTGACGGTGGACCGATATAAGTACCGGTTTGGCTAAGTGAGGCCGTCATTCCGGGGCGCCTCGAAGAGGCGAACCCGGAATCTCGAGATTCTCACGTGCGCAATTGCGCACCATAGTTCGATGCTGCGCATCGCCCCGGAATGACGGCTGCGCTACGCCGTCCCCGTCACGCAATTCACCCACAGCACCACGGCCTTCGCGTCATTGGCCGGATTTGAAAACCGGTGCGGCCTCCGGCTGGCAAACCGAAAACTGTCGCCGGTCTTCAGCGACCATGTCTCGTTGTCCACTGTCAGCATCATCTCGCCTTCGAGCACGAGGCCGGCTTCCTCGCCGTCATGGGTATAGAGCTCGTCGCCGGTGGAGCCGCCGGGCTCCAGATGTACCAGGAACAGATTGAGCCGGTTGTCGGCGCTCGCCGGGCTCAGCAATTGCTTCGACACGCCGGTGCGCCAGAGCTTCAATTCGGGCCGCTGAAGCCCGCGCGTGACGATTTGGCCGGATGCGCCGTCGGCGCTCGGGCTCGCGCCGAACAGCGCGGCGATGCCGACGCCGAGCACGTCGGCGAGCGTGGCCAGCACGCGCAGCGACGGCGACGACAGGCCGCGCTCGATCTGGCTGAGAAAGCCGATCGAGAGATCCGTGCGCGAAGCGACCGTCTCGAGCGAGAATTGCCTGATCCGCCTGAGATCGCGAATGCGGCGGCCGACCGCGACATCCATCGCCGGCTCGGCCGCTTTCCCAATAGTCCTGGTGCTGGCGTTGGCTTTGACCTTCACCTTTATCTGCACCTTCTTCACCCGCTTTGCGGCGGCCGGTCTGCGCATTCTTTTGCCACCGCTCACGTCAAACCGTTTCCTTCATGTGCATGAAAACCGCTTGCATCGGCCGCGAAAGTGTGACCAAATTTTCATACTGGTGAAAATAGGCCGAAACGGCTTGGCCCGCAACGTCTGCGATGACGAGATCTGCGAGCGCCGCCATCGGCCGGGCCCAAGGGGGATGCGATGAAGCGTTTTGGTCTGGCCGCGGTCGCGGCATTCGCGATTGCCGCAGCAGCGCCGGCTTCGGCGCAGCAAGTGCTGAAGGTCGGCTCGACGCCGACAGGCATTCCCTTCACCTTCCTCGACACCAAGACCAATTCCATCCAGGGCATCATGGTCGATCTCGTCACTGAAGTGGGCAAGGATGCCGGCTTCAACGTGCAGATCGAGCCGATGCAGTTCTCGGCGCTGATCCCGTCGCTGACCTCAAGCAAGATCGACATCATCGCGGCCGCGATGTTCATCACGGCGCCGCGCAAGGAGGTCGTCGACTTCTCCGACCCGATCTACACCTATGGCGAAGGCCTCGTGGTCCCCAAGAGCGACGCCAAGGCCTACGCCACCCAGGACGATCTGAAGGGCGAGACGGTCGGTGCCCAGGTCGGCACCGCCTTCGTCGACGCGCTGAAGAAGTCCGGCCTGTTCGCCGAGGTCAAGGCCTACGACACCATCCCCGACATCCTGCGCGACGTGAACACCGGCCGCCTCAAAGCCGGTTACGCCGACTATCCGATCCTCGCCTATAATCTGAAGCAGGGCGGCTTCCCCGAGGTGCGCCTGGTCGACGGCTACAAGCCCGTCACCGTCGGTTCGGTCGGCATCGGCGTGCGCAAGGGCGAGACCGCGCTGCTCGGCAAGATCAACGCCTCGCTCGCCAAGCTGAAGGCCAACGGCACCATCGACAAGATCCTCGATAAATGGGGCCTGAAGGCGCAGGGTTGATCGCCAGCCCGCCGATCGATGAAGGCTGATCGATGAAAGGCTTCTGGCACGACGCCGCCGAGTTCTTCCCGATCCTGATGAGCGGCGTCGTGCTGACGATCGTCGTCACCATCGGTTCGCTGCTGCTCTCGACGGTGCTTGGCCTGGTCTGGGCGATGATGCGGGTCTCCGGCATCCGCGTCCTATCGCTGCTCAGCGCCAGCCTGATCAACGTCATCCGCGGCATTCCGATCATCGTGCTGTTGTTCTACCTCTACTTCGTGATGCCCGATCTCGGCGTCACGCTGTCCGCGTTGCAGGCCGCGATCCTCGGGCTCGGCATCGCCTACTCGGCTTATCAGGCGGAAAATTTCCGCGCCGGCATCGAGGCGATCGACAAGGGGCAGATCGAGGCGGCGCAATCGATCGGCATGGGCTGGTGGCTGACCATGCGTCGCGTCGTGCTGCCGCAGGCGGTGCGCATCGTGCTGCCGCCCTATGGCAACGTCATGATCATGATGCTGAAGGATTCCTCGCAGGCCTCGACCATCACGGTCGCCGAGCTCGCCCTTCAGGGCAAGCTGATCGCGTCCTCGACCTTCAAGAACACCAACGTGTTCACGATGGTTGCGCTGATGTATCTCACCATGAGCATTCCGCTGATCCTGCTGGTCCGTCACTTCGAGAAGCGGGCCGGCAAGAAATGATCGAGCTGACCGACGTCCACAAGAGCTTTGGCGAGAACGAGGTGCTCAAGGGCATCACGGCGTCCGTCCAGAAAGGCGAGGTGGTCTGCATCGTCGGCCCCTCCGGCTCCGGCAAGTCCACCATCTTGCGCTGTATCAACGGGCTCGAAAGCTACGACCGCGGCGAGATCAGCGTCGAGGGATTGAAGGTCGACCGCGACGCGCCGTCGATCGTGCAAGTCCGCACCCAGGTCTCGATGGTGTTCCAGCGCTTCAATTTGTTTCCGCACCGGACCGTGCTGGAGAACGTGGTTGAAGGTCCGCTCTATGTGAAGAAGGAGCCGCGTGCGCAGGCATTCGAGCGTGGCCGCGCGCTGCTCGCCCAGGTGGGCCTTGCCGAGAAAGCCAACGAACATCCGCCGCAGCTCTCTGGCGGCCAGCAGCAACGCGTCGCGATCGCGCGGGCGCTGGCGATGCAGCCCAAGGCCATCCTGTTCGACGAACCGACCTCGGCGCTCGATCCTGAATTGGTCGGCGACGTTCTCGGTGTGATGCGCAAGCTCGCCGACGACGGCATGACCATGGTCGTCGTCACCCATGAGATGGGTTTTGCCCGCGACGTCGCAGACCGCGTGCTGTTCATCGACGGCGGCGTCATCGTCGAGCAGGGGCCGGCGAAATCGGTGCTCAACCAACCGCAGCATGCGCGGACGCAGGATTTTCTGCGCCGCGTGCTGCATCCGCTCTGATCGGTCTTCGCCATGACCACGCGCCTGCCCCTGCCGCCATCGCTCTATGCCGACACCGCCGTTGCGCCGGTGACCACGCCGCCGCTCGACATCGACAAGACGGTCTCGGTCGGCATTATCGGCGGCGGCTATACCGGCCTGTCCACCGCATTGCATCTGGCGGAGCAGGGCGTCGAGGCACTGGTGCTGGAGGCGCAGGAGCCGGGCTGGGGCGCATCCGGCAATAATGGCGGTCACACCAATCCCGGCTTGAAGCACGACCCCGATCAGATCGAGGCCGATTTCGGCACTGAGCTCGGCCGCCGTATGATCGCCTTCTCCTACGGCACGACGAACTTCACCCACGATTTGATCCGCCGCTACCAGATCCCGTGCGAGGCGCGGCAGAACGGCACGCTGCGCGCGGCCTATAACGAGGCCAGCGCCGCCGCGATCGAGACAACCGCGCGGCAATGCATCGCCCGTGGCATGCCGGTGACGTACCTCAATCGCGAGCAGCTACGCGAGATGACCGGTACGGATCGTTATATCGGCGCCATGCTGGATACGCGCGGCGGCGATCTGCATCCGCTCAGTTACGCTCGCGGCCTCGCGCGCGCCGCGATTTCCGCAGGCGCGAAAATCCATGGCGAGACGCCGGCGCTGTCGCTCCGCCGCGAGGGCAGTCGCTGGCGCATCGAGACGCCGCGCGCGGTGGTGCATGCCGACAAGGTGCTGCTCGCGACCAACGGTTTTACCGACGATCTCTGGCCGGCGCTTCGCCGCACCATCGTGCCGGTGTTTTCCTCGATCGCGGCCACGGCCCCGCTCTCTGACGACGTGGCCTGTTCGATCATGCCGACGCGTCCCGTCCTTTACGAGAGCGGCCACATCACCGTCTATTACCGCATCGATCAGCAGAACCGCCTTTTGATGGGTGGCCGCGGCCCGATGCGCTGGATCAGTTCGCCGCGCGACGTCGCCTATCTCATGCGCTACGCCGAGCGGCTATGGCCGCAGCTCAAGGCCGTTGCCTGGACCCATGGCTGGAACAGCCGGCTCGCCATCACCGCAGATCATTACCCGCATGTGCACGAGCCCGCGGACAACATCCTGATCTCGCTCGGCTGCAACGGCCGCGGCGTCGCGCTCTCGACCGCGATGGGCGCGCAGCTCGCGCGGCGTCTGATCGGCGGTGCCAAGGCCGAGATCGACATGCCCGTCACCGGCATCAAGCCGATCCCGATGCATGCCTTCTGGCCGGTCGGCGTGACGACGGCAGTGATCGCAGGCCGGGTGCGGGACCGGCTGGGGATCTAAGCTCAGCCCTCCGCCACCGCGTCGGCCCAGGGCTGGAAGATCTCGACCGCGCCGGAATTGGTGTCGCCGTCGCGCATCACGACGCTCGGGCAGGCGAACTTCTGCGGCAACGATTGCACCCGCGCTTCCTCATAGTCGAATCGCGCCGCGAGCGCCTCGCGTGTGTCCGCCGGCAACCTGGTATCGCCAATCACGATCGCGCCTTCGCTGGCGTCGATGCGCGGTTGGTGGATCGCGGCATCGAGATCCATGCCGAAATCCATCGCAAACGACACGATCTGCATCACCGACGGCAGGATGCGGCGACCGCCGGAGGCGCCGACCGCGAGCCGTCTGCCGTCCTTGGCCTCGGCGATGACAGGCGTGTAGTTGGTGAGGCAGCGCTTGCCTGGGGCGAGCGAGTTTGTGGTGCCCGGCGTCGGGTCGAACCACATGATGCCGTTGTTCATGGCAATGCCGGTGTGCGGCGTGACGTATTTCGAGCCGAAGGATGACAGCAGCGTCTGCGTCACCGCCGCGATGTTGCCGTGGCGGTCGACCACGGAGAAATGGGTGGTGCATGCGGGCGCCAGATAGTCCGCGCCGAGCGAGCGCTTGCCGTCGGCATCGCCCATGTCCTTGAGCCGCTCGCGATAGGCCGATTGCAACGCAGCGGCATATTCGGCATAGGCGGCCGCATCGGGCGCGCTTCCCGGCTTCAGGTTCTGCTGCAACAGGCGCAGCGCATGCGCCATGGTCGGTCCGGCCGTCAGCTCCGGCGTCGCAAACACCTTGCCGCCGCGATAGGGGATCGCCAGCGGATCGCGCAGATGGGCTCGGAACGCGGCGAGGTCCTCCACCGACAGCGCGCCGCCATCAGCCTTGATGTCGGAGGCGATGCTCCTGGCGAGGTCGCCCTGGTAGAAATCGCGCGGACCGGCGTCGGCGAGGTGCGCCAGTGTCGCCTTCAGCGCGTCCAGCGGCAGCCGCGTCTCGGACTTGATGCTCCATGGCGCGCTCGGAGGGAGGCCATCCTTCAGGAACGTGGCCGCGCTTCCCGGATAGCGCCGAAGATCGGCCGCCGATGCCGCGATCGTCAGCGTGGTCCACCAATCGACCAGCAGGCCTTCGCCGGCGAGGGCGACGGCCGGCGCGACGAGATCTTTCCACGGCAGCCTGGCGTGGCGGCGATGCGCCTCCTCCATGCCGGCGACGACGCCGGGCACGGCGATCGAGCCGGGGCCGTGGATGTTGCGGTCGTCCTTGACCCGCTGCCAGGGAAACAGATCGGAAGCCGCGCCTTCGCCGCTGAGCGGATAGTCGGCGGTGCGCAGGCTTTGCGGCGCGCACATGCCGTAGTCGATCACTTCGTAGCGATTTTCCGCGGCACGGTAGAGCACCATCGCGCCGCCGCCGCCCATGCCGCTGTTCCAGGGCTCCAGCACGTTGAGCGCGAAGGTCGTGGCGACGATCGCATCGACGCAGTCGCCGCCTGCCGCCAGCACTTGCGCCCCCACTTCGGCCGCCCGCCGCGATTGCGCAGCGACGATGCCGCCTTTGGATGTAACGGCGGGCTTGCGGACGGTTTGGGCGTGGCTGAACTGGTGCGGCATGATGATGTCTGTGTGCTGTCTTCGGTTTGGCTTCGTTGCGCTGAGCTCCGCAATCGGCGGAGCGCACAAAGAATGGCACATCGCCCCCACCGAGAACATCGAAAGGGCGGCGCGGCATGGCTGGTGTGAAACAGGCGGGGGAGGCGCCAACGCGTGAATGCCCGGGGCAGGCCCGGGCATTATGAGTTGAGAGACAGATTAGTCGGAAGCGGAAGCCGCAGGGCTCAGCGCGCGCGATCCAGCCGGCTGGCCTGATACTTGGCGTGCCATTTCGGGCCAGGCCCGCGCATGTAGTGAAGCTCGGGGCGGTAGGGATTGCCCGCGATCCGGATCAGCGTCAGCCATTTGCTGGCAATGAAATTCAGGGGCTGGCGGAGCAGGGTCAGTGACGCGAGCAACATGGCATCACCTCAGTGCGGCTTGCCGAGCATGGCAGTGAAGGGGAGGTCGAAGATCTCCTCGCCATCGGAGCCGCTGACATGGATCACCCAGTCGCGCCAATCCTCAGCGCCGGGCGTCAGAATCATCGCGTTCATGATCTGGGCGGCACGGTCGCGCGCCTCGGTCAGGTTGGTCACGGCTGTACCGCTGCGATCGATCAGCGTGCCGTCCAAGTTGGAGCAGTGAAAATAGACCTGGACCATATGCGTCTCCTATTGGGAGCGATTGGGACGGCAAACCGATACCATTCCAAGCCTTCGCGAAACATTCGGGTCGAGCCCGGTAAGGGAATCTACGGAGATTGGTCGGCGCCAAGCCCCCTGCCGGTTTGATCACAAGGGGGTGTTGATCAACTGGACGGCATTCCCACGGCATGGAACAACCCTGGACGGAAAGTCCGGGAGGCGCCGTGAACCACCTCACATTCTGGCGTGAAAGCCGAAGCCTGCGCGCATGCGCGGGCGCCTTGGTGGTCCTCCTGAGCCTCGCCTCGGCAGGCTCATCAGAACCGGTCCGCAAGAGTGGCTATGCGGTCGGCACGGAGACCTGCGGCAACGCCGATCTGGCTTTTCCAAAAATCCAGCTCGACATGAAAGCGGGATTTTGCGCCGGCCTCGTCGCCAGCGAGGAGGATCGGCTGAAATTCCCGCGCGCGATCGTCCAGGTGCCGGGTCGTGACCTGTTCGTGGTCGCCGACATGGCGGGCTGGGGCCATACCGATGGCCGGCTGCTGTTGCTCGACCCGCGCGCGCCCCAGGGACAGCGGTTCAAGGAGCTGCTGACAGCAATCGAATATCCGTTCGGTCTCGTGATCGGCCCGGACAAGAAGCTCTATGCCTCGAGCGCGGAGACGATCTTCCGGTTCGATCCGCTCGCCGACAATCCGCGCGACACGGTCGAGATCATCGTCCGTCACATGCCGGGCCGCCGGATCACATTGCCCGACGGCACCAGGGTCGACGAGAGCGCGCATCCACTCAAGCAGTTTGTCTTTGATAAGAACGGCCGGCTGTTCGTCAACATCGGCTCGCACAGCGACGACTGCATCACGCCGGCGCCGGTCACGAAACCTTGCGCGGCGGCCGAGGGCGCTTCGGCGATGGCATCGATCTGGCTGTTCACGCCGCCCGCGGGCGGTATCTTTCCGGCGTTGAAGCCTGGCGAACCCGACCCGCCGCACGGTGTCTATGCGCGCGGCCTGCGCAACTCGATGGCGCTGGCGCTGCATCCGAGCTTTCCCGATGCGGGCTATGCCTTCCTGCAAGCCGAGAACGGCCGTGACCTGCCCGACATTTTCAAGCCGAACGAGGAGATCAATGCGATCGAGCAGGGCAGGCACTACGGCTGGCCCTATTGCTACGATTTGTCGACGCCGAGCCCCGAATTCAGGATCGTATTGCAGTCGGGGGTCTACAAATCGCTGTGCACCGCCAACGCTCTCTACAAGGCGCCGTTCTCGCTGCTGCCGCCGCACGGCGCGCCGCTCGCGATGCTCTATTATCACGGCGCGAAATTTCCGGAGCTCGAGGGCAAGCTGCTGGTCGGCCTGCACGGCTATCGCCCGACAGGCAGTCGTGTCATCGTCTATGACGTCGACGACCACGGCTTCCCGAAGCCCGCCCCGGCGCCGGTACGCTATCATGTCAGCTGCGCGGCCGATCCGACCCACAGCTTCCAGACCGAGGGTGGCGATGTCGACGCCGCGCCGTTCGAGGAGCTGATCGCAGGCTGGCACCGCGTCAACGGCGCACGGCCGCAAGGTGCGCCGGTCGGGATGACGGTCGCCGAGGACGGCGCCATCTGGCTGGTCGAGGACAAGAACCAGACCGTGATCCGGATCGACCGCGCCGCGGGCGAGGCGCCGCCGCCCTTGCTCTGCGACATGCGGAGCCAGGCGCTGATCGATCAACTGGCGGCCTTCGTTGCCAGGGACGCGCAGAACAGCGTCCGGCTCACCAATTTGCGCAAGGGCCTCGTCGAAAAGCACTGCGTCGGCTGTCACTCGGATTTCGGCCTGAAGCCGGGCCAATCTGACGCACAGAAGGACGCGGCGATGCTTCGCTTCATGCTGTCGCAGGATGGCTGGATCTATCCTGGTGATCTCGACTCCGGCAAATTGCGCACGCGGCTTCGCGGGTTCGGCGCGGAGAAGCTGATGCCGCCGGGTGGCGAGGGCCTGCCGAAGGCCGAGCCTGGTTACACGCGCCTGCTCGACACGGCGGATCTGCTGGTATCAAAAATGGTTCCAGGCATCCGGATGCGGATCAAGCCCGGCCCGCCGCAGCGCAAGTTTTTTGGGAAAACCAACAAGGAATGCGGCGAAATACCGGCCGCCAAGGTCGTCGTCGTGACACAAAGGAACGCTGTAGACAAACCCAGCTTCAGCCGCTTCTTCCGGCCGGCCGATCCCTATCTGAATGGCGAGTGCAGCGACGGCGATGGCTATTACATCCGGCAGGAATTTCTGGTGCCTGTGCAGTAGCGTTGTTCTCGTCCTTGCGACGGCACCGGTCCGAGCGGAAACGAAACTGTTCGAGAGCGTGCAGGTGACGCCATCAGGCGAATACACGTTCGGCATCGAAGGCCCGGCCGCCGATCTCGACGGCAATCTCGTCGTCGTCAATTTCGGCAAGCCCGGCACCATCGGCAAGCTGCCTGTCGGCGGCGCGGCGTCCGAGCCGTTCACGGCGCTGCCCGAGGGCAGCGTCGGCAATGCCATCCGCTTCGCGCGCGACGGCACCATGTTCATCGCCGACTACAAGAAGCACAACATCTTCGCGATCCCGAAGGGATCGACCGAGCCCGCCATCTGGTTTCACTCCGACGAGATGAACCAGCCCAACGACATCACCATCGCCCGCGACGGCACGATCTACGCGAGCGATCCGAACTGGAAAGGTCGCGAAGGCCACATCTGGCGCATCGCGAGGGGAGCGGACGGAACGGTGCAGGGACAGCTCATGTCGGCGCCGCGCGCGATGGGCACGACAAACGGCATCGATCTCAGCCCTGATGACAAGACGCTCTATGTCGGGGAATCCAGCAGCGGCCAGATCTGGTCCTACACGGTCGGCCGCAACGAGCTCACCAATCCAAAACTCGTCAAGGCGTTTCAGCCCGACACCGTCGACGGCCTGCGCACCGACATGGCCGGCCGCCTCTATGTCGCGCGCATCCTCAAGGGCACGATCACGTTGATGAAGGCCAATGGCGCGGTCGAGCGGGAGATCGCGCTGAGGGCGAAGGAGCCGACCAATCTTGCCTTCGGCGGCCGCGACGGCAAGACGATCTTCGTCACCCAGCGTCAGGGCGGCTTCATCGAGTCGTTCCGCACCGACCAGCCGGGCCGCGAGCACTGCCTTCAGCGCGGGCGCTGCTGAGCTTCACGAGCGATCTGCTTGCGGCGCAGGGCGGTGCGACAGGGGCGGCATTCTTCTTGCTTGCATCTCGCCGCCGCGGAGATTTAGACATCTGTGGCACTAGAGCGTTTTCGAGCGAAGTGGATACCGGTTCGCGTCAAGAAAACGCGTCAAAATAAGAACCCTGAGCGACCACGGAGTGTTTGAGTGAAAGCCGTCCATACCGAACTGCATCGCAGCCACGATCCGCAATTCTTCCTGGTTCGCGGTGTGGTCAAGCGTACCACCGAGCAGCCCGAACGTGCCGACCGCCTGCTCAAAGGGCTCAAGGACGGTAAGCATCAACTGGTCGAGCCAACCACATTCGGGCAGGGGCCGCGTGCACGCATCCACAGTCCGGAATATCTGTCGTTCCTGAGCGAAGCCTGGGAGGCCTGGACCGCGCTCGGCGATTCCGGTCCGGAGATGATCGGCAATATCCATCCGGTGCGCCATGCCGCGACCTATCCCACCCATATCGTCGGCAAGCTCGGCTGGCACACCGCCGACACCGCGGCGCCGATCGGCCCCGGCACCTGGGCCGCGGCCTGCGCCGCGACCGACGTCGCGGTCACCGCGGCACAGATGGTGATGGACGGCGAGGACGCGACCTATGCGCTCTGCCGCCCGCCCGGGCATCACGCCTATCGCGACATGGCCGGCGGCTTCTGCTTCCTCAACAACAGCGCGATCGCGGCTGCGCATCTGCGGCAGAAGCACGAGCGTGTCGTGATCCTCGACGTCGACGTCCATCACGGCAATGGCACGCAAGGCATCTTTTACGCGCGGCCGGATGTCTACACGGTCTCGATCCATGCCGATCCCGTCGCGTATTATCCTTACGTGTGGGGCTACGCGCATGAGCGCGGCGAAGGTCCCGGCCTCGGCGCCAACCTCAACATCCCTCTGGCGATCGGCACCGGCGATGACGGCTACATTCAGGCGATGGACGTCGCACGCAAGGCGATCGAATCCTTTGCGCCCGGCGCCCTCGTCATCGCGCTCGGCCTCGACGCCTCCGAGCACGACCCGCTCAAGGGGCTCGCCGTCACCACGCCCGGCTTCCGCCGCATCGGACAGGCCATCGCGAAGATGGGCTTGCCGACCGTGTTCGTGCAGGAGGGCGGCTATCTCTCGGACATCCTCGGCGCGAACCTGACCTCGGTGCTAGCCGGATTCGAACAGGCGCGGTGAAGTTTACCTCTCCCCGCTTGCGGGGAGAGGTCGGAATTTGCGTGAGCAAATTCCGGGTGAGGGGGTACAGGTCTCAGGCATATCTCGCCCGTGGAGAGAGCCCCTCACCCCGACCCTCTCCCCGCAAGAACGGGGAGAGGGAGAAGAGGCGCTTCCTTGATAATTTGCCCTCAAAACATCCCGCTTGCCGCGAGCGCCTTGCAGACGTGCTGCATCTCGGTCTCGTCCGCGACCATGTCGAGCATGATCGTGGTCAGCCCCTTCGCGGCAAATTCCTTCAGCTTGGCGCCGATCTCCGCGTAGCTGCCGACGAGGTAGGGGCAGTCGGCCTGGAAGGTCAGGAACGGCAGCAGCCAATAGCCATTGTCCGCGAGTTCGCCGCTCTGGCCCTCGTAGAGGCGCCGTTTCCACACGGAATCGCTGTTCTCCACCGTGAGCACGAGCAGCTCGCGATCGTCGGCATTATCGCGGAAACGCGCCTTTGCCGCTTGCCGTGCCTCCTCGCGTCCCTCGCGGGCGAAAATTCCAAAATTCACGCCTGATACATCGAGGCCGAGGTCGAGATCGGGCGGCAACATCTGCATCTTGATGCAGCCGGTCTCCTTGGCAACGCGCTGTGCCGGCTCGGACTGGCCTGCGACCAGAAATTCCGGCATCAGCTCCGGCGGCAGGCGCGGCCGCAGTTGCAGGTTGCTGGCGCGGTAGAACCGGCCCTCGAAAGTCGCCGGCCGGGGGCTTGCCAGCAGCTGGCGCATCAGCGCAACGAATTCGCCGAGCCGGACATAGCGATCGGCATGCGACTGCTCGTCGCCGAGCCCCTGCAAATCGCTGACCGCCGTCCCCGTGATCATGTTGAGATAGACCTTGCGGCCGTGGAGCTGCGCAAAGGACGAGACGAATTTTGCCGCCGTGAACGGGTGCATGTAGACCGGATTGACCGCGATCAGCGGCGAGGATCGGGTCGTCTCGCCGATGATGTGCTGGGCCATCGCCCAGGGCTCGACGAACACGTCGTTGCCTTCGAACAGCAGGACGCCTTCGAAGCCGTTGCGGTCGGCGAACTGCGCCACCCGCATCAGCTCGCCGACATATTTCTTTGGGTCGCGGTTGCGCGAAATCGCGGGAAAGACGCGCAGCCGCCGCGGCGTCATTCAGCCGCCTCCTGCAGCGGCCATGCATTGCGGGTGATGGGAAGGCCGCCGGTGGCGCGGGAGCCGTCGGCGATCGCGAGGCGATGCGAGGGCGAGGGCGAGATCAGCTGGAATCGCCACCCTTGCGGATCGTCGGCGATATCGGGCTTGAAGCTGATCTCGATGGCCTCGCGCGACACCTGCATCGCGAAGGCGTCGAGCGGCAAATTGAGGCCGAAACCCCTGGCCTTCAGATAAGCTTCCTTCAGCGTCCAGTAGTCGAAGAAGCGCTCGGTCGCGGCGGGCTCCGGCAGCCCGCGCAGTGTTTCGACCTCTTCCGGCGCGAAGAACCGAATCGCGGTCGACAGCGGCGCCACCCGACTCGACACGGTCTCGACGTCGACGCCGACGGTCTCATGCCCCGATACGACGCAGGCGACGCAGCCGTCGGCGTGCGACAGGCTGAAATGCAGCGTGCTCGAGGTCTTGGGCGATGCGACAAACGGCCGCCCGTAACGCCCGGCCGCAAATGACCAGTCGGTGGGGGCGACATCAGGTGCGACGTGCGAGAGCGCGAGGCGCAACATCGCGTGCGCGAAAATATATTGCCGCTGGTGTCGCTCGAACATGAAGCGGTCGGCTCGTGCCCGTTCGTCGACCGAGAGCAGGCGCCGGCACGCGTCAACCGTATCCGGCGCGTCAAAAGTCTCGATCAGTCCGACAAACAGTTCAATTCTGTCGTCTGCCATCAATTGGGCCCATGGCGTCAGGCCGGGGCCAAATCCCCTGCCATGACGGAAGAATCAACTGAGCAAGAATTAACTGAGCGGACCGCTTCTAGCGGTCCACTCGGGCGAATCCTTGTCGATTGCTGGCCGGTTTACGGGCGCAAGCTTGTGCGAGACCCCAACTCGACACGCGAGCGGCCAAATCTGAAAACAGAAGCCCGAAAACTGAAGCCTGAAGCCTGAAGATTCGTGCGGCGTCCCGGCCGACGAGTCTTACGTCTTCTTCTTCTTGGACTTCTTGGAGCCGCCCAGCATCGAAATACTGGCGTCGACGTCCTTCAGCGCGGACTGCAGCTTCTTCTTTTCGGCGCCGAGCAACTTCTGCAGGGCCTTGCGGTCCTTGTCGCTCAACGAGGTGCCCTTGGTAAATTTGATGAAACCCATAACGAACTCCCCGGTTGAAAATAATCGTCCAAATCAAAACGCGAGAATAATCTTGCGCGATGGCGCCAAATAATCAAGATGCAACTTGGTCATTCACAGCTTTGACGAGTGACCCCGTATTCGCCCGTGCTCTGCGGCCGGTCATGCCGCCCTGCGATTGAGCAATCGGTCGAGCGGCGCGTTGGGTTGGGCGAGGGCGGCCCCGAGCAGCGCGACGAGATCCTCCATCCACTGGCCGACCGTAGCGCCGTCGAGCAGCTCGCTCTTGTAATTGCATGAACCAGTGATTCCCGTCGGCCGCTCCTTGAGCATCAGCGACAGCCAGGTCTGGTCGATCGGCAGCACCGGCTGGCCTTCGCGGGCAATGTTGCCGATCGATCCTGTCGTGAGATCAGGCAGATCGAGCGGTTGGCGCAGCGGATTTTGCAGGGTGAAATAGACCTGGAGCAGCGCGGCTGGATTGACCCTCTCCTGCTCCAGATGGTCGGCCAGGATGTTGAACGGCAGCTCCTGGCGCGCATGCGCGTCAAGCACGCTCTGGCGGACCCGGGCCACGGCCTGCGCGAACGACAGCTCCGGCGTGATTTTGGTGCGAACGATCACCGTGTTCTCGAACGGACCGACGATCCGGTCGGTGTCAGGCTGGGCGCGATTGGCCATGGCGGTGGCGATCGAGATGTCGTGGCGGCCGGTCCGCGCCAGCAGCAGGGCTTTCAGGCCGGTCAGCAGACACATGAACAGCGTACAATTGTGCTGGCCGGCGAAGGCCGCGAGCCGGCCGATCAGCTCACGCTCGAAACTGACCGGATGGTGCCCCCTGGACGGGCCCGGGCTTGATTCGCCCTCGAAGAGGGGAGCCGCCCCGCGCAAATTCTGCGTCCATTCAGCCGCCTGACGGCGGGCGGCATCGGTGCCGCACCACCAGCGCTGCCAGCGCGCGACGTCCGAAAAGGCCGGCGGCGGTTTCGGCAGCGGCACCGACGGATAGCCAGCCAGCGTCGCATAGCGATTGGACAATTCCTCGAACAGCACGCCGATCGACCAGCCGTCGACGACGGCGTGGTGCAAAGTCAGCAGCAACACGTGATCGTCATCGTGGAGCCGCAACAGCCGGGTGCGCAGCAGCGGCGCGCGCGTGGTGTCGATCGGGACATAGGCCTCCTGTTCGATCAGGAGACCGATCTTGCGGAGCGCCAGCGCCTTGCGCCGCTTGTTGTTGTGGGGCTGACCGTCGCCGATCGTCTCGACGGTCAGGACACGGCCGAGGGCGCCGGGCGCGGCGACGTGGCTGACGGGCTCCCCGCCGCTCCAGCCGAAATGGGTCCGCAGCGATTCGTGCCGGCGCACGATGTCGTCGATCGCCTGCGCCAGGGCGGCCAGATTGAGCGGCCCCTGGAGACGGAAGGCGAAAGGCAGGTTGAACAGCGGCAAACCGGAAAGATTTTGCTCGATCCGCAGCATCTGGTCCTGCGCGATCGAGAGCGTGGGAGGGCTGCCTTCGGCCAGGCTCGCTCCAACCAGCCTTGCCAAACTTGCGGCCGGCTTGCGCGGCTTTGCCGCCACGGCCTCGTCGACCCGCCGGGCAAGCTCGTCGATCGTCGGTGCCTCGAAGATGGTCTTGATCGGCAGCGACACGCCGAGCGCCCGGGCGACGCGCGCCATGACTTGGCCCGCCAGCAGCGAATGACCGCCGAGGTCGAAGAAATTGTCGGTGACGCCGAGGCTCTCGACCTTCAGCAGGTCGATCCAGATGTCGGACAGCACCTTTTCGGTGAAGCGCCGCGCCGGCACCGCCGCATCCGGTCCGGAGGTTTCCTGCTGCGCCGGCGCCAGCAGCGCGGTCCGGTCGATTTTGCCATGGGCATTGAGCGGCACCTGGTCCAGGAACAGGAACGCGGACGGGATGGCATGGCCCGGCAGCCGGCTCTTCAGGAAGTCGCGCAGCTCGCTGGCGCTGCTCCGGCTGCCGGATCTCGCGACGATATGGGCAATCAGCCTGATATCGCCGCTTGCTTCGCGACGCGGCTCGACGATGCCGGCGCGCACATCCGGATGGTCGGCAAGCGCGTTCTCGATCTCCTTGAGCTCGATACGGTAGCCGCGGACCTTGACCTGATGGTCGGCGCGACCGAGGCATTCGATCGTGCCGTCGGCGCGGCGACGGGCGAGGTCGCCGGTCCGGTACAGCCGGCTGCTTGCTTTGCGCGAGAACGGATCGGGCAGGAAGCGCTGCCGGTTCTCCGCGGGATCATTGACATAGCCGCGGCCGACACCGGCGCCGCCGATGCAGAGCTCGCCGGTCACGCCGACCGGCTGCGGCTGCAGGCTTGCGTCGAGCACGTAGAGCTGCATGTTCGGCAGCGGCGCGCCGACCGGGACGTTGTTTGTCATGGTCGCCGGCGCCCTGGTCAGGCGATGCAGCGAGACGTCGTCGGAACATTCCGACGCACCGTAAGCGTTGATCAGCGGCACTTTCGGGCAGCGGGCGAACCAGGCCTTGCAGAGATCGACGGGCAGCGGCTCGCCCGTCGAGATCAGAAGGCGCAGCCTCGCAAAGGCGCGTCGGACCTGTGCCTCGTCCATGCGATCGAGGATCACGCGCAGCAGCGATGGGACGATCTCCAGCACCGTGATGCCCTCGCGCTCGATCTCGCGCGCGAGCAAAATCGGGTCTCCCACGATCACGGTACCGCAGACATGCACGCGCGCGCCGACCATGGGCCCCGCGAGGAACTGCCATACCGAGATGACAAAACTCTGCGGCGCGGTCTGCGCGATCACGTCCCGACGCGAGAGGTTCAGCTCGGAGACGAGCGAGGCGAGATGGTTCGAAAGCCCGCGCTGCTCGATCATGACGCCCTTGGGCGCGCCGGAGGACCCGGAAGTGTAGATGAGATAGGCAAGGCTCGAAGCCGCGCGCCGCGCCGCGCGGGCCGGCTTGGTCGACGCTGGCGCGATCGCATCCTCGAGCCCGGCCATTGGGATGCGCTCGACCAGCGGTTCGAGCAGCGCCTCCGCCATGGACGACTGCGCCCGTCCGGTGAGCAGCATGCGGGCGCCGCTCGATCCGAGGATGGTTGCGAGCCGGGCCGGCGGCTGGTCGGGATCGAGATTGAGGAAGGCGGCGCCCATGCGTTGCACGGCGATCATCGCGGCAAGCAGGTCGGGCCCGCGATCCGCAAGCAAGGCGACCACGGCCTCGTCGCCGACGCCTTCGCGGGTGAGCCAGCGCGCGGCCGCCTGGCTGCGGCGCGCCAGCTCGCGATAGCTCAGGGATGTGCGGCCGTCGGACACGGCGATCGCGTTCGGCGTCTTCTTGACCTGGCGGTCGAAACGTTCGCTCGGATTGCCGCGCGTGGCGAAATTGGCCGGCACGCCCCGGCCCTGCGCCAGCAGCTGCCGGCGTTCGGTCTCGGTCAGAAGTGGCAGGTGCGAGATGCGCTGCTCCGGATCGGCGATGACGGCTTTGAGCAGGGTTTTGAACTGAGCGGCCATGCCCTCGATCGTCGCCGCGTCGAACAGATCGGTGGCGTATTCAAAGAAGCCGGTGAAACGGCCGTCGGCCTCGAGCAGCTCGAGCGTGATGTCGAATCGCGCCACTTTTGGATCGATCTCGATCCGCCGCGTCGACAGACCGGAGAAAGATGCCGCCTCGATCGAGGCATTCTGGAGGATGAACATGATTCGGAACAGCGGATTGCCGTCCGTCCTTCGCGCGATCTGAAGCGCGCGCAGGACCTCTTCGATCGGGAGGTCCTGGTTGCGGTAGGCATCGAGCGTGACCTGCCGGACCCGGCGCAACATGTCGCCGAAGCTCGGATCGCCGCCGAAATCATTGCGCAGGATCAGGGTGTTGGCGAACAGTCCGATCAGGCGCTCGCTCTCGATCTGGTTGCGGTTGGCGATCAGCGAGCCGGTCGCGACATCCTCGTGTCCGGTGTGACGGAACAGCAGGCACTGGAACACTGCGAGCAGGGTCATGAAGGGCGTGACGCCCTGGTTCTGGCTCAGCGCGCGCAGGTCGGCCGACAGGGTTTTGGAGAATTCGAGATAGTGACGGGCACCGTGGCCGCTCCAGACCTCCGGCCTTGGCCGGTCAGTTCGCAGCGGCAGCGTGGTGACGCCGTCCAGCTGCACCCGCCAGTAATCGAGCTGCTCCTTTGCGGCCGGCGTCTTGGCCCAGCTCTGCTGCCAGAGCGCAAAGTCGCGGTACTGGAAGGCGGGCGAAGGCAGTGCCGCCACGTCGTTCTTGCGTGCTGCCGAATAATGGGCGGCGAGTTCTTCCCAGAACAGCCGCTGCGACCAGCCGTCGGTGACGAGGTGGTGGACGTTGACCACGAGCGCGTGGCTGCTCTTGTCGAACGAGAGCAGCGTGACCTTCAGCGGCGCCTCGTGCGCAAGGTCGAACGGATGCTGCGCGAGCCGGAGCGCTTCGCGTCTGACAACAGCGGCTCGCTTGTCCGCGGGACTTGGTCTGAGCTTGATCCGCTCGAACCGCGGCCGCGATTGCAGCACAAGCTGCACCGGCTCGCCCTCGCGTTCGACGATGACCGACCGCAACGCCTCATGGCGCGCCGACACCGCGGCGAGGCCAGCAGAAAGTGCGGCGACATCGAGCCTACCCTTGAGGAGCGCGACTTCGACGACGTTATAATTGTAGCGAGTGGGGTCGAGCCGCGAGAGCACGTACATCCGCTGCTGCTGGAACGACAACGGCGCGTCTGCTTCCGTGGCCTGGCGCCAGGCCGGCAGCATCGTTTCGCGATGGGTTGCGGTTTCGATCCGGGCCGCAAGCGCGGCGGCGGTGGCGCAATCAAAAACGTCCTCGAACGAGAAATCGACATTGAAGCGTTCGCGCAGGCGCGAGCGCATCTGCGTCACCGCGAGCGAGTCCGCGCCGAGGGCAAAGACGTCCTGATCGACGCCGACCTGCGGCAGCTCCAGCAAATTGGCCCAGATCCCGGCGAGCTCGGTCTCCAGCGCGTTGCGCGGCAGACGGGCCGCCTCCTCGCCGCCACCCATCGTTGCGATCAGCTCGGCCAGCGCATTGCGCTTGACCTTGCCGCTGGCGCCTTTCGGCAGCGTCGCCACGCTGCGGATCAGGCTCGGGACCTTGTAGGCGGCGAGCCGTTTCCGGGCGAACTGGCGCAACTGGTCCGAGGTCACCGCGGAATTCGGCCGCAGCACCACGATTGCGGCGACGTTCTCGCCGAGCTTCTCGTGCGGGACGGCAAACACGCCGGCCTCCAGCACGGCGGGATGGCTGAGCAGAACCTCTTCCACCTCCAAAGGCGAGATCTTCTGCCCGCCGCGGTTGACGACGTCCTTGATGCGGCCGACGATGAAGAGATAGCCGTCGGCATCGAGATAGCCGAGATCGCCGGTCCGGAACCAGCCGTTGCGGAAGGCAGCCTGCGTCGCCGCCTCGTCATTATAGTAGCCGCGGCTCATGTTGGGTCCGCGCAGCATGATCTCGCCGTGCTCGCCGCTGGCGAGCACGCGGCCCGTCTCGTCCATGATTGCGATCTCGGGACCCGCGGCACGGCCGACCGATCCGACCTTGCGCAGCTCGAACGGATTGGCCGCGATCTGCGAGGCCGCCTCCGTCATGCCGTAGGTTTCGAGCACGGGAACGCCGAACGTCGCCTCCAGCCCGTCGAGGATCGCAGGCGCAAGCGAGGCCGAGGCGGAGCGGATCACGCGAAACGACGACGAGCGGGCAAGATCCGGGTTGGCTTCCGCCGCCGTCAGCAGCGCGCGATGGATGGTCGGCACTGCCGTGTACCAGGTCGGTTGCAACTGCCGCATCCAGCCGAAGAAGGAGGACGCGTCGAAACCCTCGGTACAGATCACGCTGGAGCCCGCGGCCAGCGCCGTCAGCAGGCCGGAGATCAAACCATGGGCGTGAAACAGCGGCAGGACGTTGAGCAGACGATCGTGGGGCGCAAGCGACAGCACACGGCCGGCATTATAGGCGGAGAGGCACACATTGCGATGCGTCAGCGGCACCATCTTCGGTCGCGCCGCGGTGCCCGAGGTCAGCAGGATGAACGCGTCATCGTCGCCGCGCGAGGCGCCGCCGGTGCTTGCCGGTCCAACCGCCGGCCCGACGAACGTGCCGCCGCCGAGATCGTCTTGCGACCCCGGCACGAAATCGATCACAGCAATATCGAGCGCCTTGGCGACATCGCGGCCCGCCGAGTTCGTGTCGGCCCGGGTGACGAGCGCGGTCAGCTTCAATTCGCTGAAATAGCGTTGCAACTCGTCCACCGTCAGATCGGGATTGACGGGGACGCAAGCGCAGCTCGAGGCGACCGCGATCAGGGCCAGTGCGCTGTTGGCACCGCGCGGCAACGAAACCGCAATACGATCGGCAGGGGTAATGCCAAGCCCGCGCAGCGTGCGGACGAGATCCTGCATCCGCGCGCCAATCCCGCCGTAGTTGAGGGCCGGCCGGCCGGGGGCAAGGAGGGCGGGGGCCGCCGGCGTCTTGCGGGCATGGAAATCGAGAAGGCCGCCGATATCCGCGAATATCTTCGTTTCGGTCGTCGTGCCGGCCAATTCCTGCGGCGCTGGGCGTGTGGCGTCCGACAATTCCGTTCCCTTTTGATCCGATTGGGCTATTCTTCCAAGAAGTTAGGGAACGCGTCCAGTCTGAGGTGAAGTTTTGGCCCCAAAATCTGTGGTTGCGGGGCCCTGAGCCCTTCGACGGAGTGATTGGTCGGGCGGAATCACCATGCTGGAGAATGAGCCGGGCACGGGAACGGAAGGCGGGCTGAAGCGCTGGCTCGATGGTATCGGTCTTAGCCACTATACCGATCTCTTCGCGCAGCACCGTCTCGATCTCGACGTCATGGGGGACCTGACCGAATCCGATCTGGTCGAGCTCGGATTGCCACTCGGCGATCGGAAGCGGCTCCAGCGAGCCATGATCGCGTTGTTCCGGGCCGAAACCGCGGAGAAGCCCGACGCGGCGGCGCGCCCGCAAGTCCGGACGGAGATCGGCGCCGAGCGGCGTCAGCTCACCACCATGTTCTGCGACATGGTGGATTCCACCTCGCTCTCGGTGCAGTTCGATCCGGAAGACGTGCGCGACATGATCGCGAGCTTCCGCGAAACCTGTGTCCGCGTGGTGAAACATTACGAAGGTTTTGCCGCCCGCTTCGTCGGGGACGGTATTTTGGTCTATTTCGGCTATCCGACCGCACATGAGGACGACGCCGAGCGCGCCGTGCGCGCGGGGCTGGAAATCGTCCGGGTGCTGTCGACCGCCCGCGCGATCGAGCCGCGTGGTGCGCTCAGCCACTCACCCGCCGTCCGCATCGGCATCGCGACCGGTCTCGTCGTGGTTGGCGACCTCGTCGGGCAGGGCACCGAAGAGCGCGACTCCGCGGTTGGAGAAACCGTCAATCTCGCCGCGCGCCTGCAAGGCCTGGCGCCGCCCAACGGTGTGGTGATTTCCACGTCGACCCAGTCGCTGCTGAAGGGGAAGTTCGACTACCGCGATCTCGGCGTCCACGCGCTCAAGGGCATCTCGGAGAAAGCCCAGGCCTGGCACGTGATGCGCGCCTCGCGGGTGGAGACCCGCTTCGCCGCCGCGATGGGCACGCGGCTGACCCCGCTCGTCAACCGCGAGGAGGAGATTGCGCTGCTGATGGGGCGCTGGCAGCAGGCCAAGGCGGGCGAGGGCCAGGTCGTGGTCAAGTTCGGCGAGCCCGGCATCGGCAAGTCGCGCATCATCCAGGAGATCTTCGACCGGATCGCGGGCGACCGCCATGGACAGATCTCGTTCCAGTGCTCGCCCTATTACACCTCCACGGCGTTCTATCCGTTCGCCGAGCAGCTCAAATTCTCTCTCGGTCTCGATCGCGAGGATGCGTCCGTGCAGTCGCTGGCGAGCCTGGAGACCGCGGTCGCCGCCGCTCATGGCGACATCGAGCAGGTTGCTCCGCTGCTTGCCGCGCTGTTGTCCATTCCGACCGGTGACCGCTATCCGCCGCTCGAGCTGTCGCCGCAGCAGCAAAAGGATGCGACCGTCGCGGCGCTGGTCAATCATTTCCTCGGCCTTGCGCGCGAGCAGCCGCTGGTGATCGCATTCGAGGATCTGCACTGGATCGACCCCACGTCCCGTGAGGTGATCGATCTCCTGGTCGACCGGGCGCAGAACCGGGCAATCCTGGTCATCATCACCGCGCGGACCGAATTCCAGCCGAGTTGGAACGCCCATTCGCACATCACGACCCTGGTCCTGAGCCGGTTGAGCCGGCAGTTGCGCGCGACGCTGGTCGAGCGCGTGGCGGGACGCGAGCTTCCCAAGGAGGTCATCGAGGAGATCATCGTCAAGACCGACGGCGTGCCGCTGTTCCTGGAGGAGCTGACCAAGACGGTGCTCGAATCCAACCTCCTGACCGAACGGCACGGGCGCTACGTGCTGTCCGGCCCGTGGCGGCAGCTCGCGATCCCGGCGACGCTGACGGACTCGCTGATGGCGCGGCTGGACCGGATGGGGCCGTTCAAGCGGATCGCGCAGATCGGTGCCACCATCGGCCGCGAATTCTCCTACGAGACGCTGTACGCGGTCGCCAACACGCCCGCCGAACAGATCGAGGCCGCGCTCAATCATTTGGAGGAGGCCGGGCTGATCATGCGCCGCGGCCATCCGCCCGACGCGCTCTACTCCTTCAAGCACGTGATGATCCAGAACGCCGCGCACGCGAGCCTGCTGCACAGCGAGCGGCGCAAGCTGCATTCCCGGATCGCCCAGGTGCTCGCCGAGATGTATCCCGAGAAGACCGAGCGCGAACCGGAACTGCTCGCCCATCATATGACCGAATCCGGCCAGAGCGAGAGCGCCGCCAGCTTCTGGCTCAAGGCCGGCAAGCAGGCGGCCAAGAGCGGCGCCAATCTGGAGGCGATCGGGCATCTGGGCCGCGGCCTCAGCGTCGTGCAGGCCAATGCGCGCATGCAGGGCGCCGACGAGATGGAGCTCGAGCTGCGCATTGCGCTCGGCAACGCGCTGATCGCCGCCAAGGGCTATGCCGTGCAGGAGGTCGAGGAGAACTACGTCCGCGCCCTCGAGCTCGGCCAGCAGCTCGACGACGACGAAAATGCCTTCGCCGCCACGCGCGGGCTCTGGGTCTGTCATTTCATCCGCGCCGATTTGACCCGCGCGCACGATCTCAGCGTCGAGCTGTTGAAGTTCGCCAAGCGCGAGCGGCTGAGCGCGGGGACGCAGCCGGCGCAGCAGACCGGCTATCTGATCGAGGCGCATCGCTCGATCGCGATGACCATGCTCTATCGCGGGCGCTTTGCTGTGTCCCAGCACCATCTGCATCGCTGCATCAACCTCTACAGCCCCGACCTGCACTCCGATCTGATGGAACGGCACGGCACCGATCCCGGCGTCGTCTCGCTGTCCTATCTTGGCTACCTCTCGTGGTTCCTCGGCCGGCCCGACGCGGCGCGCCAGCACAGCGAGCAGGCGATCGCGAACGCCGAGAAGATTCGCCACCCCTTCACGCTCGCCTTCGCGCTCGTGTTCGGCGCCTATCTCTGCCAGCATCTGCGCGATGTCGAGGGCACGCGCGACCACGCCAACCGCGCCATGATCATCGCCACCGAACACAATTTCCTGCACTGGAAGCAGCAGGCCGCGATCCTGCGCGGCTGGGCGCTGGCGCAGCTCGGCGAGGCCGACGAAGGCCTCAGCCAGATGCGGTTCGGCCTCGACGAATACGAAGCAATGGACTCCTGGCTCGCCGGCTGCTGGTTCCGCTGCCTGCTTGCGGAGGCCTACGCCAAAGTCGGGATGCGCGATGCCGCCTTGCGCGCGCTGGACGGTGCGCTCGCGACCGCAAGACGGACCGGCGACCACTCCTACCTCCCCGAAGTCTACCGCCTGCAAGGCGAGATCACCCTGTCGGACGGGGATCCGTCCTCGGTGCAGGAGGCCGAGGACCTGTTCAACCTGTCGCTGGAGATCGCGCGCAAGCAGGGCGCGCTGTCATGGGAGCTTCGCACCGCCGTCAGCCTCGCGCGCCTGTCGTACGAAGCCGGAAAGCGCGAGCACGCCAGTCTCCTGCTCGTACCGATCGTCGGAAGGTTCAGCGAGGGCTTCTCCACGCCGGACCTGAAACAGGCGATGCAATTGATCGACGAACTCGGCGCGGACGCGCCTGTTCGTGCACAGGCCGATCCCGTAAGATGAGCGATCTTGCCGCCGCGCGTGCGCGTTACGTGGAGCTGATCGCAAAGCGCGAGCGGATCTCCTCGACGCGCCTGCTCGAAGCCCTCGCCACCGTTCCGCGCGAAAAGTTTCTGGCGAAGGGACCCTGGCGCATCAAGAGCGAGGCGGCGCGCTTCTATCGGCTGACGCCGGATGCCGATCCCGTTCATCTCCAGGACAATGTGCTGGTCGCGATCGATGCGCGCCGCAAGCTCGACACCGGACTGCCGAGCCTGTGGGCGCACTTCATCGATTTGCTCGACGTCGGGGAGAAAGACCGTGTGGTCCAGATCGGCTGCGGGCTCGGCTATTTCTCGGCCGTGCTGTCGAAGATCGTGGGCCCCAAGGGCAGGGTGCAGGCAATCGAATGCGACGAGCGGCTTGCGGCGCGCGCCGCGACCTATCTTGGCGCCTATCGCAACGTCGCGGTCGTTCATGGCGACGGATGCGAGGACATCGGCGAACCCGCCGACGTGATCATCGTTCATGCCGGCTTCTCGCAGCCGCATCCGCTCTGGCTTCGGTCGCTTCGTCCGCGCGGCCGGCTTCTGGTGCCGCTGACCCAGCGGGACCGCGAAGGCGCCGCGCTCAAGATCACCCGCAAGGGCAAGGGGTTCGAAGCCGAGGCTGTGCAGCAGATCCGGATCTTCCCCGGTCACGGTCGAGGCGTGACCGCGCTCGACGACCGCGTCGCCGACTGGTGGCAGCGCGCCTCCGCGCTGGCGCCGTTGCGCTTTCGCGGCATCGCGCAGGGGCTGCCGTCGGATGGCTAATGCTTCGTTTCATTTTACCTTGATTGCGAATGTAAGTATTCAACACGCCTCGGCGCCGCTATGAGTACGGCCTGATCGCCATAAGAGCGCGCGCCATGCATTCCGTTGCCCTGCTGACCGCCAGCTACGCCAAGGATATCGAGCGCTTTTCGCTGCTCAGCGAGAGCATCGACACCTGGTTGACGGGTTACACGCGGCATTATGTTCTCGTTAACGATGAGGATCTGCCGCTGTTCGCGCGGTTCGCTTCCGACAAGCGCGTCATCGTTCCGGCCTCGCGCTATTTGCCGAAATGGCTGTGGGCGCTGCCGCCGGCTCTGCAGTTCATCAGCAAACGGCGCGTCTGGCTGTCGCTGCTGTCGTCACCCGTTCATGGCTGGCACATCCAGCAGATCCTCAAGATCGCCGGCGTCCTCAACGCGCCCGAGCAGCGCGTCTGCATCCTGGATTCGGACAATCTGTTCTTCCGCGAATTCGACGTCGGCCAGTATGCCGGCGGCGAGAAGACGCCGCTGTTCGTCACGCGCAACGGGATCGACGCCGCCCACCCCTTGCATGTCCTGTGGCTCCGCACCGTCGATCAGCTCCTTGGCATCAAGGACAGGTCCTTCCCCGCGGACGACTATGTCGGCAATGCACTGGTGTGGGACAAGGACACCGCGCGCGCGATGACCGACGCGATCAAGTCGGCGACCGGATTGAACTGGGTTCTGGCGCTGTGCCGGAAAAAGAAGTTCTCGGAATATCTCATGTACGGCCATTTCGTCGCGAACGCGCCCGCTCATCTGGCCACTCATCGGGTCACCGAGGACAGCATCGCGGTCTCGCATTGGGATGACACGCGCCTCGACCGCCCAGCCATCGAAGCGATGATGCGCGCCGCTTCGCCCGACCAGGTTGCGCTGTGCATCCAGTCCTATTCGTCGACCTCGATCGACGACATCCGCGACGTGTTCCGCCTCAGCTCGCGCGACCGTCGCGGTCCGAGCCTGTCGCCCGATCACATGGGCGATGCGGTTGAATTCGAAGCACCGACGAAGACGCGCTAGGGCATGATCCGGAAAAGTGTGCAGCGGTTTTCCGAAAAGATCATGCTCAAAGTAAAGCCGCTTAAGCGTCCCTCGTGAACTTGCCGATCACGTTCATGAACGGCTTCGGCTTGAACTCGCCGTCGAGCGGCAAAGGACGGTTCGGCTGCTTGTCGGCGCGGGCAAAGGTGCCGTTGATCCAGCTGTAGCGGTCCGAGAGGCCCCAGGTCAGGATCGAGCGCACCGGTCCGCTGGTCGAGATCGCGGTCAAGAGATCATCGACGCGCTTGGCGACGATGGCATCGCGCTCCGCCGGCGTCCCCGTCAGCTTCTGGTCGTCGACATCGAGCTCGGTGACATACACCTCGAGGCCCCAGGCGCGCAGCTCGGTGACGAATTCGGCGAGCCCATGGGTGTCGATCTCGAGCTCGGCATGCAGATGCGATTGCAGTCCCACGGCGTGCAGCGGCACGCCCTGGTCGAGCAGCTCCATGATGAGTTGGCGGTAGGCCGCGCGCTTCGCAATGAACGTGTCCTTGGCCGACTCGATATCGTATTCGTTGATCGCGAGCTTGACGAAGGGGTCGGCCGCGGCCGCCGTGCGGAACGCCAACGGAATCCAGCGATTGCCCAGATGCTGCGTCCAGAACGACTCGCGCCGGTCTTTTGGACTGCGTGGATTGTCCGGGATCGGCTCATTGACGACGTCCCACGACGTCAGCTTGTCCTTGTAATAGGAGACGACCGTGCCGATGTGGTCGACATAGGCGCGCTCGACACCCTTGGCATCCTTGATCTGCTTGGTCCAGTCCGGAATATCGTGATACCAGGCGAGCGCGTGCCCGCGCATCGTCAGGTCGTTCTGCCGGGCGAAATCCAGTATCGCGTCGGCGCGTTCAAAGGCAAAGGTGTGCGCGTCGGGACGCAGCATCGGCCATTTCAGCTCGAGCACCGGAACCACCTGCGTGCAATAGGTGCTGATGGCTTCGCCGAGCCTGGGATCGGCTTGCAGATCCCAGAGCGTGGCCGCGGCACCAAATCCCTGATAGCGCTGGGCGAGTTTCGACGCCGGCGCTGCGGACGCCGATGCACCGGCCGCGAGGGCCGCCGCGCTGCCGAGGAGAAATTCGCGTCTGTCGAGCCTGGTCACGGCATTCCTTAATCGCACCAACGCGCCATCGTACCAAGCGACGCCTTGCAACGCCGGGGTTTCCCCTCGTTGGGTTAACTTTGCCATCTGCGAAATCACGGTTCCTTTCGGTGGCCGTGCCGCCGTCAGGGAAGGGCAAATTTAACGCTAACCCGCGAAAGCGGCCTCAAAGCCGCATTCGCCGCCCGATCTCCAGACTTATGTGACATTCTTGAGAGATGCTGCGGCGCAATTCGCTCGCCCCGCCATGGTCCAATTGATGAACGGCCGTCACACTCGCAACAATGTTGCCGGTCCCGTGCTCGCATGCTGAACCGCCATTTCTCGATCTATCTCGTCGCCTACATCCTGCCTGCGGCGGTGGGCTTCTTCGCCGTCACGGCCTACACGCGGCTGCTGACGCCGGCGGAGTACGGCGTCTATGTCGTCGGCATCAGCCTGGCGGGCATTCTGGGCGCGATCTTCTTCGCCTGGATCAAGCTGTCGGTGTCGCGCTATCAGGCGATGTCGGCCGAGGTGGATTTCCGCGGCACCGCAATGGTCGCCTTTGCGCTCACCGTTGCCGTCCTCTGCGCCACCACGCCGCTGGTCTTCCTGTTCCGCAGCGATCTCAGCGTCGGGCTGCTGCTTGCCAGCATGTTCGTCGCGATCATGGCGAATGCCGTCGATGTCGGCCAGGAGTTCGAGCGAGCAAAACTGCGCCCTTACAGATTCGCGGCGATCTCGATCGTGCGTAGCGTGTCGAGCGTCGGTTTCGGCCTGCTCGGTATCTGGCTGGGCTGGGGTGGACTGGGACTGCTTGCCGCGTTCGGCCTGGGTTCGCTCGCCGGGATCATCCTGAACCTCGTCGGTGACCGCACCAGGATCGCGCGCTTTCAGCGCAGCCAGTTCATACAGCTCGCGCGCTACGGCCTGCCGCTGACGCTGGCCGGCCTGTCCGTTGCGGTCTACTCGGCCTGCGACCGCCTCATCGTGGCTTATTTGCTCGGCAAGGACGCCGCCGGCATCTTTGGCGTCGCCGCCGATCTGCCGCGACAATTCATGGTCATGATCGCATCCAGCGTCGCCGCGGCGACCGTGCCGCTGGTGTTCCGGTCATTGTCGGACAAAAACACAGAGACGACGCGGCAGCGGCTGACCGAGAGTCTCGAGCTTCTGCTCGTCGTGGTCGCGCCCGTCGCCGTCTGGCTCGCGCTCGCAGCCGACCAGGTTGCCGGCACGCTCGTCGGCGTCGACTTCCGCGCCGGCGTGTCGGTATTGCTGCCGACGCTGGTGCTCGCGCGCTTGTTCGGCATCGCCAATCAATTCTACGTGCAGATCAGTTTCCAGCTTGCAGAGCGACCGTTCATGCTGGCGGCGCAGTCGTTCCTGACGCTGGTCGTCAGCGTGGCGTTGATGTTCGTGCTGGTGGCCGGCCATGGCCTCTACGGCGCGGCGCTGGCAACGCTTGCGACCGAGGCGATCGGCTTCCTCGTTGCCGTCGCCCTGATGCATCGCGCCCATCCGGTCCCGTTCGACCTCCACCGCCTCGCCGGCGTTGCCGTCTCCGCCGCGGCGATGGCGGCCGCGATTCTCGCGGCACGATCCCAGGTCAATGGCATCGGCCTTGTCCCACTCATGGTCGTGAGCCTTGCGGGCGGCCTCGCTTATGTCGCCGCAGCGTGGTTGCTGAACGTCGCAAATGTCCGGACGCTGTCGTTGCGTTTCCTGCGAACCTTCAATCGGAAGGCGTTAGGCGTTTAGCAGCGGCGTCTGACGAGGCTCGTCCTCACCGTCTGAAGCCCTGAAAGCGCCGCTTGACTTGGCGATGGCTCGGTTTCGACCGGAAGCGGTCCAGGTGGTGGGCGATTTTGTTGCATCCTTGGCCATAACCGTGCTTCTTGGGCGGCATGTCGGGAGCAGAGCAGATATGAGCCAAGGAATACCGGAAATCCGCGCATCGGCGCAGTTGCTCGCCCGCTATCGCGAGCCCGACAATGCGCGGGGTGTCCTCGAACTGGCGATTACGGCGATACCGTTCGTCGTCATCTGGGCTCTGATTTGGGCCGCTCTTGACCAGGGCTATTGGTTTGCCCTCCTGCTGGAGGTGCCCGCCGCGGGTTTGCTGGTCCGCCTCTTCATGATCCAACATGATTGCGGACACGGCTCGTTCTTCCGCGGCCGCGTTGCCAACGATTGGGTCGGCCGTGCCCTCGGCGTGATGACACTCACGCCATACGGCTACTGGCGGCGTAACCATGCAGGCCATCATGCGAACTCCGGCAATCTCGATCAAAGGGGGTTGGGCGACATCGACACGTTGACCACGCGCGAATTTCTCGGGCGGTCGCGATGGCGTCGGACGCTGTATCGCTTGTATCGACATCCCCTGGTGATGTTTGGCGTCGGCCCCTCGTATTTGTTCATCTTGAAGCACCGATTGCCGGTGGGGATGATGCGTCGCGGCTGGAAACCCTGGCTGAGCACGATGGGCACGAACATCGCCCTCGCGGTTCTCGTCGTCACGATGATCCAGCTGGTCGGCTATGGGCCGTTCCTGCTCGTGCATCTGCCGATCATTGTTCTGGCGGCGTCGATCGGTGTCTGGCTGTTCTACGTCCAGCATCAGTTCGAGCACACGCACTGGGCCCACGACGAGACCTGGAATTTTCACGACGCCGCGCTGCACGGCAGCTCTCACTACCAATTGCCGGCTGTCTTGCGATGGTTCACCGCAAATATCGGCGTCCACCACATCCATCATTTGTCCAGTCGAATTCCCTACTATCGCTTGCAGGACGTGTTGCGCGACAATCCGCAGTTCGCTGGTGTCGGGCGGATTACGCTGCTCCAGAGTTTGCGGACCGTGCGGCTGACCTTGTGGGACGAGGAGCGGCAGCGGCTCGTCTCCTTTGGAGAGGCGGCCTTGTTTGGAAAGGGAGCCAAGCTTGTTTGAAAAGGCAGCCTTGGCCCCAGCGGTTTCGCTTACGCCGCCCCCGCGCGGCCGCCGAATGGCGTGAATCCGCGCGTGCGGGTGTTGGGTTGTCTGTGAACGGTCGATCGGAAGGCCTGGGCGTTCAGCGCCCGTTCAAGGTGGCCCGCCGTCCGACGCCGGGCACTGGCAGCCGTGTCAGCGACCCCCGGTCATTCTGTCGCAGCGATAGACCGCCAGCTTCGGCCGCGCGCCGCCCTTCCGCCTGCATCAACCGTCGTATATGAGATTTATCGCCGGAACGTGCCGAATGTCGCCACAGACGGAACGTAAGGCGGCTGCGATTTCTTAATTCAAAGATCGCAATCTGATCAATGACCGGCGGACTGGCATTTCGACCGAGGATGGCATGAGAAACCTGATGACAACGGCGCAATCCACCGTGGCGATGCGGCGTTGGGGGCCTCCCGGAATTGTGACCTTGGCGGCGATGCTCGCCTTTGCGGCCGTGGCCCCGGCCAATGCGGCCAAGCAGGCGCGTCAGCCGGCCGAGGCGGTGGCGCCGCGCGAGGCCGGCGAACCGATCATGGCGATCGTGTCGATCAAAAGCCAGCAGGTCACCTTCTACGACGCCGAGGGTTGGATTTTTCGCGCGCCGGTGTCCACCGGCACGACGGGACGCGAGACGCCGGCCGGCGTTTTCGCCATCGTCGAGAAGGACAAGGACCACCACTCGACCATGTATGACGATGCCTGGATGCCGAACATGCAGCGCATCACCTGGAACGGCATCGCGCTCCATGGCGGGCCGCTGCCCGGCTACGCCGCTTCGCATGGTTGCGTGCGGATGCCGTTCGGTTTCGCGGAGGGCCTGTTCGACAAGACCAACATCGGGATGCGCGTGATCATCTCGCCGAACGACGCGGCTCCGATCGACATCGTTCATCCCGCACTGTTCATGCCGAAGCGGGACGCCATTGCCGCGGCGCCGGGCCAGATCGGCAAGCTCTCCGGCGAGGCCGAGGAGGCCACAAGGGCGGCCGACGAGGCCAAGAAGGCCGCGACTTTGGCCGCGAAAGAGGCGGCATCGCTGCCGGCCTCGCTGCGCAAGCTGGAACAGCAGAAGACCCGCGCTGACGCCGAGCTCGCCTTCGCCGACAAGCAGCTCGCGGCCGCGAAGACCGATCAGGCCCGCGCCAAGGCCGAGGATCTGAAGCAGAAGGCCGCCATCAGGGCCGCCGACGCGGCGACGCAGCTCGATGCCGCCAAGGCCGCCGCACAGCCGAAGCGCGATGCGGTCGCGGCCACGAAAGAGGCCGCCAAGGCGGCAGCGGCCAGGAAGGCCGACGCCGTGAAGGCTGCGACCGACGCAAAGCTCGCGCTCGAACCGGTCTCGGTCTACATCAGCCGCGCGACGCAGAAGCTCTATGTGCGGCGGAATACGCACAAGCCGGCACCGGACGGGGGCGGCGAGGTGTTCGACACCAGCATCGAGGTTCCCGTCACGATCCGCAATCCCGACCAGCCGCTCGGCACGCATATCTTCACGGCGATGGCGAAGAACGATATGGGCCTGCGATGGAGCGTGGTCACGATCGAAGACAGCGACAGCGCCAGGAGCGCGCTCGATCGCATCACCATCCCGCAGGAGGTGCTCGATCGCATCGCGCCGACCGCGTTGCCGCGGTCCTCGATCATCATCTCGGACGAGCCGCTGAGCAGCGAGACCAACTACCGCACCGAGTTCGTCGCGGTGCTGAGCAACCAGCCCCAGGGCGGTTTCATCACGCGCAAGCCGACCGCGCCTCCGATGGCCATGGCGAGCGACGATGGCTGGGACAATGGCGGCAACGGTTTCGGCTTCTTCTTCCAGCGCGACCCGAACCCGCAGCCCGTCAATCCGCGCCGGCGTGGCCAGTATCAATACTATCAGCCGGCGCAGCCGATGCAGCGGGGCTTCTGGTAGGAGGCGGGCAGATCGAAGCCCGTTACGACCGCCGCGCCTCGATCACGATCGCCTGGATCTTGCCTTCGATCGGTCCGGACCCATGGCGCGTCCGGATCGCCGCGGCGACGATGTCGGTCGCAGCCTGAAGCTTGCTGGCATCGCGTGCCTCGATCTCGCTGCGCAGCGGCGTGCCCTGGCAGAGCGCGATCGCGACGTGCTCGGGCGACGGCGCGCGGCTTATTTCAGCTCGCGTTTCGATCGATATGTCGCGGAAGCCTGCGCGTTCGAGATCGGTTCTGATGACGGCCTTGTCGTGATAGCCGTGCGGCGTCCGGGCCATGAAACGAGGCGGGTCGTCGGGAAACAGCTTTTCGAGCGCCACCGTCGCTTCATGCGTCAGCACATTGTCCTCGATGCGATCCCAGACGTTGAACACGAACGTGCCGCCATCCTTCAGGACGCGCTTCACTTCCCCGTAGGCCTTGAGGCGGTCCGGAAAGAACATGGCGCCGAATTGGCAGCAGACCACGTCGAAGGCGGCATCGTCGAAGGGCAGGGCCGATCCGTCGGCCTGGCGCCACGAGATGCGATCGTCGTCTGCCTGACGCTGCGCCGCGACGGCGAGCATCGGCTCGTTGAGGTCGGTGGCGACATAACGGACGCCGCGCGGCAGCGCCGCCGCCACCGCGCGCGTCACGGCGCCGGTGCCTGCCGCGATCTCGAGCAGCACGGAGGGAGAGCGGGCCGCGACACGTCTTGCGATGTCGTCGGCGTAGACGGCGAAGATCATCGGGACCAGATATTCGTCGTAGAGTTTCGGGATGGAGCCGGCGAAAACCTTGTCAGTGTTGGACATGCTTGCCTCGCTGAAGGTTCGGACACGAAGCTCACGTTACCATGAATTGCCGTCTAACGCGCCAGCTGCGCGGTGAACCCGGCCGATGCCTGCATCGCCTTGCCGGCCGCCGGCGTCATCGGCTCGCGCCGACCTCGCGAATCGGCCGCGTGCCATCCCAGCTCAAAGCAGCCTGCCGGACCTTCTCGAAGAACGGCCCCTTGGCGCCGCTGATGTCGGAGATCTCGATCACGGTGCCTGGATGGGCCTGGGTGTCGAAATAGGCAAAGCGCCCTCTGTCCCCGCCGATTTGGCCCTCGTGGCCGATCCTGTAGCCGAGCCCGAGCGCCTTGTCGTAGAGCGCTTGGTAGTCGTGGCTCCAGTAGGACATGTGCTGGAGGCCTTCGTGGCCGGACTCGAGGAATTCCTTGTACAGCGAGGGCGCGTCGTTGCGCTGCTGGATCAGCTCGATTTGGAGATCGCCGGAATTGGCCAGCGCGATGCTCATCTCGACGGCGGAGTTTTCGCCGCGATGGCGAAACCAGTCGGTCTTGACCCGGTCCATGTAGTACCAGGGACCGACGCCCATCACCTCGATCCAGTGCTTCATCGCGGCGTGGATGTCCCGCACCACATATCCGTTCTGGCGCACCGCGCCGAAGATGCGGCTCATATCGGCGCCCCCGTTGTCACCTCGTTCACCTGATCTCGATTCACTTCACTTCAATGCCCGCGTCCTTGGCGACCTGCTTCCAGGCCGCGATGTCGCGGGCGTTGATGTCACGCTGCTCGTCGCCCGGCACGAATTGCGGCGTGATGCCGAGCCCCAGCAGCTTCTCCTTCACGGCCGTATCGCCGAGCGCCTCCTTCAGTGCCGCCGACAATTTTCTCGCGATCGGCTCGGCGAGGCCCGCAGGCGCATACATCGCCCAGGACAGGCTGCGGTCGAACGGCACGCCCTGTTCCTTGTAGCTTGCGACATCCGGCAGGCTCGGTGAGCGCTCGCCGCAGGCCGCCAGCGCCTTGATCGAGCCGTCCTTCACCAGCGGAGTCGCGGTCGCCATGTCGAGCGTCGCCAGCGAGATGTGGCCGCCGAGCAAATCGCCGGCCAATTTGGCAATGCCGTTGAACGGCACGTGGTCCATCTTGATTCCGGTCTGCTGCATCAGGATTTCGGCGCAGAATTGTCCGGTCGAGCCCACGCCCCAGCTCCCGTACTGGATCGGCTCGCCCTTCTTGGCCAGCGTGATCAGGCCCTTGATGTCGTTGGCGGCAAAATCCTTGGTCGCCACCAGCATGATCGAGGACGTGCCGATGCGCCCGATCGTGGTGAAGTCCTTGATCGAATCGTAGGGCAGTTTCGGATAGATCGCCGGCGCCAGCACATGCGTGGTCATGCCGCCGACGGTGATGGTGTAGCCGTCATTCGCGGACGCTGCGACCATCTGGGTGCCGAGCGTGCCGGCAGCCCCGGTGTGGTTCTCGATATAGACGCTCTGTCCGAGCGTCTTGCCCATCCTGTCGCCGAGCAGCCGGCCGATCACGTCGCCGCCGCCACCGGCCGCATAAGGCAGCAGCATCCTGATCTTGTGTGTGGGATAGGCGGCCGGGTCCTCGGCGCGCGCAGGCAGTATTGCCGAGGACGTTGCGACCAATGACAATGTTGCGGCGCGCAGCAGACGAAAATGGACGAAGCGCGCCATGACCTAGTCTCCCCAGATTGCTCTCCGCTTCTTTGAGAGCGGAGTTGAAACGAACGATCCTTCGTACGGTTGACTAGCGAACGATCGTTCGTTAGTCAAGTTTGCATGGCTGTCCACACCACCAGCGCGGCGGAAGCAGCTGCGCCCACCACCCGCGCGCGCATCCTCGCCGAGGCGCTCGATCTGTTCGCGCAGAGCGGCTATGGCGGCGCCTCGATGCGCGAGCTCGCGCGCCGCGTCGGCATTCGCGAGAGCAGCCTCTACAATCACTTCGCCGGAAAGGCCGCGATCCTCGAGGCGATCGTCAGCGAGCACGGTCCGGCCAGCTCGGCGAGCCGGCTGGAAGAGCCGCGCTACAAGCAGCTCGCGCGCCAGCCCGCCGCGTTCTGCCGCCAGTTTGCATTGGACCTCGTCGAGCAATGGTCCGATCCGCGCGAGCACCAGTTCCAGAAAGTCATCACCGCCGAGCGCAATCGCGTGCCCGGCATCCGCGCCAAATTCGCCGATCATTTCTACGCGCGCGAGCAGAGCATGATGACGGATTACTTCCGCGGCTTTGCACTCGCCGGCCTGGTCTCGACGCCGGACCCGCGCGAGACCGCGCGGCTGTTCGCGGCAGGGCTGATCTACATCCGTCTCGAACATTACGTGATGGGCGCGGCACCGTCGCCGCGGCCGAAGGTGATCGAGGCGATCGACCGCTATCTCGCCTTCTTCCTGTCGCTGATCGCGGCGGATGGCGGGACGCGGGACAACAAGAAACGAAAAGCCAAGGGAGAGAATCGTGGCAAGGCTGCCCCTGATTGATCCGGAGACGACCAGCGGCGACATCCGCGCCTCGTTCGACCGCATGCCGGTCAAGCTGAATATTTTCCGCATGATGGCGCACGCCGAGGCCAACATGATCCCGGCGATGCGGCTCGGCAACTCGATCCTGCACAAGCAGAAGCTCAGTGCGGTCAATCGCGAGCTCCTGATCCTCCAGGCCGCCCAGCTCGAAGGCGGCGCCTATGAATGGCGCCAGCACGTGCCGATCGCGCTCGGGGTCGGCTGCACGCAAGCACAGGTCGATGCGGTCGAGCGCGCCGATTACGATGCCGCCGCCTTGAGCGAGGCGGAGCGCGCGCTGCTGAAATTCGGCCGCGAGGTGGTCGAGAACGTCCGCGTTCCCGAGGCAATCTTTGCCGCCATGCGCGAGCATTTCAGCGACCAGGAGATCGTCGAATCCATCGTCGCGCTCGGCTTCTACATGATGATGGCGCGTGTCACCGAGGCGACCGAGACCGATCTCGATCCGGCAGCCGGCATGAAGGTGTATGACGGCGGCAAGACATAGGCGGCTCGCATGTCCGAAAATCCCGACACCAGGCCCGACCGCTATGTCCGCCCGCCGAGTGCGGAATCGCTGGGCGAAGCGCCGGGCAGGGGGCGCCTTAGGGGCCGCCGCATCCTGATCGTCGGCGGTGGCCAGCGCGTGTTCGATGCCGCCACCGATCCGATCGGCAACGGCCGCGCCATGAGCATTCTGTGCGCGCGTGAGGGCGCCAAGGTTGCGGTCGCCGACCTCAACCGAACCTCGGCCGAGCACACCGTCAAGCGGATCACCGACGAAGGCGGTGAAGCCTTTGCGATTGCCGCCGACGTCACGGCGGAGGCCGACGTCCTGCGCATGATCGACGTGGCGCATCGCGCCATGGGCGGGCTCGACGGCATGGTGCTCAACATCGGCACCTTCGGCAAGGTCGGGCTCGATGCCGTCAGCCCGGAGGAGTGGAATGCGATCTACGACGTCAACGTTCGCGGCCCGATGCTGTGCTGCCGCGCGGGCCTGCCGAAATTCGACAATGGCGGATCGATCGTCTTCATCTCCTCCATCGCCGCGCTGAAAGCCGGCTCGCAGATGGCGGTGTATGATTCCTCGAAAGCCGCGCTCGGCGGCCTCATGCGCAACATCGCCCATCTCGGGTCGCGCCGCGGCATCCGTGCCAATTTGGTCTATCCCGGCCTGGTCGACACACCGAACGGCCGCGAGGCCGGCGCCGGCCGACCCAACCGTGGCAAGGGCCATGTCCCGTTCGGCCGTCAGGCCACCGCCTGGGAGATCGCCTATGCCGTGCTGTTCTTCCTCTCGGACGAGAGCGTCTATGTCACCGCGCAGACGCTCGCGGTCGATAGCGGCCTGAGCGGGATGTGAGACGGCGTCTCGCGCCTATGGCCGGGGGCCGCGCGCTTGGCAGATCAGGTGGTCGAGCGAGACGCGTCCCGGCCCGTAGGCCATGATGCCGAGCGCCATCGCCGCCCAGGTGATGTGGATCGGCCAGCCGTCAGGCACGGTCAGCTCGACGATGACGGTCATGAACAGCAGTCCGAGCGCCGCAAACCGGGTGCCGAAGCCGAGCAGCAGGAGGATCGGCAACATGATCTCTCCACATCCCGAGAGGAACGCCATCACCGTCGGTGCCGGATAGTGATAGGGCCCGCCCGGCAGATGCAGCATGAACTCGTCGCTGAACAACGTCACCGCGGTGTCGTTGAGCCTGAGGAAGCCTGCCCATTTGAGCATGCCAGAACGCCAGAACGGAACCGCCAGCGCAAAGCGGAGCACGAGCTGAACGACCGACGGCGAGGCGATGGTCTGCACCAGATGATTGGCCTTGTCGACGAGGAGCCCGAGCGAGGGGAGGCCGCCGCCCGCCTGCATGCGTTGGTCCGTGATCATCAGACGTCTCCGAAAGCGATTGAAGTGAAGGCGCCTGCCTCGATCAGGCCGGCGATGTTCGAAGCGAGGTCGAAGTCGGCCGCCGCCTCCAGCGCGCGTGCGGCGGCCTCGCCGAGCGGCCGACCCGACATCAGGCTGCTCGCGAATACTGCTCCGCCGGGCGGCAGGTGCCGGACCACGACATCGAATTCGGCGCGGGTGACCAACGCGTCTTCCGGTGTCGCAGCGTCGATGTGCCCAACCGGCGACGTGTCGCGGTTGGCGGCGAATATCGTCACCGCCGCGAATTGCGACTGCACGATTCCCGCCGCCGGGTGCCGTACGAGGACGAGGTCGCCCAGCCGCTCCGGCGCAACCGCGGCAAGCTGCGCCGGCGACAGCGGTGCCGCGTCGGCGGCGTGATAGGCATCGAGCCAGGCCCGCTCGATGCGTGCGACATCTGCGAGCCATGGCATCATCTGCGCATGCTCATATTGCGCAATGAAGTCCGCGAAGTCGCGGCCGTAGTCGAACAGCAGGGGTGAGATCGGCGGCGTCAGGCGAACGTGGAAGCGGGCCATGGCGCGGAAGAAGTCGATGCCGGTGATGCGCTGCACCGCCGGATAGATCGCAGCGAGCGCGTCGATCAGGCTGACCGTGACGTTGTTGCGGTAGACATCGTAGCGCTTGCCAGGTGCCTTGCCGTTCGGGCCGGTCACGATCTCAGGCGCAGGGCGCACCGGGTCCAGCAGCGCCGGTGCAAAGGCTGCGGCAAAGCAAAGGTCAGGCTCAGGCGGCATGACGATCTCCCGTCAGCTCGACCGGGCGGCAACGATCGAGGATCGCCTGCGCAGCGGCCGCCTCCGCTCGCAGGACCGGCCAGTCCGGGATCTTGCTGTCCCACTCGATCAGCGTCGGCACGCCGCCGCGGCGCCGGACGACGATCTCGTACAGCTTCCACACGGCGTCCGCGACCGGGCCGTCATGGCTGTCGATCAGCAGCAGATCGCCTTCGTCGTCGACCTGCTTGGCATGGCCGGCGAGATGGATCTCTTCGACGCGCGGCAGCGGAAAGTCCGCGAGGTAGTCGAGTGCCGAGAACCCGTGATTGGTCGCGGATACGAAGACGTTGTTGATGTCGAGCAGCAGCCCGCAGCCGGTTCGTTCGGCAACAGTGCGGATGAAATCGGTCTCGCTCATCGACGATTCGCGAAAGGCGACATAGGTCGACGGGTTTTCCAGCAGCAGCGGGCGGCGGATCGCGTCCTGCACCTGATCGATGTGATCGCAGACGTTTCCGAGCGTTGCTGCGGTATAGGGCAGCGGCAACAGATCGTTGAAGAAGCTGGTCTCATGCGTCGACCAGGCGAGATGCTCCGATACCAGCGCGGGCTGGTAACGCGCCACCAATCCGCGAAAGCGGGCCAGATGCGCCTTGTCGAGCGGCTGTGGTCCGCCGATCGACATGCACACGCCATGCAGTGAGACGGGATGGTCGCGGCGGATCGCTTCCAGCGCGCGGTGCGGCGGTCCGCCTGCGCCCATGTAGTTCTCGGCATGGACCTCGAAGAAGCCGCGCTGTGGTTTCGCGCCCAGAATCGCCTGAAGGTGTTCGGGCTTGAAGCTGGTCCCGGCGACGTCGCCGATCGGCGCGGAATAGCGGAGGGGCACCGCAGACATGTCAGGCGCGATTGCCGTCGTCATGGTTTCTCTCCGCTGTTCCTTGTTGTGGTGGCCGCGACGCAGCGCGTCAGACCGGCTTGAGCGAGCCCTTCTTGCCGCCCGGCAGGTCGATGCTGGTGCAGGTGCCGCCCTGAACGAATTTCCATGCATTGCCCTGGAAGTCGGCGGTCGAGGTGCCCTGGCAGGTCGTGCCCGGTCCGGCCGCACAATCGTTCTGGCCCTTCAGCGCGACGCCGAAGCATTTTTCCTTCTTGGCGGCGACGGCCGCATCGCCCTCGGCCTTGGTCAGCGGAGCAGCAGCGGCCAAGGTCGCCAGTGCGGTCGACATGGCGCCGGCGAGAACGAGCGTGGTCACGGCAAGTTTGGCAGACATCGAAGTTTCTCCTGTTCGAGATGGCATCGCCTGGCAGGCGAAGAGCGCCTTGTTCGTTCGCCTCGCAGCCGGCTCGCGTTACCGATCGAGCAGGTCACGAGTTCGTGAGGCCGTTAGATGGGCGCACGGGCTGTGCGCTTGGATCGGATTAGCGGGTGACGGGCCGGTCAATCCAATGCCTAGTCTCTATCGAGACGTTAGCCGGAGAGCATTGGCGGCGGCACGCGGTGCCTGCCACAGGTAACGAATGCACGCGTGGCACGTAGAGCGGTAACAGGAGGTGGCCGGTCGCCGCTTTGCCGGAGAACGGAAACAGCGATGAATGTTGATCCCGGACGGCACCTGCGCGCGCTCGCGAAGCTGACGGTCAGCATCCGCCTCGCCGTCTCGGCGCTGGTTCTGACTGCGATCCTTTTGACCGCCGCCCTCTCCAGCCTGTTGTGGTGGCGCACGGCAGAGGCGGCGAGCCGGCAGCTCGCATCGACCATCAACGAGCAGATCGTGGCCGCTGTCCGCAAGGAGGTCGCCGCGATCGTGGACGAGGCGCGTGCGGCCCACACCGCCATTCGAACGCTGTTCTTGCAGAACGTGCTCGACACCCGCGAGGCCGACAAGCGCGAATTCGTGTTCCTGTCGCAACTGCAATCGCAGGCGACGATCTCCTGGGTCGCCTTTGGCTGGCCCGACGGGACCTTCTTCGCCGCGCACAAGCTCGGCGACCGCCGCCTGGAGATGATGGAGATCTCGCTGACCGATCATGCCGGCCAGCGCCGCATCGACGAATACGAGGTGGTGCCCGGCGACATCGAGTTCGCCAATCGCCGCTTCGAGCCGACCGATTTTCGCGTCGCCGATCGCGCCTGGTTCAAGACCGGGCTGGCGGCCGGGGAGCCGGAGTGGTTCAAGGTCCTGGACCATCCGACCGGCGAGCGGCCTTCGATCGCCTTTGCCGGTCCGATCGACGTCTACCAGGAGCGGCAAGGCGTCCTGGCCATCGTCATCGAGTACACCAGGCTCGCGCGCTTCCTCTCGCAGCTCGAGGTCGGGCGCACCGGAACGGCTTTCATCATCGACGGCAGCGGCGAGTTGATCGCGGCGCCCGACAAGGACGCCGACGAGCTGCACGTTGCGAAGGGCGATACGACGCTGCTACCGCTGGCGCGGATGGCACTCGTGAAGGCGGGCGAGGATGGCCGCAAGGAAGCCTGGCGAAGCCGGCTGACGTCGGCTGGCGCGGCTTACGAGGTGGCGCTGACGCCGCTGCCGTTTCCCGGCTGGTCGCTCGCAACCGTGATCCCCGAGGCCGAGTTTCTCGGTCCGGTCGAGACGACGTTGCGCCGCCTGATCCTCGGCCTTGGCATCGGCGCCGTGCTCGCAGCGCTGGCCTCGGCGATGCTGGCGCGTTCCGTCATCGCCGCACCGCTGTCGCGCGTCGTCGGCGAGCTGCGTCATGTCGAAGCCTTCGCGCTGGAGCAGGTCCGCCGCCATCCGTCGCGGCTCAAGGAGATCGCAAGCCTGTCCGGCGCGATCGCCGAGATGGCGGCCGGCCTTTCCGCGTTCCGCAAGTTCATCCCGGCTGATCTGGTCCGCTCGCTGTTGCGCCAGGGCGTCGAGGCAAGGCCAGGTGGCAGCATGCAGGAGCTCAGCGTGATGTTCGTCGACATCGCCGGCTTCACCGGGCTGTCCGAGCGGCTCGGTGATCGCGTGGTGCCGTTGTTGTCGCGCTATCTCGACCTCGCCTCAGAGGCCGTCGTCGCCAATGGCGGCACCATCGACAAGTTCATCGGCGACGCCCTGATGGCGTTCTGGGGCGCGCCGCAGCCGCAGGCCGACCACGCGCTGCGCTGCTGCCGCGCGGCGCTCGGCTGTTGCAGGGCGATCGCGGCGTCGGGCCTTGCCGACGATCTTGGCCAGCCGCTCCAGATCCGGATCGGCATCAATTCCGGCCGCATGCTGGTCGGTAATATCGGTTCCGAGCTGCGCCTGAATTATACCGTGATCGGCGATGCCGTGAACGTCGCAAGCCGCCTCGAGGGCGCCAACAAATCCTACGGCACGCAAATCCTCATTGGCGAAGCGACCGAACGTCTCGCACGCGGCGCCATCATCACGCGCGAGATCGACAGCATCGCCGTGTATGGACGCGAGGAGGGTTTTGCGGTCTACGAATTGGTCGGACTCGTCGGGGAGGACGGCGGCGAGACGCTCGATTGGATTGTCCACTATGAACAGGGCCTCGCCAACTATCGCGCGCGCCGGTTTGCGGCTGCACTCGCTGATTTTGAAGCCGTGCTGAACATGCGCGGCGCGGATCGCCCGGCTCAATTGATGCGCGATCGCTGCCGGCTGTTGATTGAGAGCGCGCCTGATGTTGCGTGGCGCCCGGTCGCGGCACTGACGACGAAGTAGTCGCAAAAGATTGGTTGCTGACGGACGAGAGCTGGCGACGATCCTGTCCGCATGATACGCAACTGACACTCGCCCCCTTGCGCTCCCGGACCATCTCAAGACATGAAAACCACACTGCTGAAATCCGAGGACTATACCCGCTCGCACTGGAAGAACGGCGGCGGCATCTTTACCGATATCGCGGATGCCCATCGCGCTGAGTCCAATGCGAAGGATTGGGACAGCCTGCTGTGGCGCTTCGCAGCCACCCCGATCGTGGCGCCCGGGCCGTTCTCCCATATGCCCGGCATCGATCGTTTGCAAATGGTGGTCGGCGGCCGCGGGCTGGTGCTGAAATCGCCCACCGAGGAATTCGACGAGCGCGAGCCGTTCACGACGGTGCGCTTCACCGGCGAACTCGAGATCGTGACCAGGCTCGAGGAAGGGCCAGTCGAGGTGGTAAATTTGATGGGCCGGCGCGGTGCGGTGGCGCTTGAGCTCGAAGCGCTTAAGGCGCCCGGTGAGCGGCGATTGTCCGCCGGCACGCATCTGATCTATGCGGCGCGCGGCGACTGCGGCATCCGTCTCGACGGCACGGATTTTTCGATTTCGCACGAGGACACGTTGAAGGTCGAACTGACGGGGGCGTCGACGCTTGCGCTTGTGTCGGGGCTGGCCGTGCTGAGCTCTATTCAAATCGTCGGCTGAACCGCGTTCCAGCCCGCCGGAGCGGTGCGCACAATCCGTGCAACTGGCTAGTTGACGCCATCGCGCCGGAGCACGATATCTGCCCTGATGCAGCCGCTGCCCCGAGCACGATGTGGGCAGCCACGATATGAACGGGCAGATATGACCGCGCGAGACAAGAACGCCACGCTATCCGACGGTGTCGTCGATTGGCTGATCAACGGCACGCGCGACGAGCGCTTCATCGACAAGATCTTTGCCGAGATGTGCATCCGGCTTCAGCAGGCCGGCATTCCGCTGGCGCGGTCGACGGTTCACGTGCTGATCCAGCATCCGCAATGGCTGGGCGCCCGCTTCATGTGGGCCGACGGCATGCGCGAGGCGGAGATTGCGCGGGTCGACTACGACGTCCGCGAGCGGTCCGAATACATCGGCAGTCCTGCCAACGAGATGTTCGACGGCGCAACCGAGGTGCGCGAGAATCTCGAACGCGACCCCGCGCTCGGCCGCAAGCACACGCTCTACCGCGAGATGCGCGCGCAGGGGCTGACCGACTATGTGGCCTGGCCGCTCTATCATACGCTCGGCAAGCGCCATCTCGTCACCTTTGCGACCAACCGGCCCGGCGGCTTCGACGACACCCATGTCGCCGCCCTCAAGAATATATTGCCGGTGCTGGCGCTGGTCAGCGAGATCCGCATCAAGAACCGGCTGGCGCGAACGCTGCTCGAGACCTATGTCGGCTCCCACGCTGGCGAGCTCATCCTGGCCGGCGCCACGCGGCGCGGCACCGGCACGACGGTGCGCGCCGCGATCATGATCTGCGATCTGCGCGACTTCACCAAGATCTCCGACAATTGGCCGCGCGACGACGTCATCGATCTGCTCAACGATTATTTCGACGCGATGTCGGAGCCGATCGCGCGGCATGGCGGCGAGATCCTGAAATTCATCGGTGACGGCCTGCTCGCCATCTTTCCGCTCAGCGAGCCCAACGCCGGCGCAAACCTGCTGCATGCCGTGACCGAAGCCCGTCAGGCCATGATCGCGCTGAACGCGCGCAACGACGGCACCGGCCGCGCGCCGCTGAACTACGGCATCGGCGTCCATGTCGGCGACGTCATGTACGGCAATATCGGCTCGTCCACCCGGCTCGACTTCACCGTGATCGGTCCCGCCGTCAACATGGCCTCGCGCCTCGAAGCCTTGACCAAGCAATTGGGAAAGACGGTGCTGCTGTCACGCGACTTCGCCGATCTCGTCGGGGGCCAGTTCGATCTGGAGCGCGTTGGCGAGCACGGTGTGCGCGGCTTCAGCGAGCCGATCGAGCTGTTTGCGTATCAGGGGTGAGGCAAGGACCATCACTGTTTCGATCCGGTCCAGCTTCCGACACATCCATCGGATCGCTGGAACGTACCGGAGCCGCTGCGGCCTGAAAATCGCCCGGACATGGTCCAACTCAGGCTTCCGGCGGCACCGACGCCGGAGGTGGAGCCGTTCGGACTGACTTGGGCGGTGCCGTACTGTCCCACCAGCTTGCCGCCGGTGATGACCACGGTGTCGGTGGATGTGCCGCAGGACGCGCCGACACTGGTCAGCACCCATGCTCCGTCGAGATTGCCGCCTCCGCCGCTCTTTTGCGGCGCGCGGCGCGGCCCGTCGTCTGCGGGCTTGCCGCGTCGTGCCGGCTTCGAAGGCTCGGTTGCCCGCGGCGTCTCGCGCGAACCGGACAGCGATTTTTCGTCATTGCCGATGCTGCCGCCGGCGCTCCCCGACTGCGCACGCGCCATGTCCGGCAAGGCGACGATTGCGAGTGTGGTGGACAACAGGGTGGCTTCACAACAAGCGCGAAAATGGCTTTGCATATTGCACTGGTTTCAAATGAACAGGTGTTGACGGCGGATCGTATTGCCAATGGGCGAGTGTGTCACTACGCTTGACCTTGGGTAGCCCAAACGTTGCTTCGATCGGCCGCACGTTCATGCCAAAATTCCTCCGCATCGGAATCCATCAGTCGAACGTATCGGGTTACACGTCGAAGGCGTGGTGCGTCCGGCGCGTCGGCACGGCGATCCTCCTGAAATGGGGCGCCGTGGAGGTCCAGGGCGCCGGTGACGGACGAAAGGTCTACTGGACCCGTCTGCCGCAGGAGAAGACCATTCGCTGCGGCAGCGCGCAGCGGGCCCAGGACTACGCAAAGGCCGCGATCGCGCGGCGCCGCAACCATCGCTATGAACCGCTGGCCGGCGCGATCGTGCTCCGGCGCCGACCGGCCGCGGGCAACACCGAACTCAAGCGAGCGCTCGCCACGATCCTGATCGTCGATATCGTCGGCTCCACCGCAAAAGCCGCAAAGCTCGGCGATGTCCGCTGGACCAAAATCATGGGCCATTATTACGCGGCCGTCCGCAAGGAGCTGAAGAGCTCGCGCGGCAAGGAAGTCACGACCACGGGCGACGGCGTGCTGGCGACGTTCAAGACGCCGGCCGCCGGAATCAATTGCGCGACCGCGATCCAGAAGGCCGTGCGTACGCTCGGCCTTGAGATCAGGGTCGGCCTGCATGTCGGCGAATACACGGTGAGCGGCACCGAAGCGGTCGGCCTCGCCTTCCACATCGGCACCCGCGTCGCCGCAAAGGCGCGCGCCGGCGAAGTTCTGGTCTCCAGCGCGGTGAAGGAGCTGATGACGACGCAGTCCGAGATCCGCTTCAGGGATCACGGCGTGCATCAGCTCAAGGGCGTGCCGGAGCGATGGCGGCTGTGGCGGGTCGAGGGCTGAGGTGATTGGGCGGGCCGCATCCGCGCCCTCATCTCATCTGGACGACGATTTTCCCCTTGGCCCGTCCCTTTGCGAGATAGCCCAGTGCCTCTTTCGCCTGTTCGAACGGAAAGACCTTGTCGATAACCGGCCGGATGCGCTCGGCCTTGAGAAGCTCGCCGATCTCAGCGAGCTGGCTGCCGTCGGGATGCACGAACACGAACGAATAGTCCGCGCCGATCTTGCCGGCGTGGCGAATGATCTTGCGGCTCAGCAATCCGAACAGCAGCACCATGAAAACATTCATGCCCCGGGCGCGCGCGAACGCGGCGTCCGGCGGCCCGATGAGCGAAGCAATCCTGCTCCCCCGCTTCAGGATCCGAAGCGATGTCTCGAGCGCATCGCCCCTGAGCGTGCCCAGCACCGCGTCGTACTCCCGCAGCACCGCTTCGAATTGCTGGGTCTTGTAGTCGATCACCTCGTCAGCGCCGAGGCTGCGCACCAGATCGATATTGCCCGTGCTGGTCGTCGTCCCGACTTTTGCTCCGAGATATTTCGCGAGCTGTATCGCGAATGTGCCGATCCCGCCGGCGCCTGCGGGAATGAACACCTTCTGGCCTGGCTTGAGACGTATGTGCTCGCTAAGAGCTTGCCATGATGTCAGGCCGACCATCGGGATCGAGGCCGCGTGCACGAAGTCCAGGTTCGGCGGCTTGAGCGCGGCGGCATCCTCCGGCACGATCGCGAATTCGGCGAGAGCGCCGGTGCCGAGATCGAAGATGCTGGCAAAGACGGCATCGCCGGGCTTGAAGCGGGTCACGCGGCTTCCGACCTCGACGACGATGCCCGCGAGATCGCTGCCCAGCGTGGCCGGCAGCTGAAACTTGAGGATCGGCTTGAACGTCCCTTTCGGAATCATGTTGTCGATCGGGTTCAAGCCCGCGGCGTGAACCTGGACCAGGATTTCGTTCGGCTTCGGCGTCGGCCGCGGGATCTCGGCCAACGCGATCTGGTCCGGCTTGCCGTAGCGCTTGAAGACGAGGGCTTTCATTTTTTCTCTCGGTCCGGAGATTCTTCGCAACGGCAAGCTTGCGGCCGGTCGCACGCCGTCAGAAAGCCCGCGCGGTGCGGGCGGGCTGTGGCGCCGCCACCACGTCGAGCCGCAAATCCTTTCGAAGCCCGGCATCCACCAGGGCTGCTGGCGCAAACCGGCGTAGCAATCGCAGGCGCTTCGCAAGGCTGCCGGCCGCGTATTTGAGTTGCGGGTGCGCCGCGCTCGCGGCCTTCAGCACGGTCTCGGCCACGACGCCAGGTTGTTCGGCCGTCGCCATCACCTCGTTCACCCGCTTGGTTACGCCGGCGCGCGCCTCGCGATATTCCTCGAGCGTGGCGTCGGGCTCCATGAAGTTCGCGTCGAACGGCGTCTTGGTGTAGGCGGGCTCGACCACGGAGACCCGGATGCCCCGCGTGCGCAGTTCATGGTCGAGCGATTCCGAATAGCCCGCCACCGCGTGCTTGGTCGCGGCATAGAGCGCGCCATAGGGCATCGGCAGAAAGCCAAGCACCGAGCCGATATTGATGATGCGGCCATTGCCTTGGCGGCGCATGTGCGGCACGACGGCGCGCGTCATCCGGATCAGGCCGAAGAAGTTCGTCTCGAAAATCGCGCGCGCCTGCTCCATCGAGCTCTCTTCCGCGCCGGCAGGGGCAACGCCGAAGCCGGCATTGTTCACCAGCAGGTCGATGCGGCCCTCGCGCCGGATCACTTCGCCGACGGCGGCTTCCACCGACGCATCGCTGGTGACGTCGAGGGCCAGCATCTCGAAGGCTTGCTTGCCCGCCTGCGCGCCCGCCTGCTGGTGCCGAACACCTTATAGCCGGCGTTGGCGAGCCGCTCCGCCGTGGCCTGGCCGATGCCTGAGGAGGCGCCGGTCACCAGCGCGATATTCGGTGTAATCCTGTTCATAATGCCTCTCCGACGCCACTACCGGGCCTGAAATCGTTTGATTACGATCGTAACTATTGATATACATGACGATCGTAATTATAAAAGTCAAGCCCCGTGCCCGAGGATCGGTCCCATGCGCGTCTCAAAGGAACAGGCCGCCAAAAATCGCGAGCATATTCTCGAGACCGCCTCCCGCTTGCTGCGGGAGCGGGGCATCGCCGGCGTCGGTGTCGACGCACTCGCCGAGGCGGCCGGAATGACCCACGGCAGCCTGTACAGCCAGTTCGGCTCCAAGGAGCGGCTGGTCGAGGAAGCCGTGGCCCATGCGATCAAGGCCAAAGGGGAGGAATTGCCCGAGGCGTTCGCGCTCGAGGACTATCTTTCGCAATATCTCTCGCCGGGGCATCGCGACGATCCCGCCGCCGGCTGCCCCTTCGCTGCGCTCGCCTGTGAGGTGTCACGTCAAGGCGGCGGCCTGAGGGCGCGCTTCACCGCCGGCGTGCGCGGCACGATCGCCCTGCTGAGCAGCCGGATGGCCGCCACGCTGAAGCCGCGGCAGCGCGAGGACAAGGCGCTCGCAGCCGCCGCCGCCATGGTCGGCGCCCTCGTGCTGGCCCGCGCCGTGGACGATCCCAAATTGTCGGACGATATTCTTCGCGCGACGAGGAAGTCGCTGGCGGGGTGAGGGCGCCTCTCGGGGGACGCCAAAAAGCCGGAACAAAATTCCGGTGTCGACGTTCGATGTCGCGGATAGCCAATGGCAATGGCTGCCGATCTTCGACATCGACACACGTTTCGAACGCGCATGGATGATGACAGCGATCTGGTGCTCGGCATGTTGGCCCTGGCCGTCGCTGCCGTCCTATTGGTGGCGGGCGAGCTCTATCTGGTGACGCGGCCGGAGCCGCTGCAAACTCATGCGCCGGCCGCACCGGTCGTAACATCGTCGGCCGAAACCATTTTTTGTCATGTCGATATTGGAGCGTAAGCAGACCAACTCGAAGAGGTGGGCCATGGGAAGCACTGCAACTGTTCCGATGCTGTCGCCTGAGGGCGGATTGACACATTACCTGGCGGAAATTCGCAAGTTTCCGATGCTGCGGCCCGACCAGGAAATGGCCTACGCGAAGCGATGGCGCGAGCATGGCGACCGTGAGGCAGCCTATCATCTGGTCACAAGCCATCTGCGGCTCGTTGCCAGGATCGCGATGGGATATCGCGGCTACGGTCTGCCGGTTGCGGACATCATTTCCGAAGGAAACGTCGGCCTGATGCACGCCGTCAAGCGCTTCGAGCCGGAGCGGGGCTTTCGGCTTGCGACCTACGCGATGTGGTGGATCAAGGCGTCGATCCAGGAATACATCCTGCGGTCCTGGTCGCTGGTCAAGATTGCCAACAGCGGCGCGCAGAAGAAGCTGTTCTTCAAGCTTCGCCGGACCAAGGCGGAAATATCCGCCCTGGAGGATGGTGATCTCCGCCCCGAGCACGCCAGCCAGATCGCGCGGCGGCTCGGCGTGCAGGAGAACGACGTGATCGAGATGAACCGGCGTCTCGGCGGCGACCTGTCGCTCAATGCTTTGGTGCGCGACGCCGACGGCGGCGAAGTCCAGGACTGGCTCGTCGACCCCGCGTCCGGTCCTGAAGCCGATTACGCCGAGCGGCAAGAAACCAGACGGCGGCGTGAAGCCCTCGCCGCCGCGCTGGACGTCCTCAAGCCGCGCGAGCGCGACATTCTCGAGGCGCGTTGGCTCTCCGAGCCGCCGCTGCGACTCGAGCAGCTCGCGGCGCGGTATGGCATTTCACGCGAGCGGGTGCGGCAGATCGAAATGCGCGCGTTCGAAAAGGTTCGGGCTGCCATCGGGGGGCGCTTGGCAGCCGCCTCTTGAAACCAAATCGCCGCCTCCTAATTCTTTTGGCAACTCCGACCGAAACATCGAGCACAAGCAGGTGCCTGACGAGCTGATCGTCCGGGCTTTGCAGCGCCGGTGCGTGGCCTTCGCCGCGCGCCGAGCTGCCAATCGACCACCAAGACAGGAGATAAGGAGAAACGACAATGGCACTACGCGATCTCATTCCGTGGAACAACGGCTCACGCAACATGGCCGTTCAGCGCGGCGAAGCCGGCAATCCGCTGCTTGCGCTTCACCGCGAGATGAACCGGCTGTTCGACGACGCCTTCCGCAGCTTTGATCTCGGCCCGTTCGGCTCCTCGACCGCGATGGGCTGGCCGAACGTCGAACTCGACGAGAGCGACAAGGAAGTCAAGGTTGTCGCCGAGCTTCCCGGTCTCGAGCAGAAGGACGTCAACGTCGAGCTTGCAAACGGCGTGCTGACGATCAGCGGCGAGAAGAAGAGCGAAACGGAAGACAAGGAGCGTCTCTTCAGCGAGCGTTACTATGGCCGTTTCGAGCGGCGCATTCCGGTCGATGACGTCGACCAGGACAAGGTCGCGGCTTCGTTCAACAACGGCGTTCTCACGGTCACCCTGCCGAAGTCACCGGCGGCACAACAGAAGGTGAAGCGGATCGCAATCAACAGCAAGTAGGCATGAAGCGGGCGGGAGCCAGCGCTCTCGCCCGCGCCCGGCCGGCGTCCGCATTCGCGTCGATCCGTTGGCTGCAAAATTTTCCGGAACGTCCGGAAACTTCAATTCCGGTCTGGCGTTTTGCGGTCGGTTTCCAAGTTCTGGGAGTCGCACATGAAGAAACTTGCTTTGGTCCTGACGATGATCTCGGCGCTGTTCGGGGCGGCCGCTTCGCCGGCGGAAGCCCATGGCTGGCGCGGCGGCTGGCACGGCCATTGGGGAGGCCCGGGTATCGGCTTCGGTCTTGTTGCCGGCGCGCTTGCGGCGGGGCTCGCGGCCGATGCCTATTATGGCCCGCGCTACTATGGCCCGCCCTACGGCTACTACGGACCGCGCGTCGTGCGGCGGGCCTATTATGTGCCTTACGCCTACGCTCCGCCGCCTTATTGGGATCCCTGGTGGTGACGAGACAAGGCCCGGACCATCATCCGGGCCTTTTGCGTGAGGGCAATCCGTCAATCGTTCGCGGCGCGCCTATTTGCGGTTCGCTCCCGTGGAGCCGGAACCTGGGATAGCCTGCTGGCCGCCTTGGGTTTGCCTGGTGTCGTTGTCGCTTGGCCGTGTCGTCGACGATTTGGCCGGTGCGTTCGCGCCGCCGCCATTGTTGTCCGATGACGTGTTGAGGCTGGAGGCTCCCGCGCCCGTCGTGCCGCCGGTGCTTGAGGAATCGATGCTCGACCCGGTCCTGGAGGCACCCGCGCCTTGTGCGAATGCGGCAGGGGGAAATGCGAGAGCCGCGACGAGCCCTGCGAGAACCAGCTTTTTCATGTCCGCTCCTATGCTTGACGTCGTCACATACCGTGCCGAGGCAAAGATTTGGGGACGCGCGTGTTCCTGCGCGGGCGCGGAAATACGCACCAGCGACGATTAAGTCATCCCGGACTCATCGCGCCCGGGGCGATCAATTCCTGCGCTTGCGGCGTCAGCTCGTAGCGGTCGCCGGCTTTCACCAGCCAGCCCGCCTCGATCATGCGTCGGGTCATGCCTGCGCTGCACAGCGGGTGGCTGCCGCCGGGATGAAACAGCGCGCCCTCGCGTTCGATCAGGTAGCCGTAGAGCCGCGCCTGTCGAAGCGGGTTTTGCATCCCTGGTGTGGGCGCCTCCATGGTCTTTCGCGCAGTGCTCCATGATGGGTTGAGATGACGGGCCGATCCCCGTCAGGCGGCCCCGGCCTGTGGCCCGGGGCGGGGCTTCGAGCCGAGGCCGCCATTGCCGGAATCGCAAGGACCCGGCGCGGCCCAATACGCAACGGCCCCAGGTCGTTCCTACAAACCTATCGGCCGTTGCACTTCCCGGATTGCTGCCGGCGAGGCGAAGCGCCTAGGCCGACCAACGATCCTGCTCTTCCTGGTGGGCATGCTCGTTCAGCCGTTCGGCGATCTGATCCGCGATCTTCTCCGACGCGGCCGAGGCGACCGGCTCGCCCTTGTGGGTCCTGAGCTTGTCCTTGTCGGCTTCGATGGGGAAATCGTCGGGCTTCAGTCCGGGATCCCTGGTCATGGCGCGCCTCATTGTGTCTCGCATCCGGAAAACACCGATGCAGGCCGTTCGTTGCTGGAACAATGAAGCTGCGATCGAGAGTCACAGCCCGGCGCAAGCGCCGCGCTGCTCAGGCCCCGCCGACGGCCCGGATCACGGTCCCGCTGCCGCCGCAGGTCGCGCAGGGCGCGCCGTCGATCCGCCCCTTGCCATGGCAATCGGGGCACACATCTTCGCCCGTGCCCGTCGTTCCCGGTGCGGCTTCATCGCCGGGGTTGAGCGCCGCCGAACCGGCCGGCGGTGTCCCGGTCGATGTCCCAGTCTTGGCGCCTTGCGCGTCGGTCTTGGTCATCTGCACCTCCTTCGAAAAGACCGCAACGCGCCTTGCCGCAGGAAGTGCCAATCGAGGATGTCAGGTGCGGTGCTATCGAGAAGCACTTCGCCGGCGGCATCCGCGCGAACTAGCCGGGCGGGGAGGCCATCACCCCATCATCACCGCACGCCTGTACCCTTGCAGCGCTGGCACTTCACCACCTTGTCGCCCTTCTTGAGCAGGCCTTTGCCTTCGCAGTTCTTGCATTTCTGCTTCTTCTTGATATTCGGGCCTTTTTCACTGGCCATGGGAGTCTCCTGCCGCGGGAGGGCGGACTGGTGCTTGGTATAGGCCGGACTCGGGGAGGGCGGTAGGGCTACTATTTTGCGCTCGCGAAAGCACCCGCCGCGTAGACGATTTTGCCGCCCACGACCGTCAGCAGAGACGCCGTGGCGCCAATTTGCTCGACGGGGACGGACAGGAAATCCCGATCGAGGACCGCGAAGTCGGCGAGCTTGCCGGTCTCCAGCGTGCCGCGCCGCGTCTCGTCGAAGCAGAACCACGCGCTTCCCACGGTGTAGAGGCGCAAGGCATCTTCGCGGCTGGGTGTTTCGTCGGGGCCGCGCGTCGACAGTCCGCCGACGGTCTTGCCGTCGAGCATCCATTGCAGCGCCACGAACGGATTGTAGGATGCGACCCGATGCGCATCCGTGCCGGCCCCGACATGGACCCCGATGCGCAACGCCGTGACGAGGGGCGGCATGCTGCGCGCGGCTTCGCCGGCCTGCGCCACGATACGGTCGCCGCCGAGATACATCGCGTCCTGCATGGTCCAGCCGACGCCAAGGGCTTTCATGCGCGCCAGCGTCTCGGGCGAGGTGTTGTCGAGATGAGCGATGGACCAGCGCAACGGCGCGAGCGGCGTCTCCTTGTTGACCTCGTCATAGAGGTCCAGCAGGTGATGGACGGATTTGTCTTCCTGCCAGTGGATGGTGACTGTCAGTCCTTGCTTGGCCGCCCAGCGAATGATTTCGCGGAACTTGTCCTTGGCGGCCGCGTCGGGCGCATTGTTGTTGTACATGGCGCCGGTGATCCGCTCGCCTAGTCCGTTGAACCGCAGCATGTCGTCGCCGAATCCCATCGGCAGGAACGGCGTGAGAGACTTGTACTCATCGAATTCCGCGCCGACATTCTGGGCGAACAGGCTGAAGGCAACCCGAACCGACAGCGATTTTTCACGCCAGAGCTTTTGCAGGGCGGCGTAATGGCTGGGATAAATGCTGAAGCCGCCGGGATCCACGATCCCGGTCACGCCAAGACGATTGAGCTCCGTGAAGAACTGCCGGGTCCCGGCGACATTCTCTTCGAAATTCGGCCTCGGCAGCCGATCGAACAGCGCGGAGATACTGACAATGGAGCCGTTGAGCCAGCCCGTGGTGTCGCCCGACGCGGCCGTGATACCGGCCGGCAACTGATCCGCGGACATCCCGAGCGCTTGTTGCGCCTTCGGCGTCATCAGCACTGCCGAATAGAACAGCTGGATGTAAGCCGGATTGTCGGGAACGGCCGACATCACCTCGGCGAGCGCTGGCCGCCGCTTCTCCGCAAATTGCAATTCGCTCCAGCCACCGGCCACGATGATCCAGGCCGCCGGCCGCGCTTTTGCCGCCTGGCGCAAGCGTTCCATGGCCTCGGGAATCGTCTTTGCGCCGATCCAGTTGACCTCGGTCGCGTAGGTGAGGCCGGCGCGCACCGCGTGAATATGGGAATCGATCAATCCCGGAATGATGGTGCGTCCACCTGCGTCGACACGGCGCGTCGCGGGCCCGATCAGGCCTTCCATGGCATCGTTGCTGCCAATTGCGACGATCTTGCCGTCGCGGACTGCGAGCGCCTGCGCGATCGTCGATGCGGGATCCAGCGTCACGAGCTTTGCGTTCGTGACAACGAGGTCGGCCTTTTGTGCGTAAGCCAAACTGGCCCAGCACGAGATCAGCAAAATCGCCAGAAGCTTGCGCATCATCAGTCCCGAAATGAGAGAGGCCGAAGCGGCGCCACACATCCGCCGCCGGATGCGCCCGCGGACATCGCGTGTCGCAACGGGGAGTGTGGTGATCCTGACCGTGTCTGGCACCAACAAAATCGGCCGGTCCACCGGAAAATTTGGTGACGGCTCAAGCAGTTGATGTTACAGCCCGCCTTCTGCTGCCGACTATCGGGTACGTGCCGATAGCCACGGCATCGAGAAGATCGGAGATATGCTGCTCAAGAAGCTCGGTACCTGATCAGTTGAGCCGCCGCTCGATAAGGCGCTGCACCCAATGTTCAATTGTAGCGCTCGGGATTGTGACGCCGCCAAATGAAACGAACAGATCGGCGACCGCCTTTTCGACGGCGGGAGCGAGCGCGGACAGGGGCGTGTCGAGCGGGATCTCCACCTGCGCGGTGATCTGATCATCATGTGCCGTACCGCCCATGATCGTATCGAATGGATCGGCCCACCGCGAGAGCTGACGCCCGGCAAGTCCCTTCCAGCGAAATGCAAACGCGAGCGTCGTTTTATCTGGCTCCCAACCGAGTGCCTTCGCGTATGAAATACCGACGGCAATTGCTTCGGCAACGCGAATGATAGTTATGACTGGATCAAGCGCAGTTCCAGGCTGAACTCGATCTGGAACGCCGTCATCCTGAAGCACCCGGTGTAGGTAGAATTCGCCTTTTGGGTTGAGCCTCCAATAGTCCAGGTGAGCGGACCACCCTGTCACGATTGAGAAAATCAACGCCTCGAGGCATCCGCCTGTCACCTTGGGGCGATTGCGCGCGTCGCTTGCCGCTCGAGTGTCGTGCCAAACTGGCCAGCCCGTATAATTCGGATTGCTTGATGCGATCGTATTTATGAATGTTTGATCCGGTTTCGCTGCGGGATGCGCTGGCTCAATGACGAGAGCCACACTCCATGAACCGAAGTCCACAAGCTGTTGTTCTTCGGCGCTGAGTTGTCTTGCGCCGATGGCGCTCGAAAACAGCTTCTCGCCCTCGTCGAGAAGAGTGGTGCTGCGCTCTGAGAGTGTCGGTACGGGAGGCGGTAGGGACGTGCCGTACTGAGCAAGGCTTGCGAGCAAGCCGGGCAAGTCGCGGCCGGCAAGATGCCGCCGCAGGAAGCGGCCAATGTCGGCCTCGCGATTGTCAAAGCAGATCTCTAGAATATCGCGCCAGTCAGCCGGTCTCGCTTCGGACGAACTCGGAACGCCGTTAGAGGCAAGTGTGCGGAAGTAAACTGCTCCGACCCGAATTCTTGTTCGACCTCCATCCTGGAGATCGCGCGTAGCTGCGACCGGGGTCTTCACGCCCGGTGGGACGACGATCACCGGATGCTCCTTGCCATCGCGGGAGCCAAACGCGACAGCAATCTCAAATGGCTCCTGCGAATAGCGCGAGATGATTGCTTGGATGTCATCGAGATTGAAGATTGCCCGTACATTCGCAGGTCTATTGGCAGTATCAGGCGCGAGCGTCTTATCGTCGAAGCCGATCAGCATATATCCGCCATTTCGATTGCGGAGCGCGAATGTGGCTTTGACAATTTTTTCGATGCCCGCAGGTTGAGCCGGGTCGATCCACGTCTTTATTTCGACATTGAGTGCTTCAGCAGGAGAAGCGACTAAGCTGTCGATAACTGATTGTTCGAATTGCATCTTGAGTAATGAGTGAGTGGGTGATTGGCCAAGCGCGGAACGCAAAAGGAAATCCTATGTTGACGCGACCTAGACAGTCAACCATGGAGCGCATAGATTTATAGTTGTACCCTGTAGAAACGAGCAGCCGGTCAGGAATGCACCGTAAGCGCTCCGCTGGTTTAATGCGAGCACTCCACGGCCGACGCAAAAGCGTCGGATGCGCATAAGCCGAAAGCCATCACGCGTATCTGTTGGAAGGTCGCTCGATCAAAATCAGTTTCTCGGAAATTACGGTGACAGTGCACTCAATTGTGAGCCTTCGAACGCGCGAAAGCGGTCGGGCTCATTGAGTGCACCGTTACGGTAATCCAGTAGCGGGTGCACTAGACCGCAGACGCGGACGGAAATGGAGTGAATTTTTCCGCAATTTCTAACCGTTTCGATCAGTAGTATAACCCACCTTTGAAGGTTGAGAATCGTGGCGCTCATTGATCCGAACAGAGTTAGATATCCCCCCGTTGGTCGCTGTATCTATTGCGATGGCACTGAAGGTCTCTCGCGCGAACACATCATTCCGTACTCGCTGGGGGGAACGTGGGTCTTGCAAAAGTCAAGCTGCACGGCGTGCTCTCACATCACGAGGGACATAGAGCAGGATGTTGCTCAGAAGATGCTCGGCACCATGCGGGCGCAATTTGGCTTTCCAACTCGTCGGAAGAAGAACCGCAAGAGCCACGCGCGGTTTTCGGTACATCGCGGCACCGGGCGACAGGACCTCACGGTCCCGATGGATCAGAGCCCAACATCCCCGGTGGCGCTTCCAGTGCTGCCGCCGCCCCTTATTCTATCTAGTATAGAGCCGGTCACAGGACCGACAGAAATCGAGATGCAGATTTGGACTATTGAACCCGTCGGCGACCAAAAAGAGCGGTTCATTGCCTTACTTGGACCGGAAGGTGGCTCCGTATCGGTCGAAATGAACTTCCCGTTTCGGTCTTTCTTCAGAATGCTTGCCAAGATCGCCCACTCCGCTGCAGTAGCACTGTTCGGGGTTGACAGTTTTAAGCCCCTGCTGCGCGAACAAATACTAGGAACCGCGCGGCTAGACATCTCACATGTCGTTGGTGGCTGGACGAAGATCGCAGCAGCCCGACCGGAGATGCCGTGGGCTATTGAGCCTGGGATCTACGACTGCAAAGACAAACGATATCTCACAATGAAGATCGAACCGCTTCGTAACTTCCAAACGCCCTGCTACTGGGTCGTGGTGGCGGAAGCGTCGGACGAACTGGTGATGAGAGTTCTCGGCCGTGACCCGCGTATGATAAGCCAGTGATGCGTTCATATCGCGCAGGGTGATACCGCCTGTGCCAGCTCCCCGTCATGCCTCGTCGAAATCGACGCGTCCCTCGTTGTCGCGCTTCGCCTGAAAAACGGCGATTTGAGGGTTGAGCGCCTTGGCCTTGGTGACGATGTCCTGCTTGTCGGCGTCGGTTATGGCGGCACCGAGATAGAGTTCGGTAATCTCCTCCGGATGATAGGCTAACGTGTTCCACGGCTCCTCGCCCTCCCTTAAGGGAATGACAAGGCGGTATTCACCCTCGTGCTGCCACGCGAGAGTCTTGGCATAGGCAATCTTGTCGAGCGCGGCCCGGCATCGGGCCTGGAGATTGCCGAACAAGCCGCCCGCGATGAATTCCAGCGTGTCGTCGTAAAGCGGAGGCCGCTTCTCGCCGTAGACCACGGGCTTGAATAGCTGAAATTTGGAATCTTTCGCAGGACTGGGCTCGATTCTGATGGCAATGCCCTTGTGGTTCTCGGCATAGCCGCTCCACATCGCCTCGGAATGCCGGTGGGTCGTCACGCAGAGAACACGGCAGCCCTGCATATAGTCGTTGATTTCCTTTATGAAGGAGTCCGCGCGCGCTCGCATATGCTCCACATCGAAGACCGGCTTGCCTCCCTTTGCAATCTCGGCCTTCACCATCTCGGCGGCTTGCGGGTTGGTGCGGTAGGCGTATTGGATGAGGGCGACCTTTTCCCGCATTGGCGAGCTACACGTCGGCGGATCGTCGAGATGCTTTAAGATCACATCCGTGAAGCCGTTCGACAGCCGCGTCAGCGCGGCCTCTGTTTCTTCTGGGAAGAGGCTGTTGATGGTCAGATCTTCGATGTCGTTGAAGTCCGACGGCTTGGCGTGCTTGAAGGTCCTGTTGCCGAGCGTCAGCTTTGCGCCTTCGACATTCAGATATTTATAAAGGGGCGGCAACGACATGGGTCACCCGCGGGGCCAATGCGATAATAGAATCCGCCAAATCTGCCATCCTTCCGGTGTCCGTGGAAGAACGTTGCATTCACAAATGGATCGATCGGATCGCGCCCAGCAATACGGTGACACCGTATTGCTCAATGAGAGGGACGAAATGTAACCAAAGGAATTGCACTGGCTAGACTTCCGGGGCGCGCCTTATCTCTCTACCCGCCGGCCTTGGTGCCAAAATAGAACCCTATCACTACTAGAGCGATCTCCTTGAGCCACGACGCCGGAGAGTCGCTCAGAAATGACGCCAGGCAGAAGGCGCCTATGACGAAGAACGCCAAGTTCGCCTTGATGTCCATTGCGCCGAATGCGAAAGTATCTTTAGTAACCCCGATGATTTGTGAGAACCAATAGATCACAAACAAGATGATAACCAGCTGTAGGATCGGGCGCGTGAAGGTCCAGATCCGCAACATCGCGCCAGAAATATCTTCTCCTACGGTCCTCATGACCTCGTTGGTGCTGTCCCCGGCACGAAACCTGAAGTAGACGTTCAGTCCATATAGGGTGACGTATGCGATTCCCAGAAAAACTAGGGCTGTGATCATCCAGCCGATTACAGAGTTTGGATCGTACCTGAGCTGCTCTGTCATGTGAAAAGCCTTTTGTTTCAAGCAATTACTAGTTGTAGCACGAGAAATGGGCTCCGGCAAAGTTCAGCTGTGTTGCGCAATTTTGGTACAATGACAGAGCACTTCATCAATGAGCCTTCGAACCCGCGAAAACGGCCGGTGTGATTGCACTGTCACCGTCTGTAAGGATGAGTTGATATGAGTGCTCTCACCTATTTGGCAGTCTGGCGCCTTATCTCCGGCAGAATTCGCGGGATTGAGAAGGCGGCTCTGGTGCATGCTGGTTTCTTAGCAGGTAGCGGCAAGTCGGCTCACGGCGCGGACAAGGACCTGCAGCGTCATTGTGTAGACATCCTGGATAGCATCGAAAAGTTTCAGAAATCGTTCGGAAAGTTGCTTCCCGACGCTGCGCATATCGCAATCGAAAGTTTCGTCGCCGATGCCGGAAGCCAGATACGCGGTAACACAGCTGGCGACGCGATGTTGGTCCGTACGGTTATCGTGAAGCTCGTGGCCTTCGAGGCTGAGATGACCTTCTGCCTTAACAGTC